>NC_012914.1:6547500-6866215 GCF_000023585.1 Paenibacillus sp. JDR-2 | reverse complement strand
TCGCAGCTTGCCAAGATTGCCCCTAAGCAGCAAATGGGGGGAGCTTGCGTTGCGTAAATGCCCTTCATTCAAGCGTGTCAGTATCGTTTCCGGCGATACGTCGATTAAGCGGACCTCATCGGCCAGCTCCAGAATATCATCGGGAACCGTATGCTCGGCCTCGATGCCGGTCAGTTGATAGGCCAGGTCCGATACGCCGTTCAGCTCATACACGTTAAGCGTTGTAATCACGCTGATGCCGCACTCCAGCAAATGACGAATATCGTCAAGGCGGGTAGGAAGGAGACTGTCAGGCCGGTTTCGGTGCGCAAGTCCGTCCACCAGCACAACCTCGGGATTGCGCGCTTTAATAGCGGCCAGATCAAGATCTTTGCGCTGGCTGCCGTCCTTCTCCCAACGAATGCTGGGAATCCGTTCCAGCTCGGCAAGCTGCTCCATCGTCTCCGGCCGTTGCATCGTGGAGACGGCGCAGGTGACTACATCAATGCCCTGCTTCCGCAGCTGCTGGCCTTCGCGCAGCATATGATACGTTTTGCCGGCACCGCTGACCGCCCCGATATAGATTTTGAGCCGTCCGTGGTGCAGCTTCGTTATGGCTTTCAGGAGCTCTTCGGGTGTTTTGCGGCGATAGCTGTCGTTCATGTCCTGTCATACCTCCTCTCCGTAAACCCCGAGAAAGCCCCGCCTGCGCTACTTGCGGCAGGCGGGGCTTAATCTTATTTGCGGAGCTTGCTTAATTCGATGTTCAGCTCCAGCACATTTACGCGGGGGTCGCCAAAGACGCCAAGATCCCGTCCGTCGGTATGTTTTTTCACCAGCTCTTTCAGTGTATCCGGCGATAGACCGGTCAGCTTGCTGATGCGTGGGATTTGGACTTCGGCCGATGCCGGCGTAATATCCGGATCAAGACCCGAGCCGGAATTGGTAATCAGCGCAAGCGGAAGCTGGCTGACCGGCACATCGGGATTGGCAGCCTGCCATGCGGCAATCGAGTCTTTGGTCCGCTGAAGCATGTCGGGATTCGAAGGCGCGTAGTTGTTAGAGCCGGATGCTTCCGATTTATAGTCGATGCTGGATACCCGTCCTTGGAAATAAGCGGGGTCGGTGAAGCTTTGCCCGATCAAGGAGGAGCCGATAATCCGGCCGTTCGAATCCTTGATCATGCTGCCGTTCGCCTGATGAGGGAAGAGCAGCTGGGCAAGACCCGTTGACACTAGCGGGTAAATAATGCCGCATAGCAGAATAAACGCGATACTGGCTCTTAGGGCAATCATAAAGAGAGAGCCGTTAGATCCCGATGAAGATGTGGAGTTCGTCATGATTATCTCTTCCTTTCAGATCGGTCTATATCCATACATGAACAAGCAGGTCGATCAGCTTAATGCCGATAAACGGGGCCAGGACGCCGCCAAATCCGTAGATCAGCAGGTTTTTGCTTAACAGCTTCGACGCGCTCATCGGTTTGTACTGCACCCCGCGCATAGCAAGCGGAATGAGCAGCGGAATGATGATCGCGTTAAAGATAAGCGCGGACAGAATGGCCGAAGAAGGCGAGCCCAGCTTCATAATGTTCAGGGCGTCCATCTGAGGGATAGCGATCATAAACATGGCCGGAATAATGGCGAAATATTTGGCGATATCGTTCGCGATACTAAAGGTCGTAAGCGCGCCGCGCGTCATTAGGAGCTGCTTGCCTATCGCAACCACCTCGATAATTTTTGACGGGTCCGAATCCAGGTCGATCATATTGGCCGCTTCCTTCGCGGCAACCGTACCGCTGTTCATGGCAAGACCAACGTCAGCTTGGGCAAGCGCTGGAGCGTCGTTCGTCCCGTCGCCCGTCATCGCAACAAGGCTGCCTTCCGCCTGCTCGCGGCGGATCAGCGCGATTTTATCCTCGGGCCTACTCTCCGCTACGAAATCGTCAACCCCGGCTTCGCGGGCAATCGTTGCGGCTGTCAGCGGATTGTCGCCGGTACACATAATCGTCTTGATCCCCATGCGGCGAAGCTGCTCGAATCTCTCCTGCATGCCCGGCTTCACGGTATCCTTTAAATAAATAATCCCGTAGATGCGGCTATCAACCGCCACGGCGAGCGGCGTACCGCCAAGCACGGCAACTCCTTCGCCGGTAGCGTCGAGATCGGACGGGACGGTGCCTCCTTGGGAAGCTACCCATTTCTTCACGGCGTCAACGGCGCCTTTGCGGACTTTCCGTCCGTCCGGAAGATCCAGGCCGCTCATCCGCGTCTCGGCCGTAAACGCAATAATCTGCGCGTTCTCGGCAAGCGGGGATTGATAACTCAGCTGTTTGGTCTTCATCAGCTCCAGGACGGAACGGCCCTCGGGCGTCTCGTCTTTGGACGAACTGAGCGCCGCCCACTCGCCAAGCTCTTGAACGTTTACGCCTTTGACAGGCAGGAAGTCGCTGGCCATCCGGTTGCCGTACGTGATTGTACCGGTCTTATCCAGAATCATCGTATTTATGTCGCCGGCTGCTTCTACCGCTTTACCGGACATGGCCAGCACGTTGAACTGCGTGACGCGGTCCATGCCGGCGATTCCGATGGCTGACAGCAGACCGCCGATGGTGGTCGGAATGAGACAGACCAGCAGGGCGATAAGCACCGGGATATCAAGCTCTACGCCAACGTATTTGGCGATTGGAGCAAGGGTAACCACAACAATCAGGAAGATCAGCGTCAGGCTGGTAAGCAGCGTGTTCAGCGCCAGCTCGTTAGGCGTCTTTTGGCGTTTCGCCCCTTCAACAAGGGAGATCATACGATCGATAAACGATTCGCCGGGATCGCTTATAATCCGGACCTTGATCCGGTCACTGACAACGCGGGTACCGCCCGTTACCGAGCTGAAGTCGCCTCCGGCTTCCTTGATCACCGGTGCAGATTCGCCGGTGATTGCCGACTCGTCGACAGAGGCAAGGCCTTCGATGATCTCGCCGTCGCCGGGAATCATTTCTCCTTCGGAGACGACGACGATATCGCCTTTGCGGAGCTCGGTTGACGACACTTGTTTTATTGTCTGGCCGGTTACTTTGTTTGCCGTAATATCCTTTTTGCTCTTCTTGAGCGAATCCGCCTGGGCTTTGCCCCGTCCTTCGGCCAGCGCTTCCGCGAAGTTGGCGAACAGGACGGTGAACAGCAGGATCAGAAAGACCGTCAGATTGAATCCGGTCCGGCCCTCCGTTCCGAAGTAGCCGGGGAAGACCGTCATCAGCAGGACGACAAGCGTGCCGACCTCTACGACAAACATGACGGGATTTCTCATCATGGTCAGCGGATTTAATTTCAGAAAGCTGTCCTTCACCGCGCGACTTATAATCGCCGAGGTCAGCATGGATTTACGTTGTGTGGTCACGGTTATTCACCTCATCCTTATCCGTTAGCGAATCGTTAAATGCTCTGCAATAGGTCCAAGCACGACGGCAGGCAGGAACGTAAGCGCGCCAACAATAACTACGGTTCCTACAAGAATTCCGCCAAACAGCACGTTGTCCGTCCGGAATGTGCCGATCGTCTCCGGTACGGGCTTTTTACGGACCAGGGATCCGGCTACAGCCAGCATGGCAATCATCGAAACATACCGTCCAAGCAGCATGACGAGTCCGGTTGTAATGTTCCAGAACGGCGTATTGTCGGCAAGACCTTCAAAACCGGAGCCGTTATTCGCCGCTGACGAGGTGTATTCATAGAGCACCTGCGAGATGCCGTGGAAGCCGGGATTCGTGATGGCTCCCTGGCCCAGATCCGTCAAGAAAGCAATAGCGGTTGGCGCCAGAATGATAAACGGATGGACGAGAATCGCGATCGCAATCAGCTTCATTTCCTTCGGCTCGATTTTCCGTCCGAGAAACTCCGGTGTCCGACCGACCATTAATCCGGCGATAAAGACGGCAAGAATGGCATACATCAGCATATTGACGAGGCCAACGCCTTTGCCGCCAAACACGACGTTCAGCATCATTTCCGCCAGCGGGACAAGACCGCCGATCGGGGTCAGCGTGTCATGCATATTGTTGACTGAGCCGGTAGTAGCCGCCGTAGTCACCGCCGTAAAGAGGGAGGATTGGGCAATGCCAAACCGGACTTCCTTGCCCTCCATGCTGCCTTGCGAGGCGTCTACGCCAAGGTTGTTCATTACCGGATTGCCATGCAGCTCAGCTGTGTAGACCGTCGCAAGGAAAACCAGGAACAGCGACATCATGGCGCCAAACACAACCCAGCCTTGCTTGCGGTTACCGGCAAAGCGGCCGTATACATAAGGAAGACTGGCAGGCAGCGCCCACATGGACAGAATCTCGATCACATTCGTGAGCGGGTTTGGATTCTCGAACGGATGCGCCGAGTTGACGCCAAAGAAACCGCCGCCGTTGGTTCCTAAATGTTTAATCGATTCAAGCGACGCAACCGGGCCGATGGCGATGCTTTGCGCTGCCCCTTCCAGCGTTGTTGCCGTTACGTTAGGCTGCAGCGTCTGCGGTACGTGAAGAGCCACAAGAACCAGCGTAATAAGCGTTGCGAGCGGCAGGAAAATCCGCGTATGGGATTTCACGAAATCGCTGAAGAAGTTGCCGATTGTGCTGCCCCTGCTCGTTAAGCCGCGAATAAAAGCAATCGCAACCGAGAAGCCGGTAGCCGCCGAGGTGAACATCATCATCATGATGACGGCCATCTGCGAAAAATAGGACAGCCCGGTCTCGCCGCTGTAGTGCTGCAGGTTCGTATTCGTAATAAAGCTGATAACGGTATTGAACGACAGCGTCTCTTCCATAGCGCCAATGCCGTTGGGGTTGCCCGAAAGGCTGCCTTGCAGACGCAGAATTAGATAACTGAGCGCGACAAGCACGATATTCGTAAGCAGAAAGCTTAGCGCGTACTTTTTCCAGGTCATGCCCTCGCGCGATTTCAGTCCTATCACTTTATAAATGAACCGTTCGATGCCGCCAAATAGGCGGTCGGTCCGGTTCGGTTGATCCGAGTACACGTGATATACATACGTTCCGAGCGGTTTGACGAGCAGAATAAGCACGCCAACCACGATGATGAGCTGTAAAATATCCATTGCGGCCTCCCAGCGATCGATTAGGGTTTAGAACTTCTCCGGATTTATCAAGGCGTAAACTAAATAAAGAAAGAGAAACAAGGCAAGCACCAACGTGACGATCATCGCTTATCCTCCTCTTGTGTAGCCAGGTCGCACCACTGCATAAAGCCGGCGAAGAGTAAAAATATCGCTGCGAGAAGCAGCACCATATAGATATCCTGCATAGCAAATTCCTCCTAAAAGAATTGCGAATAACTTCGACCCTTACCTATTATCTTGGCTTGCCATGAGATCGTTTATGATTAGAAATGAAGTATCCGCATGGCTGGAGTGAATCACATAATTGGCGCCCATCCCTTTGTAGATCAGGCGTGGATTCGCGCTGTCCGTAACGACGCAAATCGATTTGGATGTCCAGCTGCGGCAGATCTGGATGTAACGACAGCATAGATTCAGGCTTCTCTCGAATAAAAAGATCCGTCCCACCGGCAGCTCAGGGACACGCCAGGTGCCTTCATCCGTTGTATTAATGACGATAATCGTTGACACGCCAAGCTCCAGCATCCGCTCATACTCGGTCTTGTTGTTCACGATGGCTGCGAATGGGATATGCCGGTGCAGCAGCTGTTTAATAAAATCCTCGCCCTGCACGTTAGGTGCGGAGACGAGTATATAATCGTCCATGGTTTACGCTCCTCTTTTCGTTAGAGGAATCAACGACAAACAAAAAAGCCGCGGAAGAGGGACTCTTCACGCGGCTTATAAGCGCAGCAGAAAAAAAACCGCGCCTATATTCACGATCATCGTTGCCTCTCTTGGTACGCTGACGAAGTTAGCTGACGGATTCGGGCGTAAGAGTCGCCCTACGCCGACATGCTCAGATGGAGCTGAGCCGGCGATTCACCCCGTGGATTGGCTGGCTGCGCTTAACAGCCGGCTGTCCGATTGGTTCCCCCGTTCCCCCGTAAAAGGGATTAAGCGATAAAGACAGTTGATTAAAAATGGGCATAAGAAAAAGCCGCAGAGGAAAGTTCCCCGCGGCCTTGGAAGGTCACAAGATCACATCATCCTCTCTACTTGGAAAATGCCCTCGCCTAATGGGCAGTGCATTTTCATCGCTTACGAGGTTAGCTGACGGATTCGGACGGTGAGAGTCGCCCTACCGGGTCCGGCCGCGCGCAGCCTTTTCCCGGATTCACCCCGGATAAGCATGCCGCGCCGGCTCTCACACCGTTGCAATGCCGCTTATCGATTGGTTCCCCCGTTTCCCTTGACGGAAACTCAGCGATTGTTACATTTGCTGAATCGTATATTACGCCTGACGGCCGAAGTTGTAAATGAACCGTGGAGGCGGCATATTGTCTAATTCTGACAAGGAGTTTGGTTAGAGCGTTTACAATTGAAGGGAGCTCTATCATACTCTTTGTTACGCTCTATATCTCTCGAATGCGGCAATTCGGCGTGAAAGTTAGGTTTATGGCAAGCCTAAATTGGGTTGTCCGGGGGCGCCAAATAAGACGGAAAAACCGTCTTACAGCGTGTTGGGCATGCAGCCAAGGGCCGAGTAGGGCCGAATAAGACGGAAAAATCGTCTTACAGCGGGTTGAGCATGCAGCCAAGGGCCGAGTAGAGCCGAATAAGACGGAAAAACCGTCTTACAGCGGGTTGGGCATGCAGCCGAGGGCAGAGTAGGGCCGAATAAGACGGAAAAAACGTCTTACAGCGTATTGGGCAATTACGGCAAGCGCGCTTGCCGGCAGGAAGTTGGAGCAGTAAAATAAGCGCGCGGGTTAAGTGCGAGCAATGAAAGCCCCTTGTTTTCATGCGCTAATTTTGGGACAATAGGAACAGTATGCGGTTTTGGCCGCGTTTCACGAAAAGAGGAAAAACGATGAGTACAGCATCCATATATGGATTTACATTAGATCAATTAACGGCATGGCTGGGCGAGCGCGGGCATAAAAAGTTCCGGGCGACTCAGGTGTGGGAATACTTGTACCGGAAGCGGGTTACGAGCTTTGCGGATATGACGGATGTTCATCCGGACTGCGTGAAGCTGCTGGAGGAGAACTATGCGATCCAGACGCTGGTCGAGCATACGAAGCAAGTGTCGAAGGACGGCACCGTCAAGCTGCTGCTCAAGCTGGATGACGGCAACCTGATCGAGACGGTGATGATGCGCCATAAGTTCGGCTTGTCGGTCTGCGTAACCACGCAGGTCGGCTGCAACATCGGCTGCAGCTTCTGCGCGAGCGGCCTGCTCAAGAAGAGCAGGGATCTGACAAGCGGCGAGATTGTCGAGCAGATTATGAAGATTCAGCTTCATCTCGACGAATCCGGCCAAGGCGAGAAGGTTAGCCATATCGTTGTCATGGGTATCGGCGAGCCGTTCGATAACTTTATTCACCTGAACGACTTCCTTACAACGGTGAAGGATCATAAAGGTCTGGCTATCGGACCACGCCATATTACGGTATCGACAAGCGGCCTCGCGGACAAAATCAGAGAGTTTGCCGACAAGGATCAAGGGGTTAATCTCGCCGTATCTCTGCATGCGCCTAATAATGAGCTGCGGACGCGGATTATGAAGATCAACCGCGCGATTCCAATCGAGAAGCTGATGGATGCGATCGATTACTATCTGGAACGGACGAACCGCCGTATTACGCTGGAGTATATTTTGCTCAAGGACGTCAACGACCAGCCGGAGCATGCGCTTGAGCTTGCCGAGCTGGTGGGCGACCGCCGCCGCTCCCTCGTGAACGTGAACCTGATTCCTTACAACCCGGTTGACGAGCATAGCCAATACCAGCGCAGCGAGAACGACTCCATCAAGGGCTTCTACGATACGCTGAAAAAGCAAGACGTCAGCGTCAGCGTCCGCCTCGAGCATGGCGCCGACATCGACGCGGCTTGCGGCCAGCTGCGCAGCAAGCAGATGAACAAGGAAAAAGCCGGCTAACAACCTGGCGGCATAATCAAAGCCATGATCAGAGGATCATGGCTTTTTGCTTGGGAGCGCTGCGGCCCCGGTAGCCGATGCAGGTTGCTATGCAGAATTGCGCGGCATAATAAGTCGTCATAATAAGCACGTCTGACCCCGCAATATCCGAAATAAACTTATTCCAGGCGAGAATAGAGTCGGAAGCCATAAAGAGCAGGGCGCCCGCAACCGCCCATGCGTTGCCGGACATGATGGCCGACCAGCCCATCAGCGAAATGGCCGTTAAATAGACAAGAACGGGGATTTTCAGAGCATCGTCTCCCGATTTCGTAAGCGCATCGAGCAGCTCGTAGCCCATATAAACGGCGTACGCACCGATTGGAACGATGGTAACGAGCCGCCAGAAGGAATACCTCCACTGCCCGAAAAATCCGCTTAAATAAAACAAATGGCCGATTAAAAAGGCGGAGAGCCCTACGACAAAGTTACCCAGGGTGACATCGCCAACAACGCTGAAAACAAGACCGGTTAGCAGGATCCATTGAAACCGCTTACCATTTTGCGCGGACTGCATGTAAGCATAAGCGATAATCAACAGCATCGGAATCGCTTTGAAAATTAGCTTGACGGCATGCGGTTCAGCAGGAATGATAAAAATGTAAAGCAAGCCTGTGAGCAGAATAAGGGCAGGCAGCATTTTATTCAATCGGCATCGCTCCTTTTTCCTAACTATAGCATAGAATTTCATTTTTTAAGTCTGGATTTATAACGAAAAGGCGGGGTATGACATGAACGGATACGGATCTCAATTGCTGGAGAAGCAGCGGCATTATTACGGGACCGGGGCAACCCGGAGTCTCGAATTCAGGCAGGCTCAGCTGGCCAAGCTGCGCCAGGCCATTACGGAACGCGAGGATGCTATTATGCAGGCGCTTCGGCTCGACCTGAACCGGAGCGAGCAGGAGTCCTATATGCTCGAGATTGGACTTGTCCTGAAGGAAATCTCTTTTGCGCAAAAGCGGTTGAAGCGGTGGATGAAGCCCGCCAAGGTCAAAACGGCGCTTACCCATATGGGCAGTAAAGGGTACATCATGCCGGAACCGCTTGGCACCGCGCTTATTATCGCTCCGTGGAACTATCCGTTCCAGCTCGCAATGGCGCCGCTTGTCGGAGCTATAGCGGCGGGCAATACCGCAGTCCTTAAGCCGTCGGAACTATCGCCGGCGGTGTCGGAGGTCATGTCTTCGCTTGTTCAGGATACGTTTGATCCCTCTTACATAGCCGTTATGGAAGGCGGAGTTGAGGTAAGCCAAGAGCTGCTGGACCTGCCGTTCGATAAGATTTTCTTCACGGGCAGCGTTAATGTCGGCAAGTTGGTTATGGCGGCGGCAGCCAAGCATTTGACGCCGGTTACGCTGGAGCTTGGGGGTAAAAGCCCGGCTATCGTGCACCATGATGCCAATCTCAAGCTGGCTGCAAGACGTCTTGCCTTCGGCAAATTTATCAACGCCGGGCAGACCTGCATCGCGCCCGATTACGTACTCGTGCATCACAGCGTTCTGGAGGAGTTCCTGCAGCAGCTCCGCAAGTCGGTAACGAAGTTCTATGGCCAGAATCCGCTTGAGCATAAGGATTACGGCAAAATCATTTCGGAGCGGCACTTCCGGCGGCTTGCAGGCTTTCTTCGCGAAGGGGAGGCTGTCATGGGCGGAGGGGCTGACGAAATGGCGCTCCGGATCGAGCCTACCGTATTAACCCGCGTGGACTGGAATATGCCGGTCATGCAGGAGGAGATTTTTGGCCCGATTCTGCCGGTATTGGTCTACGATGAGCTTCAGGAAGCAATCGATCAGATCAATGCGCGTCCAAAGCCGCTTGCTCTCTATCTGTTCAGCGAGAATGCGGCTATTCAGAAGCGGGTGACCGAAGCCGTACCGTTCGGCGGCGGATGCATCAACGATACGCTTATGCATCTGGCGACGCCGTATTTGCCGTTTGGGGGAGTAGGCGAGAGCGGGATCGGGGCTTATCATGGCGAGTACAGCTTCAAGACCTTCTCCCATATGAAAAGCGTTCTGAAGCAAATAACGAGGTTCGATTTCGCTTTCCGTTATCCGTCGGCCAAGGGTGGACTTTCGATCATCCGGAGGCTGATGAAATAACGGAATGCAGCTGAAAACGGTTTATGTATTTTTTACCAAAAAATCGATTGACTTCGCCCAATTTGCTCAGTAACATGGGGTAGCACACTACCATTACAGACTGCCGTTGTCCCTCTCAGCCTTGGCGTAATGGGGTATTCCATGTAGGAGGTTATACGGATGGAACAACGGTTAACGGATAACCCGCAGGAGCAGGAATTCAGCATAAAAAGCATTCTGCTTCCGCTTGTCGCGATTATTCTCGGCTGTTTTATGGTTATTCTCGATACAACGGCGATGAACGTCGCTTTATCGAAGCTCGTAGAGGATTTTCATACGCAGCTTCCCACTCTTCAGTGGACCGTAACGGGTTATATGCTGGCACAAGCCGCCGTAATCCCGCTTGCGGGCTGGCTGTCCGACCGGTTCGGCGCCAAGACGGTTTTTCTGACTTCGGTTATTCTCTTTACGATTGGCTCGCTCCTATGCGCGCTGCCGAATGACCCGCAGACGCTGATTATGTTCCGCGTTATTCAAGGGCTTGGCGGCGGATTTGTGCTGCCCGTTGCGATGGCGTACGTTTACCGGCTGAGTCCGCCCAATAAAGTAGGGCAAGTCATGGGGATGCTTGGCGTTCCGATTCTGCTGGCTCCGGCCATTGGCCCCATTCTCTCCGGTTGGCTGGTCGAATACCATTCCTGGCGCTGGATCTTCCTGATCAATCTGCCGGTAGGAATCATCAGCGTATTGTTCGGGTTGTGGAGTCTGCCGAAGCTGGCGACCAAGAAGCTTGCCGGATTGGATATTCCGGGCATGATTCTGGGGCCGCTCGCTTTCGCCTCGTTATCCTATGGCGTCAACCAGGGTGCGGAGAGCTGGACTTCGGACAAAACGCTCGCCGGTCTTATCGTTGGGGGCGCAGCGCTGATCGTCTTTATCATCGTAGAGCTGCGCGCGAAGCATCCGCTGCTGGATCTTCGGGTGTTCCGCTCGATTGATTTCTCGTTCGGCATTGTGGTGCAGTGGATTGTCCAGTTCTCGCTGTTTGGCGCGATTTTCCTGCTGCCGCAATTTCTTCAGCAGGGCCGCGGCTACGGTGCGTTTGACACCGGCCTTACGTTGTTCCCGCAAGCGCTGGCTTCGGCCTGCATGATGCCGATCGGCGGTTATTTGTTCGACCGTATCGGGGTCCGCTGGCTGGTTGTTATCGGGCTCAGCCTTGTATCGGGCGCGATCTTCCAGTATTCGCATCTCGATATCCATACGGGCAGAGAGGATCTGCTCCTGCCTCTTATCATGGCCGGCTCGGGAATGGGGCTTATGATGATGCCTCTTAATTCCCATCTGATCAACAAGACGCCGCGCGAACTGGTAAGCCGTGTCACCTCGCTTACGAGCGCGATGCAGCAGGTGATCAGCTCGCTGGCGGTTGCGCTGCTCGTTACGGTTCTGACGAAGCGGATTGCAAAGCTGATGGCTGAAGCAAACGTTCCGCCCGAAGCGCTGGCGAATCAGACCGCGGGAAGCGGTGCCGCGCAGGCAAGTCCGGAGCAGCTTCAGCAGCTTCTCGCCTTGGCGGTCGATGCATTTGACTACACTTTTGGCATTATGGTGTTTGTCGCTATTACGGGTGCCTTGTTAGGGCTTCTGCTTCGAAGAGGCAAGAAAAATTCCGGAGAGAACACGCAGGTCGAAAAGCCGGAAGCGGCTCTCGAAGGGCTTCATATGGGGTAATGGAAATCAATTAACCGCGAATAGGGTCAGTTTCATTAGCCAACGCTAGTGGAACTGATCTTTTTGAATATGCGGGGAAAGGACAAACGCTTATGTTACAGCCTTATACGCAGAGAGTAGTCGATATTATTAAGCAGATTCCGGAAGGGAAAGTGATGACCTACGGGCAAATCGCGGGATTGGCAGGCAGCAGCCGCGGGGCAAGGCAGGTCGTACGAATTCTGCACTCTTTGAGCAGCGCCCATCAGCTGCCTTGGCATCGGGTGGTGAACGCCAAAGGAGAAATCGCTATCCAGGAAGACGAATCGCGGATGCTGCAAAGGCATATGCTGGAGTCCGAAGGCGTGTACATAGGGATTAACGGACTGATTGACCTGGAGGAATACAGGCACGAACCGGATATCCCGCCGGACAAATAAAGCTCCTCGTATGTTAACCGATGTGATAAAATCGGGTTAACATATAAAGGGAGGAGCAGTTCCCATGCAAAGCATCGCGTTGAGAGGGCATCATCTGTTTTGTTTGCTTGGATACCGCGGCAAGGGATATTCGGAAGGCTTCTGCACGAACATGACAGCCGTTTATGAAACGCTGCGGAACGACCCGAAGACGATCATTGAAATTATCGAAGGCCCTGATATGATCTGCGCGGCTTTTCCATCAGATCAGCCGAATCATTGCCACAATTCTAGCGTGTATCGGAAGGACAGCGAAATATTAGGCGAACTACAGCTTGAGACCGGAAACCGGTTAAGCTGGGATGAGCTAATCGGACGCGTTGCTGCCGCTATTCAACCCGATGACATTCACCGGCTCTGCTACGATTGTCCGTGGGAGCCATACGGTCTATGTCAGGAAGGGGTTGCCCATATACGGCAGGCGAAAGCGCTGCGGGCATTGCCGTAATCCGTATTTACGCCCAAAATAAAGCGGCAGCTTAAGGCTGCCGCTTTGCTAATTTCTCCTGCGCCATCCGGATCATTTCACGGATCATGGCACCGCCGATTTTTCCGCCGACATGACCGGCATCCTCGGTTTTCATATTCCCGTTGTCGCCATTGCGGTTCATGCGGATTCCCATTTCGCTGGCTACTTCGTATTTCACGTCATCCGGACTGTTCTCGTCTACCGCGTAGCCTTCCTGGCGCATCACGTTCGCCTTTAAGGTCTGCATGGCCGCCCCTGCTTCAGGAACAAGTAATCTTCTGCTGCGTCTTCCCATTGTGCCGCACCGCCTCATCTTAATTTTGACGGTATTACTTTTCCCTGCCGCCCCGGCATTTATGAAGGAGAAGGATTAAATAAACTTGCCTAGAATGGCATCTACTTTTGCCTTATTGGAGATAAAGGTATGTCTGTTCAAAAGTCTCTGATTCAGCGTGTTTTTGTTGTGCACGACAACCATATAGTTGCGTTTGCCTGACTTGGTCAGAACCTCATGCTTATGTTTAATGACTCCGCTGTGCCCATCCACCGTCTTATATCGAAAGCCGCCAAAGTATTGCTCGGAATTGTAAATCCACGTATAAAAAGGCGGGGAGGATTTGCTGACCGTGGCCATCCGGTGCCGCACGCTGTCATAAATGTAGCCTGCTTGGTTAATCAACGCCCGAGTGCCTTGCTTTGGCTTGTATTTATGAAGCTGATCGATCATGGTGCGGTGATAGGTGTCATCGCAGTCAAGGCGGACAAGGTAGAAAATAGAACTTGCGCCGACCGTTCTCCGCAGCTTTTCGCCGTATTTCTTGTCCGCCACGAAACGGATATTAGCCGGCAGCTTCGGATATTTCGCGAGCTCGGCCCGTATAATTCCCTCTGTCCGCTCCGTGTAACGAATAAAAGCGTGGAAGTTCTGGTTCGTCTGCTTGAGCAGGCTTTGAAGCGTATATTTCATAAAGATGGACATCCGGTACTTAATCCACTGAGGGGTCAGTCCAATCCGGTAAACGCCGCCCCTGTTCGAACGGTTGTTAAATTCGATTTCTACAATAATGGCTTTGATCATCTCGCCCTCGTCCCCTTCTAAGTCTTGTCTGATAAACTCTCATTTGCTTATGAGATTACTATATTCGGAAGGAATGGATTGGATATAGGCGTCATTCTCTCCAGCTAAAAATCTGGCAGAATATCAGCGCCTCCCGCTCAGCACACTTATGGATGTACCAAATATCCGAGGGAGGTCTTCGCCAATGAAAAAGACATTGTTCTCAACGCTGTGCGCCGCAACTATTGTGATGTCCGCCGCTTCCGTACCAGCCTTTGCCGCTTCCGCCAAAGATGAAGTTGCAACGGATAACTTCCGCAGCACGCATTACGGTTCCACGACTTACGGCACTTACGGTACGGACGGCAACAGCACAACGCCTAGCCGTACGAACAATTACAATGGAACATTAAACGGAACGAACGGCTTCGGCACAAACAGCTACGGTATGAACACTTATGGCACCAACCCGTACGGCACGAACAACTACAGCACCACCAATGGTTACGGATTAAACAATTACGGCACTTATAGTACAAACAATGGCTACAATCCTAACCGGAACAGCTTCATTGGCAATACAAACCGGATGAACAGCTATAGTACGACAGGTACTACAGGTACGGTTACAGGAACGCGTGCCCTAACAAATGGCAATTACCGTACTTTGGCAACCACGAATGACCGCACTAATAATTGGGGTTGGCTTGGCCTTCTTGGTCTAGTCGGATTGTTCGGCCTCAGAAGCCGCGATCGCGAACGCACCTAATCGCTAAAAGTTGATTATTGAACTCATAAAATTAAGCAAAGCCCTGCTCAGTGAGCAGGGCTTTTTGTAGGATTGACGAATACATCAGATACATATAGACTGGGAGGAATTTCTTTGTACACGAACCATATGGAAAGGAGGAGTCGTGATGTGGGAAAGATTGCTGCCTGGCGAGCAGGCTATGGATGCTTTAAGATCGCCGTTATTTGTCACAGACGAGGTAAAGATGAATTTGCTGCACCGGATATGCGAAATGAGCCAGTCGGTCATCTATAGAGCCGCAGGGGGCTCCGCGATTTTTGCCGGTTCGCCTGGTCATAATGCCTGGTTGTGGGTGGATGAGGCACTTCCGGAAGAGGCAAGACTCCTTCTCCTTAAAGCCCTGGTGAGGCTCACCGGACATTCGCTTCGAGGAATTACGGCGGAGCCTAGGCATGCCAAGCTGTTTGCGGAGCTGTACGCTGTCCGATACCGTGTGCGCCCCGAGTATAAAATGGGGATGGAAGCTTATTATTGTCCGGATATCCGGTACCCGTCGGCAGTGAAGGGGGAGCTGCGGCCAACCGTTGCCTCGGACGCTCCGCTAATCGCGGATTTTATGGCCGGCTTTGCGGAAAGCGCCTATGGCTACAAGGTTCATCCGGCAAGCCAATTGCCCACGGCGGAAAATACGATTGCAACAGGCAATCTATACATATGGATCGTTGATCAAATGCCGGTATCGATGGCGCATATCGCTCACCGTTCTCCAAGCCATGCCCGCATTAATTATGTCTACACGCCGCTGGAGCTGCGCAAGCAAGGGTTTGCAAGCGCGACGGTTGCCGCCTGCTGCGGCCTGATCGTGCAAGAAAACCGGATCCCCATGCTGTATGCGGATTTGACCAACCCCGATTCCAATAAGGTGTATCAGAATATCGGCTTTGTGGAAAGCGGCAAGGTAGCCGACGTCAAGTTCGTATCCTAAAGACAAAACCCTCTCCGGCTTAAGCGGAGAGGGTTTGCTGTTGCTACCGTGAACCACGGTAGCTTTCCGGCGGGCCAAGATAGCTGGGCTTTAAGCCGCCGGTATCGATCACGATTTTTTGCAGGACAACGATTGGATCAACCATCCATATTTTTAGCTTATGATAACCGGTCTCCGGGAGCGTATGCTTCGTTACGACCGAGCGGATATTCAGAATAACGCTTTGCTCCCAATCGGGCTCCGAATAGCCGCCTTCGTTGGTTAGGCCGATTGCGCTTGCCACTTGAACGGGGCCGTCGTCAAACGAAACGCCAAGCCGTAAGCCTTGTCCAGGAATAAAGTCGATCGTTGGAGCGATCAGGGCGGTTACGGTAAGCTCGCCCGGCGTAGTCAGGTATACTTCGTATTCCAAACAAGGAGATGCGTCTGGCTCGGGTATGGGGGTCGAAGGGACAGTTACCGGAAATACCGCCATGGAAGACAAGGTTCTGCCGTAATTCGGAATGACCTGCCAGCTTGCTCCGCCGCCTTCGTTGTTCGTGCTGTAATGCTCCGCCTCGATAGAGATATATCCGTTAGTCTCCATAAAACCGGTCAAGGCTTCGCGGGAAGGCGATGCCGGATTCATGACGTGAATCATGACGGAGAAAGCTTTGCTGGTTAGCAGATCAATTAAGGTGATGCTTCCGGTGATTTTATCGCTGAGCGGCACCTCGTTCCAATCGATCTCTATCCATAGTCGTTCTTCGATTTCAACGCTGCCAGTCGTGCGGCTTAACTTGATCCAAGGCAGATCGGCTCTCGCGCAGAAGTTGAACGCGTCCGTTCCCTGGTTGAACAGATCGATATAACGGCTTTCCCTCGTGTACGTGTCGAAGGAAAGGGCAGGAAGCTGCGGGTCACGCGGCCATGCCAGCTCCGAGCCTTCGACAGCAACGCCTAATCCCGATTTTTCGCGTGTCAGCTTAACCGTTCCAACCTCCGGCATAATGTGTTCCTCCGGCTGGTTCCAGTACGTATAGCCGATATGAAGCTGATCCATCATATGGTTCCATTTGCCGCTTGCGATCTCGTGATTATACATAAAGGTGAGCGAGGCATCAGCTTCGAATAGCTGCTTGGCGAGCTTAGCCTCAATGTTCGCTGAAGCCCGTCCCTGGGCGGCATACAGCTTGCTCCTCGCGACGCGGATATACATCTCGAGTACCTGGGCAGATGCTTTGGCCGGATAGAGCACCGTCTGGAAGAAGGCGTCTTTGGCTGCAGCAGGAATGTCCCGATACACCTGCTCGGCCAGCTTGACGGTCCCATGAAGCTCGGCCAGAAGGTTGTCCGCCTCTTTATAATGCACGGAGCTGTATAGCGAAACGGCGTTTAGCAGCTCCGGCTTCAGCCTTCCGTTCCATTTGGAATACCGGTTAATGATAAGCGCGGCCTCTTCCGCATAGATGGAGCCGAATTGCCGCTCCGCCCAACCGATGCTGTAGTCTCCGATGTTGTCCTTATTCCATTCGTCCATGTTCCATGCCATCCGAAGAAAGAACTCC
Source organism: Paenibacillus sp. JDR-2 (assembly GCF_000023585.1). NCBI lineage: Bacteria > Bacillati > Bacillota > Bacilli > Caryophanales > Paenibacillaceae > Paenibacillus > Paenibacillus sp. JDR-2. Next base: position 6,849,068 of record NC_012914.1, on the reverse strand, counting down.
AGCTGGCATTCCATCGGCTTCAAATCGCCGACGTTCAGTATCCAAATCCGGTCTGCGCCGTACTCGTAGGCTTTGTGCATCTGCTCCCAAATTTTCTCTAGCGGCACTGTATTAACCCATTTATAGGAACGCGGACCACCCATGTAGTCTAGATGGTAGTAGATGCCCGCCCCTCCGGAACGGCGCCGCTCCTCTTCGGCGGGTACTCTGCGCAGATTCCCATGATTGTCGTCGGACCACAAAAGCGTAATGTCATCCGGCACGCGCATGCCGTTCTCGTAATATTCCTGAACCTCTTTATACAATGCCCATAACTGCGGAACTTCCGAGGGATCGGTCTGCATCTGCTCGCCAATAATATGGCGCTGGTCCTGGACGATCCGCTGAAGCAGTTCGATTTTCTCCCGGAACGAGAGTTGACCTCCCATTGCCTCATCGCCGTCTCCCCGCATCCCAAGCGAAATGACATTCTCGTAGCCGGCGCTCCGGCGAATGCCTTCCTCCCAAAACTTGTAGAGCACTTCCTCATTAATGCAATAATCCCAAGGCCCTTGCTTATGTTTCTTCCAGTCGCCATGCGGACGCTGCATAGGCTCGTGGTGGGAGGTGCTGATTACGATGCCATACATATCCGCAACCGCGGGATTCAGCTCGTCATCTTCGTAAAAGGTATTATCCCACATGGCCGGCCACAGATAGTTAGCCTTGAGTCGGAGCAGCAGCTCGAATACGTGTTCATAAAAATTGTGCTTGAAGTCCCCGAAGTTCTCCCGGACCCAGGCCATAAGAGAAGGACCTTCGTCATTCAAGAAAATACCTCTGTATTTGACGGATGGCTCGCCTTGTTTGTAAATGCCGTTGCGGAACATTAATGCCGTTCGTTTGCGGACCGGAGCATCAGCCCAATAATACCAAGGCGATACGCCAATCTGCTCGCAAATATCGTAAATGCCGTAGATCGTGCCTCGTTTATCGCTTCCCGCGATGATAAGAGCTTCGTGCACGCCCGGCAGAGGATTAGCAACCGTCTGCAGCACAAAGGACTCCCATTTGCCCGTCAGACTGGCGGCATCCAGTTTTCCTTCCGCGATAAGCTTCTCGATCAGGGCGGACTTTCCGATTGTGCCTATAATAACCGTGCTGTACTTCAGCTCTTCTGCCTGACGAATGATTTGCGGTTTCGTTTGCGTGACTTTATAAATATCCTGTTGCAAGTCTGATACTGCCCGGATAACACCTGCGTAATCTTGTTCGGATACGTAAATATCGGCCGCCTTCCCATCATGGGAAAGCGGAAAATGGCCTTCGTGATAACTGAATGCGATATAGTTGTCGTTCAGCATGCCAAGACCCCCGTTCAATAAATGTAATGAAAGCGACATCATTATATAACAAGGGTTCCGGAGAAAAATCAGGGTTGGCGCAACATGTTTAATTTTCACGATAAACTCTTTAATTTTTTAAATCGAAAAGGCGCCGTATGAAATTTTGAATTGGGGAATAGTAAGGCGTGGAAATACAATTTAATGAGAATAGGAAGGTGTAGTAACAAATGAAATGGGATTGGATGTTGTCTTCCCGTGAGGGCGAGAATAAAGGGAAGGCTAAAAAGGCCGGAAAAATTCTGGGTGCGGTTGTTTTGTCTGCTGCACTTATGTTTGGCGGTGCCGGAACGACTCTTGCGGTCGGCAAAGGAGCCAAAGGACCGGACATCTATGTTATTCAAGGGATGCTTAAGGGAATCGGCAGCTATTCCGGCAAAATCAACGGTTATTATGACAATACAACCGTAAGAGGCGTCAAGCATTATCAAAAAACGCATGGCCTTCCAGTGACTGGCTCGGTAGATTCGAAAACATTCCAGTCGATTACTTACTCGTACAACACGGCAAAATACGGTAAGAAGGTAAGCGCTAAAGGCGTTGGCAAAGCTAGAGGTCTTGGCGTTGGTCAAGGCGGCGGCGCAGGAGCTGGCGGCGGCGCAGGAGCTGGTGGCGGCGCAGGAGCTGGCGGCGGCGCAGGAGCTGGCGGCGGCGCAGGAGCTGGTGGCGGCGCAGGAGCTGGTGGCGGCGGCGGAGCAGGCGGCGGCGCAGGAGCTGGCGGCGGCGGCGGAGCTGGCGGCGGCGCAGGAGCTGGTGGCGGCGCAGGAGCTGGCGGCGGCGCAGGAGCTGGTGGCGGCGGCGGAGCAGGCGGCGGCGCAGGTATCGGTGGTGGCGCAGGCGGCGGCAAAGGCTTTGGCGGCGGAGGCGGCCAAATGCAGGAAGGCGGCAAAGGCGGTAAAGGCTTTGGCGGCGGAGGCGGCCAAATGCAAGAAGGCGGCAAAGGCGGTAAAGGCTTTGGCGGCGGAGGCGGCCAAATGCAGGAAGGCGGCAAAGGCAACAAAGGCTTTGGCGGCGGTGGAACTGGCGGTACGGGCGGCGGCAAAGGAATCGGCGGTGGCGGTACCGGCGGCAGCAATGGCGGCGGCAACAACATCGCGCCTAACAATCAAGCGCCTAACGCAGCACCAAATCCGGCGCCTAACAAAGCGCCAAGCGAAAATTCCGCACCTAATATGCGTTAAACCTCGCATAGAGGAACCTAGAAATAAAGGGGTTGTCCGGCATGCTGGACAGCCCCTTCAAAAGTTTTTTTCAAAAACCTCTTTACATTTGCCTCGAAATAAAGTATCTTAAAATCAAGATAAACGAAAGCGAGGCGAGCAAATGGAAAAGGAAAAAGATGATTCGCTTGATCTTTACATCGCGCTTGCCAGAGCAAGCCAATGGGTGAACGCGCATGCCGACCGGGATATCCGCAAGCATGGCCTTAACCGGACCGAGTTCGGAGTGCTGGAGCTTCTGTATCACAAAGGGCCGCAGCCCTTGCAGCAAATCGGCGAGAAGGTGCTGATGAGCAGCGGCAATATCACTTACGTCATCGATAAGCTGGAGAAGAAAGGCTTCGTCAGCCGCAGAGCTTCAACCGAAGACCGGAGGCTGATTTACGCTGAAATTACCCAAGCAGGGACACGGTTTATAGAAGAAGTGTTCCCGCAGCATACCCTCGTAATTGAGGGAGCGGTTGGAGGACTGACAGCGGAAGAGAAGCAGGTTGCAAGCCTGCTGCTCAAGAAATTAGGCAAGTTCGCGCAGACGACCTTCAAATAGAGTTGGTCGTAGCATATACATCAAGTCAGGCCTTATATCTTAAATTAAAGATTCTTAAACTAACCCATTAGGAGAGTGGAAATAATGACAAATCAACGTACAGCAGGTATCCATCATATTACGGCTTTCGTAAAACATCCTCAGGTGACTACAGACTTTTACGCAGGGGTGCTTGGTCTGCGTCTCGTGAAAAAAACAATCAACTTTGATGCACCTGAAGTGTACCATCTGTACTTCGGCGACCAAGCCGGCAGCCCTGGCACAATTATCACGTTCTTCCCTTGGGAAAACTCCCGTAAAGGCGTTGTAGGCGGCGGTCAGGTAGGTTACACCACTTATGTCGTGCCTGAAGGTACCCTGGGCTTCTGGAAAGAACGCCTTGCGAAATTCCGGATCGAATTCAATGAGACCTCACGCTTTGGCGAGCAGTACCTGCAATTCGCCGATCCGGACGGCTTGCTTGTAGAGCTGGTAGCGCGCGAAGAAGGTCCAAGAAGCACATGGTCGTTTGGCGGCGTATCGGCCGATAATGCGATCAAAGGCTTTGGAGGCGCTATTCTGTACAGTACCAATCCGGCGGCAACCGCGCAATTGCTGGAGCATGTAATGGGTCTGTCGAAAGTGGATGAAGAGAACGGTCTGGCACGTTACCAATCGTTTGGCGAACTGGGCAACATCATCGACGTGAATACGGAGCCAATGGCAGCCGGTCATGGCGGTCACGGTACCGTTCACCATATCGCCTGGAGAGCAAAAGACGATGCCGAGCATCTCACTTGGCAGCAACATATAGCAGCGAACGGCTTCCAGCCAACCCCAATCGTCGACCGTCAGTACTTTAATGCGCTCTACTTCCGCGAGCAAGGCGGCATACTGTTCGAGATCGCTACGGATCCTCCGGGATTCGCCCGTGACGAAGATCCTGAACATCTTGGCGAACAGCTGATGCTGCCGGCATGGTACGAGCAACACCGTGCAACTCTGGAGCAGCTGCTCACACCGTTTGATGTACGGGTAATGGAACTGGATCGTTAATATTAGGCGACAATTCATCTTAGGAGGTTTATACCATGAAGCATATATTCAAACAGGGGACGAATCCGGCGGCGCCGGTCCTCGTCCTGTTCCACGGCACAGGCGGCACAGAGCATGACCTGCTGCCGCTTGCAGCAGCTTTTTCGCCGGAGTCGTCCGTACTCAGCATCCGGGGCAATGTATCCGAGAACGGAATGTCGCGTTATTTCCGCCGGATTGCGGAAGGCGTATTCGATCTGGAGGATCTAGTGTTCCGGACAAAAGAGCTGAATGATTTTCTTGACCGGGCGGCAGAGGAGTACGGGTTCGATCGCCGTAACCTGGTAGCCGTGGGTTACTCCAACGGCGCTAATATCGCGGGCAGCTTGCTGTTCCATTACAAAGACTCGCTGCGCGGGGCAATCCTGCATCATCCGATGGTACCGATCCGGGGTCTTGAATTGCCGGATCTGTCCGGAGTGCCGGTATTTATGGGGGCAGGGGAGAATGATCCGATCTGCTCGCCCGAGGAGACTAACGAGCTGGAAGCCTTGCTTGGCGGTGCGGGCGCAGCGGTAGACGTGCATTGGGAACGGTTCGGTCATCAGCTTACCCGTTCCGAGGTAGCTGCGGCGGCAGCTTGGTATAAAGACCATTTCTAAGACAGGGGAGGCGGCGGATTCATGATCCGGATTGATGCAGAAAACTTAAGCGAGCGGGAGAATTACAAGCTGCTTACGGGTACGGTTGTTCCAAGGCCGATTGCCCTGGTAACGACCTTATCCGAGGATGGCGTGCTGAACGCAGCGCCATTCAGTTATTTCAATATCGTGACGGCTGATCCGCCGCTGATCTCCGTATCCGTGCAACGCAAAAGAGGTATCCGGAAGGATACCTCTCGTCATGCCGTCGCAAGAGGTGAGTTTGTCGTTCACATTGCGGATGAATCGTATGTGGAAAAGCTGAATGCTACGGCAGCCAGCCTGCCGCCGGAAGAGAGCGAGGTTGCTCTCGCCGGACTGACGGCGGTTCCTAGCGAACGCATTTCCGTTCCCGGCATTGCGGATGCCAAGGTCCGGCTGGAATGCGTGCTGGAGCAGGCGATTCCGCTTGGCGGAACGGCCGATGCTCCAGCTGCCGACCTGTTGATCGGCCGTGTTATCCGCTACCATCTCCATGAATCCATCGCGGATGAACGGAACCATATCGATGCGTCGGTGCTTCAGCCGGTCAGCCGTCTTGCAGGCGCTTCGTATGCGAAGCTTGGCGAGCTGTTCGAAGTAGAGCGGCCTTCGTAATTACTCTTGTCCGCGTGCCTCGAAGCTTTTGATAACCTCGACAATCACCTGCACGGATTTAACCATGTTATCGATGGAGACATATTCAAATTTGCCGTGGTAGTTCTCGCCGCCGGTGAAAATATTCGGAGTCGGCAGGCCCATATACGACAGCTGTGAGCCATCGGTACCACCGCGAATCGGCTTGATAAGCGGCTTGATATCCAGGCTTTCCATCGCTTCGCGGGCGATTTCGACGATATGGAATACCGGCTCGATTTTGTCGCGCATGTTATAGTACTGATCTTTCAGCTCGAGTACGATGCTGTTGGGACCATGAATAGCTTTTAGCTCCTCAACGATCCGGGAGATATTCGCTTTCTTCGCTTCGAATTTCTCGCGGTTATGATCGCGGATGATGTAGGACATCTTAGTTTGTTCCACATCGCCCTGCAGTGTGTTCAGATGATAGAAGCCTTCATAGCCTTCGGTAAGCTCAGGCGCTTCGGCAGCCGGAAGACGGCTGTGAAGGTCCATGGCGATTTTCATCGAGTTGACCATTTTGCCTTTGGCCGTGCCCGGATGGACATTGGTGCCGTTGACGGTAATTTTGGCACCCGCCGCGTTAAAGCTCTCGTATTCCAGCTCGCCCAGCGGGCCGCCATCGACGGTATAGGCATATTTGGCGCCAAATGCAGCGACGTCAAAGCGATGCGGGCCGCGGCCGATCTCTTCATCCGGCGTGAAAGCAACGCGGATTTTGCCATGCTTGATGTCCGGATTCGCGATCAGATAGGCCATGGCTGTCATGATCTCGGCAATACCGGCCTTGTTATCGGCGCCAAGCAGCGTTGTGCCGTCCGTCGTCATAAGCGTATGGCCTTTGTATTGGCTTAACTCCGGGAAATCCTTCGTCGACAGCACGACGCCAAGCGCTTCGTTCAGCGTAATGTCGCCGCCTTCATATTCAACGAGCTGCGGCTTTACGTTTTTGCCGGTAAAGTCGGTTGCTGTATCTACGTGTGCCAGGAAGCCGATGGTGGGCACCTGTTTATCTGTGTTAGCCGGCAGAGTTGCCATTACGTAACCGTTCGGGTCGATTGTTACCTCTTGCATCCCGATCGAGTTGAGCTCTTCAACAAGCTGGTTCGCAAGCGTAAGCTGGCCCGGCGTAGATGGGCAGGTCTCGCTCTCGTCATTGGATTGGGTATCGACGATGACATACGAGGTCAGTCGTTTAATAATTTCTTCTTTCATTTGTTCCGGCTCCTTTCGGGTATCTTGCTTATGTTCCCATTATAAAGGAGTAGAAAGCAGAAATCGAATAACCGCAGACGGCAGCAAGGGCTGCTCCTTATGGTCATGGCGACCAGGGAGCAGCCCTTGCTGCGTGTGAACCGCTTATTCGCCGAGCAGCTGCTCGGTCAGCTGGTTGGCGGCTTTGGCCGTGGATACGCCATGCTTGTCGGACCAGTCGAATACGTTCGTCAGCGTGCGGGAGATCTGTTCGACGCGGCTTCTGGCGTAGGACGGGGAGTTGTCGTTCAACTCGGCGGCGGTCACGATGATTCCGCCGGCGTTGATCACATAGTCCGGCGCATACAGGATGCCCCGCTGATGCAGCACATCGCCATGGCGCTCCTCCGCCAGTTGATTGTTGGCCGCTCCGGCAACAATCCGGCATTGAAGCTGCGGGATACTCGCATCGTTAATGATGCCGCCAAGCGCGCAAGGGGCGTAGATATCGCACAGCTCATGCACGATTTGATCCACGCCGACGGCCCGGGCACCGTAATGCTGCACGGCCTTCCGGACGAGCTCGTCGTTCAGGTCGGTTACGACCAGCTTAGCTCCTGCAAGCGCCAGGTAACGACAGAGGAACATGCCGACTTTTCCGAGTCCCTGAACCGCAACGACTTTGCCGGACAGGCTTTCCGAGCCGTCCATTTTTTTCAGGGAGGCCTTCATTGCCAGAAAGACGCCGTAAGCGGTCATATCCGCCGTAAAGGTACCCGCTGCGCCTAGTGATCCTGAGATATCGGTGACGTACCGCGTCTCCTGGAACACCCAGTCCATATCGGCTGAAGTCGTTCCCACATCCATGCCGGTAATATACTCACCCTGCAGCCGATTAATAAACCGCCCGAAGGCACGGAACAGCCGTTCGTTTTTGTCTTTGCCCGGATCTCCGATAATAACCGCTTTGCCTCCGCCGAAGGGCAGCTCCGCCATCGCCGATTTATAAGTCATGCCGCGGGCCAGCCTGACGGCATCTATGATTGCATCCTCCACGGAAGGGTAGTTCCACATTCTGCAGCCCCCAAGCCCGGGGCCAAGCTTTGTGCTATGGATTGCGATAACTGCGGTAAGTCCGCTTCGCGCATCATGGATTACCTCAAGCCGTTCATAGTCATCAAGGTTTAACAAGCTCCGCAAATCCATATAAAAATCCCCCTTGTCTGGCAGTCCAGCAGCATTGGTATTACCGTTGTATTCAACAGCAACAGCCGATGACACTGGATACCCGGATAAGGGGGAGCAAAAATCAGACGGTCGATCTGCGGATCAGCGCGAACGAGACGATGGCGAAGATAAGAATGATCGGCAGGAACCATAGCGAAAGCTCGAAGGCCGTCAGATCTATAAACCAGTTCGCGATCTCATCCCACCAGTCTTTGGAGATAATGAGGACCATCATAATGGTTGTGGCCAGCAGGCAGGCCAATGTCAGGACGAATAAGCCAATCGCCCGGAATTTCCGGAACACGCTGCCGATCGTGAATCCCCAGAAGAAGAGCAGAGCAAGGGTCAGGAAGTTAAAGATAAACTGCTGAACAATATTGCCGTCCGTCAAAAAGGGAAGATGGAAGAAGTGTAGTCCCGTGCCCCAGAAGTTGGTCGCTTTCTCGATTGCGCTGAGCAGCAACAGGATAATTGCCATGAAACAGCTGGAGATCAACGCGTGTAAGACTGTGCCCGAGTAATAGTCGGTCCGCCGGACGCTAAAGCTGATCGCAAAAGGAAAGGTTTGCGGGAGAACGATGATGCCAAGCACAAGCATGTAGATAAAGATGGACATCAGGCCGCCGGTGTAAATCTCGACGCCGCTCAGGAACCCGACGATCAGATTGATCACAAAGCTGGAGCCAAGAATCATGAACGGGATGATCAGCCAAGCGAACTTGTCGCGTTGATGCATTTTCAGTACATTGCCAATTCGGTTCATTTACGGGAGCCTCCTTTAACATCCGTTTTTTTGCTCGTTAACTGAACGATCATCTGCTGCAAGGAAATCGGGGCTATCGCTAGGCCAAGAGCATCGGCTTTCTTCCGCTCCTGTTCGGACAACCTGCCGGTAATGCCCACTGTCAGAAGAGCACCGAAAGGTTCTCGCGAAATGACGGTTTTGCCGGCAATAAAGCTTTCCACCGCGGTTGACGTACCCGCCACGGAATAAGCGGAGCCGCGCAGCTCTTCAGCATCTTCATTAATAAGAACCTCGCCTCCGTCGATGACGATAATATGCTCGAGCAGACGGCTTACTTCATCGATCAGATGCGTCGACAGGATGATCGTCCGCGGCTTCTCGGAATAGTCCTCAATCAGCCGGTCATAGAACAAGGCTCTGGCAACGGCGTCGAGACCCAGGTACGGTTCGTCAAAAATCGTAAGCGGAGCGCGGCTGGCCAGCCCGACGATAATGCCGACGGAAGAGTGCATGCCGCGGGACAGCTTTTTCATCTTGCGCTTCAGCGGCAGCTGAAAGTCTTTGACCAGTTCCTTCGCAAACTCTCTATCCCAGTTCGGGAACAGGGAGGAGGACAACTCCAGCACATCGTTTACCGTGTAGTTATCCGGATACTTCTGGCTTTCCTTAATGAAGCAGATTTGGCTGAGCACGCGGGAGTTCTCGTACGGCTCTTCGCCGAATACCTTCAGCACGCCGCTTGTGGCGAACAGCTGAGCGGTAATCATATGCATAATCGTGGTTTTGCCGGCGCCGTTTCTTCCCAGCAGGCCGTAAATTTTGTCCGCCTCAAGCTTGAACGACACCTCGTTAACGGCCGTAACATTCCCGTACGATTTGGTTAAACGACTTACCTCAACAACGTTGCTCATTATTTGGCCTCCCCTCTCCGAATCATTTCCGTTAATTGATCCGCCGAAATGCCGAGCTTCTCGGCTTCCCGCATCATGGTTACGACGTATTGCTCGAAAAATTGCTCCTTGCGTTTCTCGACCAGTACGGCACGCGCGCCTGTGGCTACAAACATCCCAATCCCTCTTTTCTTATACAAGATTCCTTCGTCCACCAGCAGGTTGACGCCCTTCGCGGCTGTAGCGGGGTTAATCTGATAAAAGGAGGCGAATTCGTTCTTCGAAGGGACCTGCGATTCCTCCGGAAGCCTACCTTGAATGATGTCGTCTTCGATTCGTTCTGCAATTTGTACAAAGATAGGGCGACTATCGTCGATGATTATGGTCATATGGTTTTCCTCACCTCTTGGCTACCTGAGTGGTTGGTTACTCATGTAATCAACTATACAAGAAGCGTTATACGGAGTCAATAGGCATTACAAAAAAAGGAGAAGACTTCCTGTTCGTAACAGAAAGTCTTCTCCTATTAGGTTGCGTCGTTCATCTTGCTCATCAGCGTCTGTACCTGGCTTCGAAGCGCGAAGATCTCTTCCGGCTCAACCGCCGTGCCTTCGAATAACCGCAGGGGTACGCAGGATGCTTTATCCTTAAGCGCCTGACCTTGCTCGGTTAGGCGGACGATCAAATGCCGTTCATCGGATTTATCCCGCGCCCTTGTCAGAAGCCCCATGGATTCCAGCTTCTTAAGCAGCGGCGTGAGCGTTCCGGAATCGAGAAGGAGCTTCACTCCGAGCTCCTTCACGGATACATTGTCCTGCTCCCACAGGGCAAGCATCGTAATGTATTGCGTATACGTAAGTCCAAGCTCGGCGAGTAAAGGACGGTACAGCTTCGTAATTTCTCTCGAGCAGGAATAAAAAGCAAAGCACAGCTGATTCTCCAGCTTTAGCAGTTCGTTGGTGTCCATAACGGCAGCAGCCCCTTTATTGATTTATCTTCTCTATATAAATTGTATGCAAATTAATTGGGTGACTGTATTGTAGCACCGCCTCTAAAACGTGTCAAAAAAGAAAAATTCGGTATTTGACATTGCTATATAAATTGCATACAATTTAATTAATAACAATTCATCTTAAAGGAGTTGCATCAAAGATGTCCTTATACAATATTGAAGTCAACACGATTAAAGGCGAGAAACAAACGCTAGCTCCGTACGAAGGCCAAGTGCTGCTAATCGTAAATACGGCGACCAAGTGCGGATTTGCTCCGCAGTTCAAAGGACTGCAGAAGCTTCATGACACGTACAAAGAGAAGGGCTTTGCGGTATTAGGCTTCCCGAGCAGCCAGTTTATGAATCAAGAGCTCGAGAATAACGCGGAGATCGCGCAGTCCTGCGAGCTGAACTTTGGCGTGAATTTCCCGCTCTACGCGAGAATCGACGTTAACGGAGACACTGCGCATCCCCTGTTCCAGAAGCTGAAGAAGGATGCACGAGGTATCCTTGGTTCGAAGCGCATTAAATGGAACTTTACGAAATTCCTTGTGAACAAGGAAGGCAAAGTCGTGAAGCGGTTTGGTCCAAACGTGACGCCGGAGCGAATTGATTCCGAGATCCAAGCCTTGCTTAGCAAGTAATTTTCCTGGAAAAAAGCCGGGCTTTGCGTATGGAACGCGAAAGCCCGGCTTTTTCTTCTAATAGGCAATACCCGCCTTCATTCTTACATACTGGCTGCTAAACAGCTGAGCATAGGCGAATTCGGCCGTGTCGCCTGTCGTAATCCGGGTCCCATTCTCCGGCAGGTAGCCGCGCTCTGACCGGTAGCCTCCTTCGGCCGGACCGTCCGGCAAATAAGTCGGGCAGACCAGCGTCCAATCCAGCTCTGATTCCTCCAGCAGCCGGAGCACCGCATGATGCTCCTCGGCGGCCCGGGTGAGCGTTCTTCTTGATTCGCTGGATTGATACCGCAGCAAGCCCGGTTCAGTCCGGCTATCCAGTACTCCCGCCGTGCCAATGGCGACAATCCGTTTGATCTCAAGCCGTTTCATGGCTTCGAGGATAAGCGGGAAGCTGTCCGATAAGAGGGAGCCGCCGTCGGTGCTTAATGCGCTGATGACGGCATCTGCCCCGGATACGGTTTCGGCGAGGGCCTCGGCGGAAGCCGCATTCCCTTCCGCGAGTGTCAGTCCTGGTGAGCTGTCCGCCAGCCCCTTTAATTTATCCGGTGTCCGCACAAGAGCTTTCACCGTATGTCCGTCGCGGAGCGCAAGAGCCGTAACCATACGTCCGACCCGGCCGGTTGCCCCGAAAATAGCGATTTTCATTTCAATCCCCTCCCTATATAATGAATTGTACATTAAAAAATTATCATAATGGAGCAACATTCCAGTGATATGTTGCGTTTAATAGTTGTACTAGATCGCGGATATTTTTTTTGTCTAATGATGTCCAGTATTTGTAAAACTATGAAATGGATTGTTTATTTAGGGGGAAGTAAGTCAATGATTCGTGCCCGTGTAGCTCTTTGGACTAATGTTATTCTATTGCTCATTTGTTTAGGGCTCCTAGCTGTTGCTTGTTCCGTGCCGGAAAGCAATAAATCGGTCAGCTTCTATGTGAACGGCGAGAAGCTAAAGCAGCCGCCTGCCGTGGATCTGGTTGACGGCGAACCGATGGTGCCGGCCGCATTCCTGGAGTCGACCTTTAAATCCAAGCTGGAGTGGACGCTGGAGAATCCGGGAACAAACGGAACTTACTATTCGGACAAGGTTGCCGTACTGATGTATCATGATCTATCGGATAAGACGGCGAAGAAAACCAATAACGCGGAGGCCGAGTCGGCTATTTCGCTTGATGTGTTCAAGGAACAGATGGAACTGCTGAAGGCAGACGGATTCCATGTCATTTCCATCGATCAATATGCGGATTTTATCGCGAATAAAGGCAATGTGCCGGCTAATGCGGTACTGCTGACTTTTGACGACGGTTATGAGAGCTTCTATACGAAGGCCTTTCCGGTGCTGAAGCAGCATAACTATCCTGCGGTTAATTTCGTGATTGTCTCCGGTGCGGACAATGCGGATAAACCGAAGCAGGTCGGCCGTCCGAAAATGACCTGGACCCAAATGCGCGAGATGCAAAAGTCCGGCATGTCCTTCTATAACCATACTTATGACAGCCACAAATACGGCGTTATGCGCGCGGACGGCTTGACGAAGCCTGTGCTGACCCGCCACCAATATTTGAAGAAAGAACAGCGTGTCGAGACGGATGAGGAATATCATAACCGGGTGAAGACGGATCTCGAGAAAGCGGAACAGCACTTGAAAGCAGAGCTTGGCAATACAAAGGGCATTATCGCGTTTCCTTACGGGGCTTATAATGCGGAAGTACTGGATATTTTGAAGGAAGTAGGTATTTCGTTGTCCTTTACGGTTAAGGAAGGAATCAACGGCCGCGGGCAGACAAACGGCTTCCGCGTGAACGGAGCGAGGGAAGGGGAGTCGGCCAAACAGCTGATGGAGAAGCTGAAGGCGCTGGATCTGGAGAACGCTCCTGTTATGGTTCATATGGACGGCCAGACCGCGGCCTTTACGGAGCAGCCCTACAAAGGACCTAATGGCGTGATGATTCCGCTAAAGGAGTACTGCAAGATGAAAGGCATGAAGCTCAGCTGGAGCAAGCACAAGAAGCAATACAAAATTACAGCGGTTTAAAATAATCGATTCCCAATAGAATAGCTGCATCCCTTGGTCAACCGGACCCGGGATGCAGCTTTTTTTTTCCGTCAGCGCATAACCTGGAAATCCGTTCCGGAAGGGATTTCGAGGCAGGAAGCAACAAATAATAACCGCACGGTTCAGTAAAGTTCGACAGTATTCGAGTGGGCTATTTCAAGGTGGGGAATCTCAAGACCTAAAGAAAACCTACCTGATATCCTAAGTTCACACATTGTAAGGGTTTGCAGATTTCACGATAATAAAAGCATCACAAACAAGGGGGATAAACAAATGGCTAAAATGAATATGAAGAGCGTTCTTGGTCTTGTACTTGCAGGTTCCTTGGCAATCAGCTTGACAGCATGCGGCTCTAATAGCAATAACGGCGATAAAAATGCCAACTCCGGCGCTTCCAACAATGCGGGAGCGACTAACGCGGCTACAGAGAAGCCGGCAAGCAACGAGAAAGTTACGATTACTTTCCAAAACATTTATCCAGATCCAACGGATCCGAAAAACGGCATGATGAAAAAGATCGTAAAACAATACGAAACTGATCATCCAAACGTGAAGATCGAGCTGGACTCCTTGAATACCGACCAACAAAAGCAAAAGCTGAAAACGCAAGCAGCTTCGCATGAAGTGCCGGACATCACAATCGTTAACCCGGCAGCTCAAATGCAGCCGTACGTTGATGCAAAACTGTTTGCACCGCTGAACGACATGGTTGAGCAAAACGGCCTGAAGGATACATTCCAAGAAGGCGTTCTTGACTTCTATACATTCGACAATAACTTGTACGCATTGCCGGACGGCAACAACATCGGCGTTGTTTACTACAACAAAGATCTGTTCCAACAAGCTGGCATCGCTAACCCGCCGACAACATTCGAAGAAATGATCGCAGACGTTAAAACCCTGAAAGCTAAAGGCATCCAGCCAATGGCAATCGGTGAAAAAGATACTTGGACGGGTTCGTTCCTGTTCATGAACATCCTGCTTCGCACAAACGGCGGCCCTGGCTTCCTGTCTGATGTTGTAGCTGGAAAGAAAACATTCGAAGATCCAGCATTCGTTGAAGCTGTAGACGCTATGCAAAACCTGATTCAAGCAGGAGCGTTCCAAGAAGGCGTTACATCGTTCGACTATAACGCTGGCGAGAACATTTTCAAAACGGGTAAAGCTGCCATGTACTACATGGGTTCGTGGGCAACTGGCGGTATCGAAACATCCGAAGCTTTGAAGGATAAAGTAGGCGTATTCAAATTCCCTACTGTAAACGGCAAAGGCGACCCTAACCAATTCATGCTTGCTCCAGGTTCCGCATTCGCGATCTCTGCAGACAGCAAACACCTGCAAGAAACAAAAGATTTCCTGAACTACTTCATGCTGAACTTCCCTAAAGAAGCGTTTGCGGTTAAAGGCGCTGTAGGTCTTGCGCAAAAAGTTGACGGCGACTTCAAAGCTGCCGGATACTCCGACATGGCGATCAGTGTACTGGACCTGTTCAAAGATGTTAAAGGCGGCGACCTGTCGTTCGATAACACAATGAACCCTGGTACTTCTCAAGGCCACTTGACTTCTCTCCAAAACATCTTCGTTCAGAAGAAAGATTCGGCAGAAGTTGCAAAAGAGCACCAAACAGCTTACGAAAGCAATAAATAATTTTTAAACAAAAGATAGAAATATAAAAAGCTGCACACTGTGCGAAAGGGGTTCTCTCCCAGGAACCCCTTTTGTACGGATGTTAAAAAAATAGCTAAAAGATAGGAGGGCACACGAGATGAACGTACTGAAGGTTTCGAAGTTAACGATAGCGCTGTTCGTGCTGCCGTGTTTGATACTCTATGTCTGTCTGGTTTTTGTTCCAATCATCGTTTCCTTGTATACCAGCACGCTTGAATGGAACGGGATCGGCGCTTCAAAATTTATCGGTCTGGACAACTTCAACAAATTGTTATTCCATGATGCCGTATTTTGGCCAGCTGTACGCCATACCCTGATGTTTGCTGTATTTTCCATGCTTGAAATTCCAATCGCTTTGTTTGTCGCAATCTTGCTTAGCCGCTTCGTAAAGAAGCCGAATTTCCTTGTATCCAGTTATTTTATGCCGGTAATTTTGTCGGTTGTTATTATCGGACAACTTTGGAAAACAATCTACAACCCTGCGTCCATGGGCGGAATGCTTAACCAGGTACTTGACTGGGTAGGCCTGCACAGCTGGTCCCAGCAGTGGTTGACGGATCCAGATATCGCGATGTACAGCTTGTACTTCGTTGCTTTGTGGCAATACCTTGGTTATCACACTCTCATCCAGTTTACGGGTATTCAGAACATTCCGTCGGATATTTATGAGGCAGCCAAAATTGATGGCGCTGAAGGCTTGAAAGCTGACTGGTATATTACCTTGCCAATGAACGTTCCGATCTTCAAGATTTCGATTGTCCTTGCCTTTATCGGCTCGCTGCAATCGTTCGACATGATTATGGTTATGACAGGCGGCGGTCCTGGTAACGCAACGGACGTTATCGCGACCCATATGTACAGAATGTCAATCTTGTCGATGAAATACGGATACGGAAGTGCCATTGCAGCCATTCTGGTTGTAGTCTGTCTTGTAGCAACAGTGGTTATCAACTATGGATTCAACCGTCTGGAACGGAAATACACGTAACGAAGGAGGGATACGACTATGAGCCAAAGTACAACTACAGCAGCGCTGCCGAGAATAAAGCCGCAAAGAAAATTTTCGATCGGGAAAATATTGATGTGGGTTCTTCTGTCAGCTCTGATTGTCACCCAATTGTATCCGCTCTTGTGGCTGGCTATCTACTCGTTAAAGACTAACGAAGAAATTTTGTCCGGCCAATTCTTTGCTCTGCCGCATGCTCTGCAGTGGGGCAACTACAGTGCTGCGATGGAGTCGGGCAATTACGTTAAATATCTGCTTAACAGCTTGAAAGTTACATTGATTACAATGGTTGGCGTTTTGTTCCTCAGCTCGCTAGTATCGTTTGCCATCAGCCGCTTCAAGTGGAAATACGGTCAGGCGGTTATGGTTGTCTTCCTGATCGGGATGATGATTCCGATGCAGGCGACACTGCTGCCGCTGATGATTATCTTCAAGAACATGCATATTCTGAATACGCATTGGTCCCTTATCTTGCCTTACATTGCATTCCAGACGCCAATTGCCGTATTTATTCTTAGCGGATTCATGAAGTCGATTCCTAATGAAATTGAAGAATCGGCCATCGTGGACGGAGCAGGCGTCTTCCGGATATTCTGGAACATTATCCTGCCGGTATCGGTTCCGCCGATGATGACGGTATGTATTCTGACCTTCATCAACATCTGGAACGAGTACATCCTGGCAGCAACCTTTATCTCGTCCGAACGATTGAAAACATTGCCGTTCGGGGTATACAGCTTCGTCAGCCAGTATTCGGTTAACTACGGAGCGATCGGCGCATTCCTCGTGCTCGGGGCATTGCCGGTTATCATTATTTACTTCTTGCTCGCAGATAAGATCACAAAAGGTATGGTAGCAGGCGCGGTGAAGGGTTAATCCCCTTCTCCGCTTTTTTGAATTTTAAGCAATTTGTAAGTTTTTACTATACGAAACGGTTGCGCTGCCACGGGTCAGCGCAACCGTTTCGCCATGTGTTACAATGAGGGAATGAGCATTCGTGCTTACGAAGTAGAATTATCACAAAGAACGTGATAATTCTTTAAGTCGATGCTTACGAAGTAGAATTATCACAAAAAGCGTGATAATTCTTTAAGTCGATGCTTACGAAGTAGAATTATCACAAAAAGCGTGATAATTCTTTAAGGAGGATCCAAAGTTGGCGCGTTATCACGGAATGCACTCTATACAGAATCGGTTGTTTTTATTGCTGTTTTCATCGATGATGACGCTGCTCATCTTGGTCAGCTTCCTCTATTATCAGAAGACAGCCCAGATTATTCATTCAAAGATCAGTGATCTTGCGGAGAAGAACGTTTCCCAAACGGTAGGGTTATTTGATCTGCTTCTTGAGGGATATGACAGCGTGACCAAATCACTTAACAGTAACTATGAATTGACCAGACTGCTTAAGGAAGCAGACAATGAGAAGAATATAAGCGTCAGTGTCATGAATGAACGGGCGATTACGAATATTATTGGAGCCGCATACTTTTCGCGAGATGATATTATAGGCATCCATGTCATGACCAATGGCGGAAAGCTGTACAACTATGAACGGCGGTTCGCCGGCTTAGTCAATCAGGATTACACGTCTGCTGATTGGTACAGCAAGCTTAAAAATTCAAAAGGCGAGATGGTATGGCTTGGCTTGATGAAAGGCTCGGTTATTAACAGCATGCTGCCAGAGCCTGTATTTGTATTTGGACGTCAGCTGTTTGATCTTAATAATTATAAGCCAGTTGGCATTGTCTTGATCGAGTCGGATCCGAATCCGATTCTATCGGCCTTGTCTAACGCGTCGATCAGCCCAAACAGCCGGGTATTTATCGTTGATAAGAACAATGGCGTAATCGCATCGACGGATAAAAATCAGGATGATTTGTCGATGGAGCCAACCGGCGAGCCGCAGGCGGTACCTTCTTTTAATGGGCTGCCTAGACCTAAGGGTAATGAGATCGTTGTGGATAATAAGACCAGTCAATTAATTGTTGCTGCCAAAACAGCCGTGGCGGAATGGACGGTGTTTGGGCTGACGCCAAAGACGGACATCAGCGAAGAGCTTGTTCAGACGAGACTGTATCTGCTTGCCGTCATTATCGCGGTTATCTTGTTGTCGATTATGCTGGCAACCTTGATCTCGCGGAATATATCCTCTCCGCTGAAGCTCTTGATCAGGGAGATGAAGCAGGTGGAGCTGGGTAATTTCAGGGGTGCGGTGAATGTTAAATCTTTCGAGGAAATAAACAGCTTGGTCTCTTCCTTTAACCGGATGGTTCATCGGATCGACGAGCTGATTGAGCGAATCACTCTCTCCTCCATAAGCGAAAAAAACGCGGAGCTGCAGGCGCTTCAGTCGCAGGTGAACCCGCATTTCCTGTACAATACGCTGGATATGATTTATTGGATGCTGGACGAGCGGGAGAATGACCGGCTGGGACGCGTTATTTTGTCGCTGTCCCACATGTTCCGTTACAGCAGTGACTGGGAGGAAGCCTCGAAGACGACGCTCCGCCAGGAGCTGGAGCAAATGAGGCATTACATGACGATTATTGAAAACCGTCTGGTCGGACGCGTAAGCACCGAAATTCAGGTGGACAACATATGGCTCGATGCTATCGTTCCGAAGATGACGATTCAGCCCGTCATCGAGAACGCGGTGAAAAGCGGCCTTGAGCCTCTCGACCGTCCGGGACTGCTGAGAGTATCGACAATAGCCGACGAGGAAGCCAATGAGCTGCGTATCGTTATTGAAGATAATGGCGTTGGCATTGATGAAGAAGAACTGAAGAAGCTGCAAGCCATGCTTGAGGATTCCAGTCCCGGCCGAAATTACAATGCGGCGCAGCAAGGGCGGGGCAGAAGAGGGATTGGCCTTCCGAATGTGCACCGCCGTATTGTTCTAATGTACGGCGAACCGTACGGCTTGCGGATTACAAGTGAATTAGGAAAAGGGACGACGGTTATTATCGCAATTCCACTGCCTGCTAGAGGAGGTAAAACGGGCGATGAACATATTAATCGTGGATGACGAGAACGTCATACGAGAAGGTATCAAGCGGACATTAAACAACCGCTTTCCTGCTTACAGCACTTATCTGGCTGTCAATGCGGAAGAAGCGGTAGCCCAGCTGCGCAAGCACCGGATTGATATTGTGCTAACGGATATTTTAATGCCTGGCATGACGGGGCTGGAGATGATGAATTTGACGCGCAGCATGTATCCCCGGGTGAAGTGGGTTGTGATCTCCGCCTATTCGGAATTCAGCTACGCCCAGGAAGCTGTGCGCCTTGGAGCGAAGGACTATCTGCTTAAACCGATCGGCAAGGAAGTGCTGGCCGAGATGATCGAGAAGATCTGCGGGGAAATCGAGCAAGAGCGGGAGATGACGGAAGAAGCCGAGCTGCTGAAGCTGAACCGCAACTATTTGCGGGAAGCGGTTTTTCAGCGCTGGGCTCAAGGGCTCGATATCGGACGCTTCGATATGATGCCTTTCATGGACAGCCATCCGCATTTCAACCTGATTATGGTCAAGATGGAGAGCGACAAGGTTGTTCAGCTCGAGCATTTCATGATCGAGAACGTGCTGGGCGAGCTGATCGAGAAGTATGGTCAAGGGTTTGTCACGATTTACGACAGCAAGAGCCTTCTGGGACTTGTTACGCTTCCGGAGAGCGGAACGATCACAAGTCTACTGGAAGAGCTGCGCACGCATCTGATCAAGTATTTGCGCGTGCCGTTCCAGATCATGCATACCGACCGAATTGAAGATATCGATGCCGTACCGGGAGAAGTGCAGCGGATGAGACAGGCTTCGTCGACGCAGGTGTATGAGCATTACGCAAGCGGAAGCGATCAGTCCATTGAGGTTGCGCTGCAATATATCCGGACGCATTATCATGCCGATCTGTCACTTGAGAAGGTTGCGGCTATCGTATACCTGAATCCGGTATACTTCAGCCAGCTGTTCAAGCAGAAGACCGGATCGGGGTTTAAGGAATATGTTATCGGCTTGCGGCTTGAACAGGCCAAGCAGATGCTGCTGAATCCCAAGCTGAAGCTTGCGGATGTTGCCGAGCGGATCGGTTATCAGGACATGCGCCATTTCTCGCAGCTGTTCCGCAAGAAGTACGGGGAGACGCCGTCGGAGTTCCGTCAGCGTCACCGGATGGACGGTATTGAAAAACCGTTGTAATCTTATTGAAAACACACATTCGGGTAGATGAAGGAGTCCTATGTCCATTACCAAGACACCGGCCAATCTGGTCTATACCTACATCGCTCAGCGAGGTGTCGTATCGCGCGCTGAGCTGATCAAGGAATTCTCGATGCCAAGCAGCTCCATGACGCGGCTGCTGGATGAGATGATTGAAGGAAACAAGCTGCGCGAGCATGGGCGCGGCAGCTCTACCGGCGGGAGAAGACCCATTCTCTACGAGACGAATCCAACCTACGGCTATTTGTTTGGACTCGAGATCTCCCGCATCTACTCTTCCATTGGTCTATACGACATGCATATGAACCGGTTGTCGGCCATTCGCTGGAAGATGGATGAGAGCATGACGCCGGGCGTATTTCTGAACCGGGTGCAGGAGGCCGTCCAACGGTTCTTGCAGGAGAATGGCCTGCAGCCGTCCAGCGTTGTCGGAATGGGCGTTGGAGCAGTAGGTCCGCTTGACCGTGAACGGGGTCTCATTCTGGATCCCGTTTATTTTCCTGCCCAGGGCTGGCATAACCTGCCGATCTGCGAGCTGCTCGAGGAACGGCTGGGGTTCCCGGTTCTGCTCGATAACGGGGCGAATACGGCGCTTGTGGGAGAGCATTGGGCGCTGAGAAGCGAGCACTACCAGCATATGCTGTATGTGCATGTGGGTGCCGGTCTCCGGTCGGCGGTTATGTCGAACGGCCAGCTGGTATACGGAGCAACCGATATGGAAGGGGCGATTGGCCGAATGATTATTCAGGCCGGCGACCTCTCGCAGCCCGGCAGCGCGATTAACGGGTCGCTGGAGTCCTTTGTGTCGGTTCATGCTATCGAGAACGAAGTGCGCGAACTGGCCTTGGCGGGAACACTGACGCATGGCCGGGAAGTCCGTGGCAGCGGCAGCGATAGCGACAACGGCGAAATTTGGAGTTTCGAAAAACTGCTCCACGCCCTGACGGCCGGTGATATAATGGTGCAGGAGAAATTTAAGCAGGCTGCTGCTTATCTTGGAATCGGGTTAGCGAATTTGATTAACGTGCTGCATCCGGAGAAGGTCATTCTGGGGGGAGCGCTTATTAATGCGCACGAAAGCGTGTTTGAGACGGCGGTGGAGGTAGCAAGAAGCCATACGTATTATTATCCGCAGTATAAGCCGTTGTTCTCGAAAGGTTTGCTTAAGGAAGAAGCTGTTGCGGCCGGTGCGGCCGTAATGGTGCTGAAGCAGCTGCCGTAGAAGAATTTGACTTAAGAAGAGGTGTCATCATGACGGCCGCACAGGCGGGGAAGCCATCGAAGGAGTTTAATCTCTTATTTCTGACATGGCCGATATTTCTGGAATTATTGTTATTTATGCTGATGGGGCTTGCCGATACCTTTATGCTGAGCGCAATCTCGGATAATGCGGTGTCGGGCGTGGGTGCCTCCAATCAGTACCTGTTTATTGCTTTGCTGGTGCTCGAGGTTATCGGCAACGGTGCTTCGATCGTTGTTGCGCAATACATCGGATCGAGGCAGATGAAAGAAGCCGCCAAAATTTCGGCGCTTAGCATTACGCTGAACCTGATTGTTGGCCTTTTATTGAGTATCGTGTTTGTTATCTGTAACGGGCTGATCTTGCAGAGCCTGAACCTGCACGGCGAAGTGCTGGAGCATGCGAAGTCTTATTTGTCCTTCGTGGGCGGGTTTATTTTCCTGCAGGCTTTAATTAATTCCGTGTCGGCGATTATCCGGGTGCATGGCTTCACGAAGGAAGCGATGTTCGTCTCGCTGGGCATGAATATCGTCCATTTGATCGGCAATTACGCGCTGATTTTCGGGCATTTCGGATTTCCGCAGATGGGCGTTCACGGTGCGGCGGTTTCAACGGTCATCAGCCGGGCGCTGGCGTTGGTCGTTTTCTTCTGGATGCTGTATCGCATTATGGAAGTTCGCGTAAAGATTCGCTATTATTTCACATTATCCAAGACGTATATTGGCAAAATATTAAAAATCGGCATTCCGTCCGCTCTTGAGCAGGTGATGTATCAAGGCTGCCAGATGGTCTTCCTGTATTATGCGACCTTCCTTGGCGAAGAATCGCTTGCCGCCCGTCAGTATGCGGCTAACGTCTCGCAGTTCATTTATTTAATGGCCTTTTCGATTGGATTAGGTACATCCATTATTGTAGGCCGGATGATCGGCGCAGGCCGCCAGACGGATGCTTATTACCGGGTATGGTACAGCACGGGCTGGGCTTCGGCATCGACAGCGGTGATGATTGCGGTGGTGATGATTTTCCGCGAGCAATTGATGACCATGTTCACGAACGATCCGGAAATTATCCGCCTGGGCGCAAACGTACTGCTCTACAGCGTAATTTTGGAGACGGGCCGCACAATCAACATTATTCTCGTGAACTCGCTTCGCGCATCCGGGGACGCCAAGTTCCCGTTATGGGCGGGTACGGTGTCGATGGTGGGCATGAGCCTGCCGCTTGGTTACTTCTTCGTGTTCCAGCTTGATATGGGCCTTCCGGGAATCTGGCTTGCGATTGCGGCCGATGAATGGCTGCGGGCCTTTGCGATGTTCTTCCGCTGGCGGAGCCGGGCGTGGGAGAAGCATGCGCTGGTGAAGCGGGCTCCCGCGGAACAACCGGTGACGACCGCTACGTAACATTGGCATAAGGAGCATTAAGCCATGACTTCTACTGTAATGGAGCAGCCGATTAATACTTATCATCTAATCGCACAGACCTGCCTGCTTGCAGGCAAAATCATATTGCAGAACGGCGGCGAGACGTACCGTGTGGAGGATACCATGGTACGGATCGCCGCTGCTTACGGTATTTCGGATGCGCAGAGCTATGTCACGCCAACCGGCATTTTGTTTGCGATGGACGCTTCCGTGCCAACTACGAGGCTGATTCGCATCTCCGAGAGATCGACAAACCTGCGCAAAGTGACGCTGGTGAACGATATATCGCGGCGCATCAGCCAAGGGAAGCTGGAGGTGAGCGAGGCTCACCGCCTGCTGACGGAGATCGACGAGTTGTCCTTCGCCTATCCGACCTGGCTGCAGGTGCTTGTGGCCGCGGTATCGAGCGGCTGCTTCCTCGTTATGTTCGGCGGCCCGTGGCATGACTTTCTGGCGGCTGTCCTTGCGGGGGGATTAGGCTTCGGCAGCATGGTGCTGCTGCACCGGCTGGTGCCGGTTAAGCTGTTTGCGGAGTTTGTAGCCTCCTTGATCCTTGGCGGAGTAACGATTTTGCTTATAAAAAGCGGACTAGCTCTCAATATGGATACCGTCATTATCGGCTCGGTTATGCCGCTTGTGCCCGGTCTGCATATTACGAATGCCGTCCGGGACTTGATGGCGGGCCATCTTGTGTCGGGACTGTCCAAAGGGGTAGAAGCGTTTCTGACGGCGTTTGCGATCGGCGCGGGTATTGCGGCGGTGCTGTCATTTTATTAATGTCGAGGAGGGGACGGGCATGTCGGGAATGTTGTGGATCGAACAAGCGATTACAAGCTTTATTGCATCGGCCGCGTTTGGCCTTATCTTTAACGCGCCTAGACAGATGCTTCCCCAATGCGGCGTTGTTGGAATGGTAGGCTGGCTTTTGTATAGGTCCTGCGCGGAGATGGGGTTGGAGACGATTCCGGCCACGCTGATTGCCGTCATTATCGTAGCGGTGATCAGCCAGCTGTTCGCGAAGCTGTACAAGACGCCGGTTATCGTGTTTAGCGTTGCGGGCATTATTCCGCTTGTGCCGGGCGGCATTGCTTACGACGCGATGCGCAGGGTCGTGGAGAACGATTATGACGTCGCTGTTCAGCTAGGCGTCAAAGCATTTATGATCTCGGGCACGATAGCGATCGGTCTCGTCTTGTCCGAGGTGGTCAACCAGACGATCCGCCGTTTGGAGCGGTTATAGGGTTGTAAATAGGAGGGCGTGTCCGCGCATGAGGCGGAGGCGTTCTTTTCATTTTTTTCACATTAGGGAGGAGGAAGTTGGATGCAGTTTTATATGGTAGACGTGTTTGCGGAACGGAAATATCAGGGGAATCAATTGGCGGTGCTGCTGCCTGACGGAGAGCTCGAGACTTCCGGGATGCAGCAGATTGCGAAGGAGTTCAATTACTCCGAGATTACTTTCATTATGTCGGACAAGTTGGCTGACGGGGGTTATAACGTTCGTATCTTTACGCCAGACGCGGAAATCCCGTTTGCGGGACATCCTTCGCTAGGCACGGCCTATGTCATTCGGCATTTGTATGAGAAGGAAGGGAAGGAGCCTATCCTGTTGAATCTTGGCGTGGGGCAGATTCCCGTCTCGTTTGCGGAAGGGAAGAACCCCGTACTGTGGATGACCCAGAAGCAGCCGGCTTTTGGCGAAATTGTTGATCCGTCGGTTATCGCGGACATCCTCCAGATCAACGTGGAAGATATAGCTGCAGACTTGCCGATCCGGGTCGCATCAACGGGTTTGCCTTCCGTTATCGTACCCGTGAAGACGCTGGACGCGGTAAAGCGCTGCGTCATCCATCATCAGAAGTTCGGGCAGTTCC
Organism: Paenibacillus sp. JDR-2; assembly: GCF_000023585.1. Taxonomy (NCBI): domain Bacteria; kingdom Bacillati; phylum Bacillota; class Bacilli; order Caryophanales; family Paenibacillaceae; genus Paenibacillus; species Paenibacillus sp. JDR-2. Next base: position 6,824,372 of record NC_012914.1, on the reverse strand, counting down.
TTAAGGAGACGGCGGACGCCAACCTTCTAGTGTTTACGCGGGAAACGGTGCATGAAGCAAGCGATCTCCATGTCCGGGTGTTTGTGAATGATACCGGGTATTACGAGGATCCGGCTACGGGCAGCGCAAACGGCAATCTGGCCGGTTATCTGCTGGAGCATGAGGTGCTTGGCACAAGCGATATCCGGCTTCGGGTAGAGCAAGGCTACTCCGTCGGACGGGACTCCCTGCTGTTGATTGACGCCTCGAAGAAGAATGGGGAATTCGAGATTAAGATAGGCGGTAAGGTGTTCCTCGTGGCGAAGGGCGAGTGGATGTAAGGCGGTAAAATTGCGATTACGGCCTTGCGGGCGTTATACTGAATAGGAATACTACCGGTCATCACACAAAGAGGCGGCCGGAGCCAGGAGGCAAGAAGCATGAATCTTCTTAGCAGTGTATCGCAGTTCCAACAACTGAAACAACTGATTACTCGGTTTATGATGACGTATAAGTTTGCGCTGGATGAGATGGAGACCAAGATCGAAATTCTGAAAGAGGAATTTCAAATGCTCCATGACTATAACCCGATCGAGCATACCAAATCCCGGCTGAAATCCCCGGAGAGCATTATGAATAAGCTGGTCCGCAAAAACCTGGATATTTCGCTGCCAAGCATCAAGAACAATATTCGGGATATCGCGGGCTTGCGCATTACGTGCTCTTTTATCAAAGATATCTATCTTATATCCGAAATGCTGAAGAGACAGTCCGACCTGAAGGTGCTCGAGGTTAAGGACTATATCAAGAATCCGAAGCCTAACGGGTACAAAAGCCTGCATATGCTCATTGAAGTGCCGGTCTTCCTGTCCGACCGCGTGGAGCATGTCTGCATCGAGGTGCAGATCCGGACGATCGCGATGGATTTCTGGGCAAGCCTGGAGCATAAAATATTTTATAAATACAATGCCGCGGTGCCGGATGGCTTGCTGCAGGAGCTAAAGGCGGCTGCGGATTCGGTAACGGCTCTTGACCGTCAGATGGAGCGTCTGCACATGGAGATGGGCGAGATTAAGGGAGATAACGTGATTGATGCCGAGGAGCAGCTCCGAATGCTGCAAATCGACAATCAGCAGTTCAACATTCCAATCGCGCTGCTCGAGATGATCGGCGAGAAGCCGGAAAATTAATAAGTATAAGAGTGTCGATATATGCTTATCGGCACTTTTGTTGTTATAAGGAGGAAAATGCTTGAAGTTAATGATAGATTCGTTTCCTTATCGGCTGGAACAGGGCTATGAATTAGGTTATGGGCCTGCCGCTTTTGAGACCATGGCAAAGGTTATACTGGCTTTTCGCGAGCCGGATTCGGATGTCTTGTTTCAATACACGAATTGGGACCGGGATAAGGACCCGCATAAAGAGAGCTTGATGATGGACGCGGCGGAGACGTTTCATGCCGGCGCGATCCTTGACCCGGACCAGAAGATCAGTACGGCGGTGAAGGAGATTCTGCTTCGCCACTATGCACCCGAACGTGACCCGAAGGCGAGTCAGGCTGTGATGGACCAACTGCTGGCTTATTTCAAGGAAGTCCCGATGGATGAGCTGAATGAAGAGCTGCTGCGCAAAATCGGGTCCGCCGTGTACGAGGGATACGGAACTTACACGCTGGAAGATGAGAACGAAGCCACGCAAGCTTTCGTAAACAGCCGGTTGGCTGATACCAATACGGTCTGGCTGCTGCCTAACGATCGTCCCGTTTATTTGAAAAATATATTATGGTACCGGGTCAACGCGCAGGAGGAAATCGTACGTGCATTTGAGCTCACGGACTGGAGTTTTACCTGTGCAATTGCGGAACAGAACAAGCCGGTGGAGGAGTATCGTTATTTCCTCAACTATACGGAAGAGAATGACGGTATGGTCCTGTACGTCTCCGCTGCAGACCCTCAGCATTTCAAGGCAGTAGTCGTGCCAAGGCTGAAGGAGCTGTTGGGGGAAGAGCTGGAGATTACGGGTTGAGAGGACTTATAACGAGTTCTGTAAGGTTGGTGGGGTGATGTCCCCGCGGAGCTCGTTGTTTAGTGTCCCCCAGGGGCCTTAAGTGAGCTGACCGAGCTTGTCCGAAGCAGTTTAAGGTCCTTGAGGGACCTTAAGTTGACGCAAGGAGCTGAATGCGGCATCCTATTGGCGGGTTACCGTGGGTTAAGGTCCCTTAGGGACCCTAAGTGAAGTCTGAAAGCCTGTACGATGGTGTTTAAGATCCCTGGGGGACCTTAAGTTGGCTGAGGTTGCCCGATTGTAACAGCTAGTGATTTAAATAAGACCCTCGCAGGGTCTTATTTTCGTTTCAATGCTATATCGCGTAACGGTTATGCAGAGTCTCCGCCATTTCGCGGACCTGCTCGGCTGTCGGCAGGATCAGGCTGCCGACGGCGGGCAGGCCTTCCTGGGCGGCCATGATGACCTGCTTTACGGCTGCCGCGAAAGCAAGCGAGGCTTCCGGCCCAAGTCCGGCAAGCTCCTCCAGGCTGGCGGTGCTGTCCGCCGTTACGACGGGGAAGTCGGCCGCATCCGCGCCTGCTGCCGCGATATCATAGAACGAGCGGACCAGCCGGGCACGCTCCGCACCGGAGCCTTCCGCCACAATAAAGGCTTGAATGATGACCGCGTTGACCTGGCGCCGCTGGGCAATGCCGCAGAACTTGTAGCCGCCGATGCTTAAGTCGAAATCGCCTGGGCAATAAGCTCCGCCGATCTCGCCCTTGTCGACCTGTCGGCCCGATGCTTGCAGCGCCAGCCGAATAAGCTCGTACATCTGCTCGAAGTTGTCGTGAAAGTGGAAATCAAGCACGTCGCTTTTCGGCAAGATTAACGACAGGTTCACAACGCCGGTATCCAGCGGAACAGCGGCTCCGCCGGAATTGCGCACCGCGGTGTCCCAACCGGCCGTCTCCAGCAGATCACGGGCTGCTCCGGCGCTCGGCAAGCGGCTGTCGCGCAATCCCATGATGAAGGCGCGGGGATGGCGCCACAAATGGCATACAGCCGGTCCGCCTCTTCCGGTGCTTCTGCACAGCAGCTCGTCCAGGGCAAAGGCATAAAGCGGATCCTCCTCCGAGAAATCGTTCATCCGGTCCAGCAGGACAAGCCCCCGTTCCCCAAGCTGCTCGATAGCGCTCCATTTCATCTTTCGTACCTTCCTCTCCTACCAGTTCCAATACTCCCATCATACTGATCCCTTCCCGTCAAAACAAGGCATGCGGGCAGCCGCCATATATCCGCCGCTGCCTTCCGGGTAGCCTGTACGGAGCAAGCGCTCTATGAATATACTGCTCCTAAGCGAAGCAAGTTGATAGGTCGGAGGATGATTGAGCAGTGACTAATATGAAGACGATTTTGGAGGCGCTGCCTCCGCGGCAGGTTAACAATAAGCTATTTATCGGGCCGTTCACGATGGGTACGCCAATCGTGCTGTCATGGACGGAAAATACGATTGGGACAATCGGCAAATTTTGCTCGGTATCGAACACCGCGACGATATTTTTGGGAGGCAATCATCATTACGAGTGGATCAGCTCGTTCCCTTTTACCGCGTATATGACGCAGTATTTTACGGAGGGCGCCTATTCCAATGGCAATGTAACGATCGGCAATGACGTGTGGATCGGACATTATTCCACGATTTTGTCCGGCGTTACGATTGGTCACGGGGCGATTGTAGGAACGCATGCGCTGGTGACGAAGGACGTACCTCCCTATGCGATCGTTGGGGGCAATCCTGCCCGCATCATCAAGTACCGGTTTCCGCCCGATGTCATTGAGAGACTGCTTCAGGTGAAATGGTGGGACTGGGAGGTGCAGCAGATTGAAGCGGCCGTTCCGCTGCTTCAGCAGGCGAATCTGAGGCCGTTCTTCCGTTATTGCGCGAGACTAGGCAAATAGGGGAAAGAGAAGAGCATGCCGGGAGGTATGCTCTTTCTTACTGTTTATATGAGGATTGCTGCCAACCCTATAAAAATAGCATTTACACCTTCTGTAAGTTCCTGTAAAATCCAAGGAAACGACGGAATTTGACAGCGGTTACATTATAAACGGCATAATGATGCCTGAGGAAAAAGGGGTTGAGGAGAATGACGGATTCTGCTCACGATGTCAGGGATTACGCAGAAGAGCAGACCTTGCTTCGGGTGGATGGGTTGAAGCGTACATTCGGACGCGGTTCCGGCGCTGCGGTTGTCCTGCAGGGCGTTAATCTATCGATTGCGCGTGGACGTCTGGTTGCCTTGAAGGGGAGGTCGGGCTCGGGGAAAACAACGCTGCTTAATCTCCTTGGAGCACTGGATTCGCCTACGGAAGGGACTGTAGATTTCGACGGTATTGCGCTTAGCGGGCTATCCGACAAGGCGAGGGGGGATATCCGCAGGACGCAGATGGGACTGATCTTCCAATCGTTTGCGTTATTTCCCCTTATGTCCGCATACGAGAACGTGGAGTTCGCCATGCGGATAGCCGGCGTTCCGGCATCGGCTAGGAAGGAAGCGGCCTTGCAGGCGCTCGATTACGTAGGCCTGAAGCCGCGGATGCATCACCGCCCCTTCGAGATGTCCGGCGGCGAGCAGCAGCGGACGGCGATCGCCCGGGCGATTGCCCATAAGCCTAAGCTGCTCCTCGCCGACGAGCCTACGGCGGAGCTCGACAGCCGGACCGGTCTGCATATTTTAAGCGTGCTGCGCAATCTTGTTCGGGAAGAGGGCATGACGGTCGTCATGACGACGCATGACCCGGCGATAATGGAAATCGTGGATGAAGTCTATGAATTGGAGGATGGAACCATTGTTGAAGCTGCGAAATTATAGTTTAGCCTTTGTCTTGAGCGTTAGCTTGTCCTTGCTAGCGGGCTGCTCGCTTATCCCGAACGAGGAAGAGCCCCTGAAGCCGCCCCTCGTAAAGCCGGCGGAGCAGAATTACTCGACCGATGATGTGAAGACGGGCGATATCCGCCGTGAAGTGAAAGGCTCGGGCGTATTCGAATCTACGGCAAGCGAATATGCCCAGTTCAAATCGCAGGGCGGACGGCTGAAGAAGCTTTACGTTTCCTCCGGCGATACGGTCAAGAAAGGCGATTTGCTGGCCGAGCTTGTCGTAGACGGTCTGGATGTGCAGACGCTGGAGCAGAAGCTGGCGGCGGAGCGGGCCGAATTCGCCTTGAAGCAAGCGAAGCAGGGCGGCAATGCGCAGGAGATACATATCGCCCAGCTGCAGCTGGAGATTGAACAGCTGAAGGAGGACAAGCTGGAGCAGACGGCCGAACAGAGCAAACTGCGGGCAACGTTGGACGGCCAGGTCATATTTGTCGAGGAGCTGGCTGAGGGAGATTTCGTACAGCCGTACCAGACGCTTGTCCGGGTGGCGGATCCAACAAAGCTGCGGTTTTCTTATCGCTCTTCCGATGCCGGCAGCATCGGCGAAGTCCAGGTGGGAATGAATGCGGTTATTACCGCAGGCAATAATTTCGAATCGACGGGCAAAGTTGTGCAGACACCGTCCTCCGCTCCGCTGACAACCGATCCCGATCTGAAATCCAAATACAGCAGCACGCTGTATGTAAATGTAACCAAGCTTCCGGAAGGGGCGGAGATCGGCTCAAGCGCGAACGTATCCATCGTCCTCACCGAGCATAAGAATGTGGTCCTTATTCCGAAGAGCGGACTTCGTTCGTATCTGGGTCGTACGTTTGTCCGCGTGCTGGACGGAAAAGCTTTGCGGGAAGTTGATGTTGAGGTAGGCATTCAATCGGCAACAGAGGTGGAAATCGTCCGCGGGCTGAAGGAAGGCCAAACGATCGTTCTGAACTAATTCATTTTTTTCGCGAAGTGGAGGCTTACCTGTGGCTTTATTGTCCATGATTGTGCGTAAAATGACGCAAAACAAATGGCTGGAGCTCAGCCTTCTGATCGGACTTGTCCTGACAGTCGGCCTGGTCTCCAGTATTCCGACCTATACGGAGGCCATTCTGTCCCGCATGCTGGTGAAGGAGCTGGAGGCCTCGCAGCTGAGCTCTTACCCGGGCACGATGAATATGAAATTCACGTATATCGGCGTGAACAACGCGGAGCAGCGCATCAAGCAGATGCAGACGAATGAACAGTTTATGCGGAGCAAAGTGCTTCCGATGATCCCGGTGGATCTGATCGAGAAGACCTCCGACTTATACACATCCGCGTTTGATCTTAGTCTTGACCAGGCTCCCCCTCCGGGCGAGAAAAAGAAGATATACCGCACGAGCTTGACCAGCGTCAAAGACCTCGAGCAGCATATTAAGCTGATCGACGGACGGATGCCGGCGGATAAGCCGGTCGACGGCGTATACGAAGTGCTCGTTACGGAAAAAGGTCTGAACACGCTGCGTACGGTGCTCGGCACGGTGTTTGTCTTCGAGGATCTCAATAAAAACGAGGTCCGGGTAAAGCCGGTTGGCATTATGACGAAGAAAGAGGATGACGATCTTTTCTTCCTGTCCCCGGATCTGGGCGGATTCACGAGTTCCCTGATCATGAATAGCGACGTGCTGGATAAGGAGTTTATTCAGACGCACCGCCTGCTAGTCAATTCGAACGCCTGGCATATCGTACCGAAATATCAGGATCTGGAGCTTCGCAATATTGACGGGTATCTGAAGGCTGCCGAAACCTTGAGGGCCCAGGTAAAAGCCAATTACCACTACACGCTGGAAGCGCAGTATGTTGATGTTATCGATCGTTATTTCAAAAGCTCCGATAATTTGCGCATTCTGATGTGGTCGCTCAACGTACCCGTACTCGCGATGCTTGGCCTGTACGTCTTTATGGTATCGAATCTGATTACGAACCGGCAGAAGACCGAAATTGCCGTTCTCCGCAGCCGCGGTGCCGCCCGCTGGCAGATTATGCTGTCCTACCTGGCGGAATACACGCTGCTTGGCGCGGTAGCGGTTGCTGCGGGACCGCCGCTTGGAATGTTCCTGACCAAGGTGCTGGGCTCTTCGAACGGCTTTATGTCCTTCGTTCAGCGCTCCGGCATCCGCGTTCATCTGAACAGCGAGGTCTATTTGTATGCGGCGGCGGCAGCGGTTATCGCTCTGATCGTCATGCTGGTACCGGTCATCTTTGCGACCAAAACCACGATTGTTGGGCACAAGCAGCAGCTGGCCCGCATGCGGCAGACGCCATTCTGGCATAAGCTGTTCCTTGACGTAATTGCTCTTGCCGTTTCCCTGTACGGTCTTCGGGTCTTCCACGAACGGATGAAGACGCTGCAAACGCTTGGTCTCGATAATGAAGCGCTGCATATTGACCCTCTGCAGTTCGCGGTGCCTGCCTTGTTTATTTTGGGCGGGGGCATGCTGCTGCTAAGGGTTTACCCTTACTTCTTAAGATTAATTTATTGGATCGGACGCAAATGGTGGCCGCCTTCCATGTATGCGACGCTTATTCAGGTTGGACGGTCGAGCGCGGGTTATCAGTTCCTGATGGTATTCCTGATGATGACGATCGCCACCGGCATGTTTAGCGCAAGCGCCGCCCGCACCATCAATCATAACGGCGAAGACCGAATCCGGTATGCGAATGGGGCGGACGTTGTCCTTCAGGCGAACTGGCCAAACGACAAGCCGCCGGAAAATCCGGGAGGAGGGCCGCAGCAGCAACAGGCGGCCGTCACGCTGACGAAGCCGGTCATCCACTATTCGGAACCGCCTTTTGAGCCTTATACCCAGCTTGCCGGCGTCGAGAGCACGGCAAAAGTGCTGATTCATGACAATGCATCCTACAGTACCGAGGAAGGCTCCGGATCCGCCAAGCTGGTCGGTATCGATACGGATGAGTTCGGTCAGACGGCCTGGTTCCGCGACGGCTTGCTTGATTATCCGTTTTATGATTATTTGAACCTGATGGCTGCAGCGCCTAATGCGGTGCTGATCTCGAAAACCTTGGCCGACGAGAATAAGCTGAAGGCCGGAGATACGATCTGGGTTGGATGGGATGGCATCGATATGCAGCCGTTTGTCGTATATGCGGTGGTGGATTATTTCCCTACCTTTAATCCGAACCCGCGGGATGCGGAAACGCCGGCACCTAAGCTGATTGTGGGCAGCCGCCTGCAGATTCAGACCTATTTGTCGCTTGAGCCTTATCAGGTATGGCTGAAGATGAAGCCGGGCGCAAGCGTAAACGATTTGTACCGGGATATCGAAGACAAAAAACTAAGCATTGTTGATATATCCGATATGAAGAGCAAGCTGACTACGGCCAAATCGGATCCGTTCCTGATGGCGGTTAACGGCACTTTAACGCTTGGATTTATTATCTCGCTTGTCATTAGCTTTGCGGGGTTCCTGCTGTATTGGACGCTGGTGCTGCGCGGGCGGATGCTGCAAAACGGGATTATGCGGGCGATGGGCTTGTCTTTGCGCCAATTAATCGGGATGCTGACGGTCGAGCAGTTGCTGACGTCCGGGGCCGCGATAGTTATCGGCCTGGTCACGGGACTGACGGCCAGCCGTCTTTTTGTTCCTCTGTTCCAGAATGCCTTTGACGCGAAGCAGCTGGTACCGCCGTTTAAAGTGATGGTTGATCCGATTGACTCGATCCGGATCTACGTCTTCGTGGGATCCACCATTCTGATCGGCCTTATTATTCTGGGCTACATGCTCTCGCGCCTCAAAATCCATCAGGCTATTAAGCTGGGGGAGGATTAACCGTTGATACATTGCGAAGGTTTGGTCAAAATCTACAAGGCAAACGAACTGGAAGTATTTGCGCTGCAAGGCCTTGACCTCCATGTGGAGGCCGGAGAGCTGATGGCGATTATCGGCAACAGCGGCAGCGGCAAATCCACGCTTCTGAATATGCTGGGCGGGCTTGACCGCCCGACCGCAGGCAGTCTGACGGTGGACGGCAAGGATCTGATGAAGTTCAAGGAACGGGATTTCGTCAAATATAAGCGGGAAAGCGTAGGCTTCGTCTGGCAAAATAACGCCAGAAACCTGATTCCTTACCTGACCGCGCAGCAAAATGTCGAGCTGCCGATTCTATTGAACGGCCGCCGCAAGCAGCAACGGGCGCGCGAGCTACTCGAAGCGGTGGGGTTATCCCACCGTGCCCATCATAAGCTGCAGCAGCTGTCCGGTGGGGAGCAGCAGCGCGTGGCAATCGCCATCGCGCTGGCCAATCATCCGCGGCTGCTGCTTGCCGATGAGCCAACCGGCTCGGTCGATACGAGGATGGCGGCGCAAATCCTGGAGTTGTTCCGTACCTTGAACCGGGAGCTAGGGCTTACGGTCGTTATCGTTACCCATGATCCGGAGCTAGCCCGCCAGGTTGACCGCGTAGTAGCGATCCGGGACGGCAAAATCTCCTCGGAGATGCTTCGCCGCAAATCGTATATGGAGGAGCTTGCCGAGCTGGCAGAGGATGAGGCAGAGAGCGAGTCTCATGTCGAGTATGCGGTGCTGGACAGAGCAGGCCGCCTCCAAGTTCCGCATGGCTATTTGGAGGCAGCCGGATTTAAGGATCACCGCAAGGCGCGGGTCCAGCTGGAGAACGGAAGAATTATGCTCTCTCCGCCGGAAGAGGGTTAGCTCAGGGGAATGCGGATTTCTACGCAGGTTCCTTCCCCTGGCTTGCTGCTGTACTGGATCGTTCCTTTATGATGCTGGATAATTTGCTGACTGATCATAAGGCCGAGGCCGTTGCCCTCGGCCTTTCGCGTGAAGAAAGGCTCGCCTAGCCGCGCAAGATCCTCCTCGGGGATTCCTACACCCTGATCCTTGATCCGGATCAGAATGTTCTGCTCCGACTCCCTCGCAAGCTCCAGGGTCAGCTCACCGCCGTCTGGCATTGCTTCCATGCCGTTCTTCATCACATTCACAAGCACCTGCTTAAGCTGGTTGGATTCGCATCGAAGAGACGGAACACCGGGCTCCAGACAGGTGATCATCTGAACGTTATGGATATTGGCCTCGGAGTCCAGAAGGACGATAATATCATTCATGATCGCATACAGATCCGCTTCCTGATAACGGTCGGCCTGCGGCTTTGCGAACACCAGGAATTCGCTCACAATGAGGTTGATCCGATCGAGTTCGGAAAGCATGATATTCAAGTAAGACTTGTCCAGCCTGCTGTCCTTCTGCATCAGCTGAACGAAGCCGCGCAGGGTGGTAAGGGGATTGCGGACTTCATGAGCGACTCCCGCCGCAAGCTGACCGACAACCGACAGCTTCTCCGACCGGCGCAATATATCCTCCGTCCGTTTGCGTTCGGCAATATCCCTCGCAATGGATGCGTAAGCAACGAAATATCCCCGCTCGTCCCTTATGCCCGACAACGTAATGCTCACTTCAACGGGCAGCCCGTCCTTGCTGTACAGAACGGTCTCGTAGTCCGTTACTTGGCCGCCGTTCAGAATGATTTTTCCCTTTTCCGCAAGCTCGGCCAAAATCTCAGGCGTAAACATGGGCAGCTTCTGTCCGGAAGCCTCTGCCAGCGTCCAGCCGAACATGGTCTCAAAGGCTTTATTCGCATCAATGGTTCTGCCCTCAAGATCCACGACATGAATGGCATCGGAGGTGTTGTTGATGAAGGACTCCAAATACTGCTTCGTATGGAGAAGCTCCTTGGCCGCCGCGGTAAGCTGCGTCTGGTAGCTGTGCAGATTAGAACTCATGGCGTTGACCTGCGAGGCTAGCGCGCCAAACTCGTTATTGCTGTCGATCTCAATCTGTTCGCCAAAGTTGCCCCTCGAGATATCGTGGACCCGCTGCATAATCATCTCCAGCGTCCTGATCATAAATCCCGCAATGAGCGAGCTGCAGGCAATAGCGGCGCCAATCAGGCCAAGCGAGATCAGAATCTGAATAAGAAGCTGGTGATATAGAGGCTCCTTAATGGCGGCGTAATTAATATTTACAACAATAACGGATTTGCTTGTTCCGGACATGGGGATAAAGCTCTTCAGAACTTTATGACCATGAATCTGTGTTTTTGTTGTGACAATCCCGCCGGTCTGATCGGCTTTCATCAGATTGGTGTAATCATGGAGATCGATGTAATTGTACCGGCCGAATATCATGCTCTGGTTATCCAGCTTGTACGGCTGTACCTTTTCCTTCATGGAAACAACTTGGGGATCATTATAAAAAGCCGGGCTGAACCCGGATATTTCGAGAATCGAAGGGTTATCCGCAATAATTTGCTGTGCAATGGCATCGCTGCTCTTCAGGTTCTCCAGATTATAAAATGCTCCGGCATGAACAATCGGATTAATCAGGTAGTTGGTCTTGTCATTATAATAAAAGCCTAATTTGTTGACGTCATTCAGATCGGAAGGAATGATCGTAATCGGCGGAGACCAGAAATGATTAAGCTTCTGTCCTTGAGGAATGATGACCTGGCGCATTTCAAACAGCTGGCTGAAGGCGGTATACCAGTAGCCCAAAGCTTTGGAGCTTGCTCCTATCGCCTTTGAATTGGAGGATTTCTGAGCGGTTATGTCGTCCCCGTTCTTCGCCCAGAGGGTAATATAATCCACGCCCAGCTCCTGGCTTAACCTGACGAGCTGCTCGTTGCTGATATTGTTAATATCGGGATCAAGCTTATCTTGCGCGGAGATAGAGGCGATCCGAAGCTTCTCGCCGACGGAATCCTCGATAAGCTGCTTTGATCGCTGCGCGGAATCAAGGGTTTCGCCAATCTGCTTGGCAATGCCGATCATTTGCTGCTCGGCGCCTTTTTTTAATTGGGAAGAGGTCGAAAAATAGTAAATCGATAAGTTTAAGCTAAGGATGACAATGACGGTAAGCGATATGAACCAGGCCAGCTTGGTCTTGATAGACAAACGGTATTCCTCCTGAAGGTGCACAGCAATAGGATTATTTTACATATGGAATCTAGTATATCGCAGTTGGGAGAGCAGGAACATAGCAGATTGTGTCGAAACAATCGATTAATTGTTAAATAGAAAAAGAGCATCCTCCAACCCGAGGCTGCTCTTTCTATTTTGAAGCATAATACGGATTAATGCTCTTTGCGGCGCATAACCAGGGCGGCCGCCCCTACAATGATCAGCGCGATAGCGAGGAACGGACGTACAACCTCTACTTGATTGAGGAATGTTCCAAGCGAGAACACGGCGAAGAACAACAATCCCAGCACGAGCAGGATGTTGATCGGAATCAGCAGCCACTTGTTGCGGTTGCCGAACCAGTAGAACTCGAAGAGGCCGGCTGCGACCGCGACGATAAAGCCGGGCCACATGTACTCCCAATTATTGAAGAGCATGGCGATCTGCGACGTCACGCCGGACACCAGCAGGATACCGCCCGGGATCAGGACGCCGATCCCTTTTCTCCCCGTCATGGAGAAATACAGCCAGTGGAAGAACAAACCAAGCGGGATTACGAACAAGCTTGGCCAAAAGTATCCGAACAGGTTCCCCGGTCCGAAATGCATTCCCTTATTCAACAGTAAGTATGCTCCGAGAAGAATAAATACAGGGCCAAGAATGGTCCTTTTATTCATTGCGCTCATCTCCTTTAGGTACAGCATATCATGCGGGTTTTTATAAGTCCTCATTCTTTAGGTCACAACCGGAACCCGACTAAAGTCCAGTCCTGTAAAAAATTCGTCGTATTAGTCATAATCTCACAGAATACGACATTTTACACCTCTTGTAGGATTCTATGAAAGCGCTATTATTAAGATATAAAGAAACAGGAGGTGATTACGATGAGCCATGAAGAAGAAGTAGTTCAAGCAGCAGCTGAAGAAGCTGTTGAAGAAATCGCTGAAGAGGTTGTTGCGGCTGCCGAAGAAGAGGCAGTTGAAGCAGCTGAAGAAGAAGCGGCAGTAGCCGAAGAAGAGGCTGCTGTTTCCGAGGAAGAAGAGACTGATGCTGAAGAAGCATCCGATGACGAAGCAGAAGAACAATGATTACGGTCATTTTATAAAATATAAGCGGTTATCAATAATCCCCTTCGGATACGGAGGGGATTATTTCATATAGTATTTGCATGTAAGCTTGTCGCTTTGGTATGCTCATTATTGAACACCATACAAGGGAGAAGCACACATGATTATTATCAAGACGGAAGCGGAAATCAACCGCATGCATGAAGCCGGCAAGATTTTGGCCGAAATCCATAGACAAATCGCGAAGTTAATCGCACCGGGCATTACGACCCACGAGATTGATCAATTCGCCGAGAAGCTGATGAAGCAATACGGCGCGACACCGGAGCAGAAGGGCTATAAAGGCTACCAGTACGCAACCTGCGCATCGATCAACGATGTCATCTGCCACGGCTTTCCGAAGAAAGAGAAGCTGAAGGACGGCGACATCGTAACGATCGATATGGTCGTTAACCTGAACGGCTGGCTGGCAGACTCCGCATGGTCTTATCCGGTAGGCAATGTTACCGAAGAGGCGGATCGTTTGCTGCGCGTGACCAAAGAGTCCCTTTATAAAGGGATCGAGAAAGCCGTTGCCGGCAACCGGATCGGGGATGTGTCCCATGCGATCCAGGCCTATGCCGAAGCGGAAGGCTTCTCGGTTGTCCGCGATTTCATCGGACATGGCATCGGCCAAGAGATGCACGAGGATCCGCAGGTGCCGCATTACGGGCCGCCAAACAAAGGTCCGCGGATTAAGGAAGGGATGGTCTTCACCATTGAGCCAATGCTGAATGTGGGCACCTACCAAATGAAGATCGACGCGGACGGCTGGACGGCGCGTACAAGAGACGGCAAGCTGTCCGCCCAGTATGAGCATACGATTGCGATTACGGCGAACGGTCCGGTTATTCTTACCGAGCAATAAGCAGAAAGCTGTGAATAAGGGGATACGGGTTGAATGGCTAAAGCCTTCAGTCGGTATCCTCTTTTTTACATCTGTTCATGACCCGTTCCGAACAAAAGAAAACCTTACATAATTAGTAATAAAATTACAAAATAATTGCGTGACAATTCAGATTTCTTACACTAGAATCTTACAATAGAATGAGAAAAATGATGCCGCCGTCATCCTGTCTTTACATCTCTGTGTAAGGTGAGTGTCGACAAATAGGGATAGAGAGGGAGGATTTTGTTTGGTGAAATCAAGGAACCAGGCATGGAGACGGACTCTCGCGGTTGCTGTGGCAGCGGGCTTAACGGTGATGCCTTTGTCCGCGGTTGCTTCTGCGGCAGATAGCGGGACTACGGTTGAGCTGCGGATTATGGAGACCACTGATCTGCATGTGAACATTGTGAACTATGATTATTTTGCGGACAAGCCTACCGACGAGTACGGTTTTGCCAAGACGGCAACATTGATCAAGCAAGCTCGGGAGGAAGCGGCGAACAGTCTCCTGTTCGATAACGGGGACTTGATTCAAGGCAACCCGCTTGGCGACTATGTCGCTACGGTGGACCCTCTGAAGCAAGGGGAGACGCATCCGGTGTATAAGGCGCTTAATCTGCTTGATTACGATGCAGGGAATATCGGGAACCATGAGTTCAACTATGGGCTTGATTTTCTAAAGACGTCGCTTGGCGGAGCGGACTTTCCTTACGTAAATGCGAATGTTTATATCGATGACGGCGATAAAGACGAGTCCAACGACAAGAACTATTTTACCCCTTATCTAATTCTCGACAAGGAAGTGAAGGACGAGACCGGCGCCGTTCATAAGCTGAAGGTTGGCGTTATTGGTTTTGTGCCGCCGCAGATTCTGCAGTGGGATAAAGCAAAGCTGGAAGGCAAAGTTATTACGAAGGATATCGTGAAGACCGCCGAGAAATTCGTGCCGGAGATGAAAGCCAAGGGAGCCGATATTATTATCGCGATTCCGCATTCCGGCTTTGAGGATATTCCGCAGACGGAACAAATGGAAAATTCGGTGCTCTATTTAAGCAAGGTGAAGGATATTAACGCGATTCTGTTCGGCCATGCCCATAAAGTGTTTCCGGACAAGTCGTTCGAAGGCAAGACCGGCGTTGACCCGACAAAAGGGACGATTAACGGAGTGCCGGCTGTAGAACCGGGCTTCTGGGGCAATAACCTTGGTATTATTGATCTGACGCTGCAGCTTGCGGACGGCAAATGGACCGTTGCGGATTCGAAAACATCGGTGAAGCCGATCTTCGATACGGTGAACAAGAAGCCGCTGGTTGACGCGGATCAGGAGGTTCTGGATGCGGTAGCCGAGGATCATCAGCATACGCTGGATTACGTGCGTGGACCTGTTGGTACAACCACGGCGCCTATTAACAGCTTTTTTGCTCTGGTGCAGGATGACCCGTCCATTCAGATCGTGACCAATGCGCAGAAATGGTACGTGGAGAAACAGCTTCAAGGAACCGATTACGAAGGGATTCCGGTCTTGTCGGCAGGAGCGCCGTTTAAGGCTGGCGGACGGCAAGGCCCTGCTTATTACACCAACATTCCAGCGGGCAGCATCGCGATTAAGAATGTAGCCGACCTGTATTTGTACTCCAACACGGTGAATGCCGTCCTTGTAACCGGAGCAGAACTGAAGGAATGGCTGGAATGGTCGGCAGGCCAGTTCAATACGATTGACCCGGCTTCGACGGAGAAGCAGGAGCTGATCAACTATGACTTCCCTACTTATAACTTTGACGTTATTGACGGGGTGACGTATCGGATCGATGTGTCTAAGCCCGCGAAATATAAAGCTGACGGTACGGTATCAAACGCGAAGTCCAGCCGGATTGTGAGCCTGAAATTCGATGGAAAACCAATCGATCCGGCGAAGAAATTCGTTGTTGCATCAAACAACTACCGCGCTTCGTCGAACAAGTTCGCAAATCCGGACGGTAAGCGGATTATATTGTCTTCGCCGGACGAGAACCGCCAGGTCATCATTGACTACATCCGCTCGTTCAAGACCATTAACCCGACAGCAGACGGCAACTGGTCGCTTGCGCCGATCAATGACAAGGTGAATGTAGCCTTCAAGACTTCGCCGGACGCGAAAGCTGCGGCGAAAGCGGTCAAATCTCTTTCTTACGTAGGCCCAACGGAAGACGGCTATTCGGAATTCAAACTGAGCTTTGCGACCCCGGCAACAACCGTTCCCGAACCGCCTGCGAAGCCGGAACCGCCTGCAAAACCTGATCCGAAGCCGGAGGCTCCAGGCGATATCGTCTACACCGTGAAAAAGGGCGATACATTATGGGCGATTGCCGATAAATACGGCACAACCTGGCAGAAGCTTGCGAAATACAATAAGCTGAAAAATCCGGACCGGATTTACATCGGCCAGAAGCTGCTTATACCGGCGGTTAAATAAGAGGTAAATGAAAGATGGCTCCCGAATATGTTCGGGAGTCATTTCATTTATCTGCTTAAAAGGAGCGGTTATGATGCATGAATTGTATTTGCGCAAGGAAGGGACTTCCCATCGCGATTCCAGTTGGGACAGAATCGGCGGCAATCGGGATTTCATGGAGATTAAAGCCGGAACGACGGCAGTCATCTCCGATATTGAAGGCTCCGGGGTTATCAAGCATATCTGGATGACGATTGGCGCCCGGGATAAATACGCTTTCCGTAAAGTGCTGATCCGCATGTATTGGGATGGAGAGGCTGAACCTAGCGTGGATTCCCCTGTTGGCGATTTCTTTGGGGTTGGGCATGGCGTGGCCAGCCACTACGTGTCCATGCCGCTTAATATGATTACGACGCAAGGCGTTGTGGAGAATAAAGCGGCCATGAACTGCTTCTTCGAAATGCCCTTCCGTCAAAGCGCGCGGATCGAGATCGTAAACGAGTGCGAGAACGATACGGTGCTCTACTTCTATGTGGACTACGTGAAGCAGCCGGTGTCCGAGGACAGCTTCTATTTCCATGCCTCATGGAGAAGGGAGAATCCGACCAAGGGATCGGCGAATCTTGACCAGCTTAAGGCGGAGCAGGACCAGCAGCATAAACCGAATTACGCGCATGACGATAAGGTATGCGAGATTAAGAATCTGACGGGCGACGATAATTACGTCCTGCTGGATGCCGAAGGCGAAGGCCATTATGTAGGCTGCAATCTGAGCATTGATCACATCAATCCCGTTCCGGGCTTCAGCTGGCCGGGCGAAGGAGATGACATGTTCTTCATTGACGGCGAACCGTGGCCGCCGCGCCTGCATGGCACGGGGACGGAGGATTATTTTTGCGCCGCTTGGGGTTATCCGTCCGGCCAATACTACGCACCTTACCACGGCTTGTCGCTCTACGCGCCCATTCGGGAGAACGGCGATGCGTGGAAGGAAAGCAATACGATCTCGTTTAACGATTATTCCGGCAAAATGACGCAATACCGCTATCATATAACCGATCCGATTATTTTCAGAAAATCCATCCGCTTTAGTATTGAGCACGGGCATGGCAATTGTCAGGCCAACGACTATTCGTCCGTTGCGTATTGGTATCAGCGCGAGCCGCATAAGGCTTTCCCGGAAATGCTGCCGGTAGAGCTTCGTCTGCCGCTTGCCGAGAAGGAAAGCGCGAGACGGTTCTACCGGACATTCTAAATTTTATTAATGAACAGCTCATTCGAGGATGAGCTGTTTTTTTGGTATTGTCCATCCGTCCAGGTTGCGTTAGTCTGTAGAAAGAAACAGGTACAGCATGCCGTGACATGCGGCAAGAATGGGAGAACCAGGGCGATGACAGGCAGAAGCAGCGCCGGACGGCGCAACGTAGGCATCTTCGCGCATGTGGACGCGGGGAAAACAACAACGACCGAGCATATGCTGTTCGTCAGCGGACGGACGCGTGCGCTTGGCAGCGTGGACGCGGGGACGGCATTAACGGATTGGATGGATGTGGAGAGGGAGCGGGGCATCTCGGTACGGGCGGCAACGACATCCTTCGTATGGCGGGATACAACGATTAATCTTGTGGATACGCCGGGGCATGTCGATTTCCTGTCGGAGGTCGAGCGTTCGCTTCGGGTAATGGACGGTGCCGTGCTGATCGTATCCGCGGTTGAAGGCGTGCAGGCGCAGACGGAGATGATCTGGAGCGCGCTGCGCAAGCTGGGTATTCCAACGATTATTTATATCAATAAAATGGACCGGATCGGCGCTGACCGTGAAGCGGTATTGCGGGATATCCGCAGCTATCTGACGCCGGATTTCATAGAGGTGCAGCATCCGATCGGAAGCGAGCAGCAGTTCGCGGGCTCGACGGATTCGTGGGGAACGGATGCCGATGAGGAAGCAAGGACCGCATTGGCGGAAGCGGTTGCGGAACGAAACGAGGAGCTGCTTCAGCAATATATAAGCGGCGAAGCCGAGGATTGGAAAAGCCATGCTACCGGGATGACGAAACGGGCGGAGCTGTTCCCGGTGTTGTACGGCGCATCGGGCAAAGGAATTGGCGTCAACGAGCTGATGGATGCCGTCATCGATTATTTGCCTGAGTCTGGCGGGAATCGGGAAGCGCCGCTATCGGGCATAGTGTTCAAGATTGAACGCGACAAGACGATGGGGCGCATGGCGTTTGTCCGGCTGTATGAAGGGACAATGCGCAACCGGGACGTGATTCGGAATTATACGCAGAATATCGAAGAAAAGGTAACGCAAATCCGCAAGGTGGAGGGCAGCCGCTCAGAGGATCTGGGCATGCTGGAAGCAGGCGATATCGCGGCCGTATGCGGCATGTCGCATGTGAGGATCGGCGATATTATCGGCGTTCCGGGTGCCGTGCCGGAGGAAGTGCGGCTTGCGGTGCCGCTGCTTACGGTACAGGCGCATTGGGCCGATCAGCAGCAGTATCCCGCCGCTGTGGCGGCGCTTCAGGAGCTGTCGGACGAGGATCCGCTGCTCGATGTGCAGTGGCTGCAGGATGAGCGGGAGCTGCACGTGAAGGTGATGGGGCCGATTCAGCTCGAGATTCTGACAAGCGTGCTGGAGAACCGGTATGGTCTGCAGGTGAGCTTCGGCCAGCCATCGGTCATCTACAAGGAGACGCCAAGCCAGCCTGGCGAAGGCTATATTGCGTATCTGATGCCGAAGCCGTGCTGGGCAATACTTCGGTTCCGCATCGAACCTGGCGAGCGTGGCAGCGGACTGCTATACGAAGCGTTTGTTCGCTCGGAGGATCTGCTTCCGCAATACCAGAACGAGGTGGCAAGACGAGTGCCGGAGGCGCTGCAGCAGGGGCTGAAGGGCTGGGAGGTTGTTGACCTGAAGGTTACGCTGATCGAAGGCCAGCACCATGTGTGGCATACGCATCCGCTTGATTTTGTCGTGGCGACGCCAATGGCTATTATGAACGGGCTGGATTCGGTCGGCACAAAGCTGCTCGAGCCGGTGCTCCAATTCCGCATCGTTGTGCCGGAGGAAAACGGAGGCCGCGTCATGAACGATATTGTCCTCATGCGGGGGACGTTCGAGGCGCCGTCGCTGCAGGGTGACCGGCTTCTTATCGAAGGGCGCGTGCCGGCGGCAACGTCGCTCGAATACTCGATGGAGCTGAACTCGCTCACGAAGGGGCGCGGCACGATGGCGACCTTCTTCGCCGGGTATGAGGAATGCCCGCCGGATGCAGCGGCGGAACGGACGCGCCGCGGCGTGAATCCGCTGGACCAGTCCAAATATATATTAAGCGTCCGCAAGGCGCTGCAAGGATAAGAAAAGCTGGCCGTTTCCCGGTACAAGGGGGCGGTCAGCTTCTTTTTCAATAAACATAGTAGACAAGCAGGTAAGTCGCAGCCGAGAGCAGCACGGTAGCGGCTGCCATCGCGGCAAGCGGGCGCAGCGCTTTGTCTTTCAGGGCGCGTAAATCCACGTTCAGGCCAAGACCAACCATAGCCATCGCGAGCAGGAACGACGGGGCTTTCAGCAGCTGATCGGTTACGTGGGCCGGCAGCTCAAGAGGTGTACCGGGGGTCAGGCTTCCGAAGAGGCTCATAGCCGCAAAGCCAAGCAGGAACCACGGGAAGGCAATGGTTGTTCCGGAGGCGTTATTGCCCCTGTTCTTGCGCTTCATGATCAGCATCAGAATAAAGCTGACCGGCACGAGCAGCAGCACCCGGCTTAGCTTCGCAAGCAGACCGGCGTTAACGGCGTCCTGGCCTGCTGCGGCGGCAGCCAGGGGCACGTGGGCGATCTCATGAAGCGTAAGACCGCTCCATATCCCGTATTGCCCGGCAGTAAGCGGAAGCATCGGCTGAAGCACGGTATAGCCGATTGCGGCGGCCGTGCCGATCAAGGCGATTAGACCGGCGCTGACCGCGGTGTCTTCGTCGCGGGCTTTCACGATGGGGGATACGGCTGCAATAGCCGCCGCTCCGCATATGCCGGTGCCGATGCCAAGAAGCAGGGACAGCGGAGCATCGGCCTTCAGCAGACGGGCGATGCCGAGTGTTAGGCCAATCGCAAGGATGATCGTTACGGCACCTTGCAGCAGGAGGGCCGGACCTTGGTGGAGCAGCAGGCTGATGTTCAGCCGCAGTCCGCATAATACAATAGCGAGACGCAGGAGATGCTTCGAAGCGAATTGAATGCCTGCCCGGAGTCTCTCCGGGTATCCTAGAAATTGACGGGCGATAATGGTGCCCGTCAGCGCCAGGGCCATCTGACCGAGACGGTCAAGTCCCGGCACGCGGGCCAGCTCATAGGCGGCTGTTGCGACCGCGGCCGTCAGCAGAAGGCCGCACAGCCAGTTGAGCGGCTGGAGGAAACGTTTATTTTTAGGAGTAAAGGTAGAATGGGTTAACGTACTCATCTGTCATCACCTCGGCGTTTGATGTTGGTTGATGAGTTTAGTTTAACCAGATCTTTACGATAAGAAAAATAAATAGTTATAATAATTATAATAATAATTCACTTATGATGGAGGTTGATTGGCATCGTGGATCAGTCGTTGCTTGTCTTTATGGCGGTCGCAGAAATGCGTAATTTTACGCGTGCCGCAGAGGCGCTTCATATGACTCAGCCGGCAGTGAGCCAGCATATTCAAGCGCTGGAGAACAATATCGGAACCAAGCTGCTCGACCGCAGCAATAAGCATGTCCGGTTGAGCAAGGCAGGGGAGATTGTATATAGGCATGGCAAGGAGATAGAAGGGCTGTATACACGCATGCAGCGGCTGGTGGACGATCTGATGCATAACGCCAGCGGCTTGCTGTCCATTGGCGCCAGCTATACGTTTGGGGAATACGTGCTGCCGCATGCCATCGCGTACTTGCAGGCCAACTATCCGCTCATTAAACCGACCATTACAATCGGCAACACGAAGGAGATCAGCTCGCTTGTTGCCGGGGGGCAGCTGGATATCGGCATTGTGGAAGGCGAGCTGGAGCACGGGAAGCTGTACGCCGAGTCTTTGGCCAAGGACCGGATGTATGTGGTGACGGCTTTATCCCATCCTCTTGGCGCTGCTGACGATATTGATGCCGCAAGGCTGCAGCAGGAGATCTGGATCGTTAGGGAAGAGGGCTCGGGGACACGGGAAGTGACCGAGCGGATGTTCCTCGAGCAGGGGCTGAACCCGGAGAACCGCATGGTATTTGGCAGCACGCAGATTATTAAGGAGTCTGTTGAAGCGGGCCTTGGCATCTCGTTATTGTCCCATTGGGCAGTGCGCAAAGAGATTGCGCTTGGCACCATCAGCAAGCTGACCGTTGGCGGCAGACCGGTCGAACGCGATTTCTCGCTTTTGACCGGATTGCATCAGCAGCATACAAAAGCGGCAGAGGTGTTTATCGGGATTTTGCGGGAGCGAAAGGGCTGGCCGGAGCAGGCCTAAAAGAAAGAAGGCTGTCCGCCTCGTCATTAGATGCGAGGTGAACAGCCTTCGGTACGAATCTTAACCTTTAGCAGCGGCCTTCTCCGCAGCCACCTTGCGGCGGTACTCCAGAGCCGGCAGACCGCCCCAGCCCCAATTATCGGTATCGACTTCTTCAATAACAACAAAGGTTGATTCGAGCGGCTTATTCAGTACGTTAAGCAGTACTTCGCTGACGCCCTTAATAAGGGCGGCTTTCTCTTCCGCGGTGATCGAATCCCGCTCAGTTGACGTGCCTTCGCGCGTGACTTGAATATTTACGATTGGCATAATCCTCTTCTCCGTTCATTTTCGATTTTGTTTGCTATTGCTTACTGCTGCGTCAACGCATGGACCAAATCCGAAGGGGATTGCAGACCGGATAGGGCAAACTTTTCGTTAATCACATAGAAAGGAACGCCCCGGATACCCAGCTGCTGCGCATCGCGCTGTCCTTCTTCCACCTTCTCTAGCCCTTCTCCCTTAAGAAGTCGCACTTTAAGAGCATCGCGATCATCCGTGACCCCGCTTGCCTGCGCTATTTCCGTAAGCGTGTCCACATTGCCAAGGTCCAATCCTTGCTCAAAATAAGCCGTGTATAGATTCACAATTAAATTCGACTGCAGGCGCTCCGGCGTAATCGCGATCAGCTGATGCGACAATTCCGTATTTGGCGTTACTTTTACGAGATCCATATTGTAATTCAAGCCGAAACGAGCGCCGCTCTGGTTATACTGCTTCATTCTTGCTTCGAATTGCGCTTCACCGCCCAAACGGCCGATCATGACCTTCCGGTAGTCCTCGCCTTCCTTGCGAATGCCGGGGTTCAACTGGTACGCATGGTATCGAACCGTAGCGTTTATGCCTTCGGGAAGCTCCTTTAGCGCGGTTCTCAGGCTAGCATCCCCCATTCGGCACCAGGGACATACCGTATCCATAAAGACGTCGATCGTTACGTTTTTCATTTGGTCACCGCCAAAGGTTTCACGGTTCTAAGATGTTCGACGTAGGCTTTGCTGCTTTGAGCCAGACGCTCAGGCGTTACATCGGATGTGTCGTTCACCGTGAAATGCGGCAGGTAGACAGCGCTGATGAAACGCGCGCTCGCTTGAAGCGGCGCCAAAATTTGCTCCAGCGTAAATCCGTTGGAACCGGCTGGCTGATACGAATCCGCCGTGCCGTAAGTCGAGATCGCGGCTCCGATTTCTTTGCCTTTCGTTGCGGTAGCTTCAGGACCGTAAGCCCAATTGTACTGCAGCACGGAATCGAACCATCTTTTAAGAAGCGGCGGCGTGCTGTACCAGTAGAGCGGGTATTGGAAAATGATGCGGTCATGCGCTTCCACGAGCTGCTGCTCCCGCTGAACGTCGATGTTCTCGGTTGGATATTCCTTGTAAATATCGTGAATCGTGATGTCGCCTTGTTTCTTCAGCTCCTCGACCCATGCTTTGTTCCAGTTGGATGATTCCAAGTTAGGATGCGCTACGATTACGAGTGTTTTCATTTGATTTTCTCTCCATTCGTTTGTTGGTATAAAAGCTTTTATCTATCTACTAAAAGGTAGATAAAGTGGTGAAAAAATATCCGCTTTGCCCGTTAAGTTAAAGCGGATATGACTCCATCGGCAATAATCGTAAACCGGTTTACATCCCGAAAGCTTCTTGCCAGCAGCTGAGCCCCTTGAAGAGAGGCCAAAATGATATGAGCCTGCAAGCTTGCCGCGCCTTCAAAACGCAATTCCCCTTCACGGCGGCCTTCTTCCAGAACGCGCTCCACCCACGCTAAGTTGGCGGTAAAGAAATCCGCCAGCCTTGCCCCAACCTTCTCCGAAAGGGTAGCCAGATCCGAAGAGAGCATTACGCTCAGGCACGTGCAATAACTATCGACCGGAATACTGAAGATATTCACGTATTTGCGTATCTTATCCAGATTGTTCTGCGTATCGGCGTCAATTTGAGCAACGGTAGCCAGGAATCCCTTATGATACCGGGTAATCAACGCTTCCCCTAGATCCTCCTTATTCGGAAAATGGTAATGGATGCTTGCTGTGCGGATACCAACCTTCTCTGCGATGTGCGCATAGCTGAAGCCGTTAAAGCCAACTTCCTGCACAAGCGCTTGGGCGGTATCAAGAATCAAATCTGCCGTGTTTTTATTGTTGTTCATGTACGCATTCTACCTTTCAGTAGGTATAAAAGTCAATATCCTGTTCCATCCAGATTTTTGAATGTTTTTTTATTTCGGCCCGTGCGAATCCGTCTGCCTAAGGCAAACGGTATAGGGCAAACGGCTCGCCATGACGGAATGAACGGCTTAATGTATCCAGCTCGTCTAGTGCCGCCGCATCAAGCGGGAGCTCCACGCTGTCTAGATTATGCTCCAGCTGCTCCGTGCTGGTAGCGCCAACGATAACGGTGGAGACGGCAGGCTGCTTCATCAGCCAAGCCAGGGACAGGACGCTGGCGGAACAGCCAAGCTTACCAGACAGCTCGCTGACCTGGCTTCCCAGCGCAAGATTGTTCTCGCCGAAGAAACGGGTGAAGCCCGGGTTGGTCGCAGCGCGCGAACCGGCAGGAGCTTCTTCGCCCGCGCGGTATTTGCCGGTCAGGATTCCGCCGGCCAACGGGAAGTAAGGGATAATGCCTACGCCTTGATCGAGGCATAGGGGCACAAGCTCGCGCTCCGGCGTCCGGTCAGCCAGGGAATAGCTCGTCTGTGTGGAGACGAATCGGTTCAGGCCTAGGCGGTCGCTAAGCCCAAGAGCCTTCATCAGCTCCCAAGCGGCATAATTGGAGGCGCCGATATACCTGACTTTGCCGGACCGGATCATATCCTCGAGCGCCCGCAGCGTTTCCTCAAGGGGTGTCTCCGGGTCAAAGGTGTGGATTTGATACAGGTCAACGTAATCGGTCTTGAGCCGTTTCAGGCTGTCTTCCAGCTCCAGCATCAGATGGTAGCGGGAGGAGCCTTTCGCATTGGGACCTTCTCCTCTGACGAGCCCGGCTTTGGTTGCCAATACAACCTCATGGCGTCTGCCCGCAAGCGCTGCGCCGATGATGGCTTCCGAAGCCGTTGCCGAGTAAATATTAGCCGTATCGATAAAATTGATTCCGCGGTCGACGGCCGCGTGAAGAATACGCGCCGAAGCGGCTTCGTCTGCCCGCGAACCAAAGGAGTTCGTACCGAGGCCTAACGCGGATACCTTCAGTCCGCTTCCTCCCAGCCGGTTGTATAACATCGTTAAGGTCATCCCCTTTTCTTGAATCAAAAATAATGTTGCAGTTAGTATAGCAAAATGTGGGCATTACAAGCTATATGCGAATCAGGCTTGTCGTGCTATATTTGACATAAAAGTAAAGCGCTTACTTATACTTAAATTAAGGGGATTTTAAGCTGTATCGATTATAGTAGCAGTATAGAGCAACATTTTGTCCGAAGGGGATGGGGAAAATGACGCGTCTGCCAGTTACCTACTCGATTATCGTGCCGGTCTGCAATGACGAGGAATCGCTGTTTGGCGCATACAAGCGCCTGAAGCAAATCATGAAGCCTGCCGCCGCCAGCTACGAATTTATTTTTGTCGATAATTACAGCACAGATCGGTCGGCTGATATGCTGCGTGTCTTTTGCGCGGCGGATATCCGGGTGAGAGTTATCTATTTGTCGGCCCGCTGCGGCCATGCTGCCGCGATCGCGGCAGGCATTGACCATGCGGTAGGCTCGGGAACCGCCATTATGGAAGTGAAGCCGGTAGACCGCAAAGCAGATATGGCCGAGCTGGCAAGCCCGAATCCGGCCTATACGATCCGGACGATGGAAGGCTTTACTCACTCCCCGTTGTGGGAATCTATTCCTGCCGGCTAGAAGCTACAGCCAGGCGTTCAGCTGCTGCCGCAGCTTCTCCGAGACCGGAGTGAGCGGCAGGCGGATATGATCCGAGGCTATGATGCCCTGCCGGGCAAGAAGATATTTTAACGGAGCGGGATTTGGCTCCTGGAACAGCAGACGGATCAAGGAAAGCAGAGCACCGAAAGACTGCCTGCTTGCTTCAAGCTGGCCTTGCATGAGCTGCTCATACACCTCTACGAAAGCCGTTGTCCGCACGCTAGCGGATGCGAGCATGCCGCCGGCTGCGCCGCAGCACAACATGGCGTGGAGGTAAATATCTTCTCCGCATAATACCGGCTTGTGGTCACCGCTGCTTGCAAGCTCGATCATCAGCTCGATTCCGCCGGAGCTGTCTTTGATCCCGATGACGCCGTCCAGGTCCAGAATGGCACGGACCGTATCCGGAGCAAGGCGTATTCCAGTGCGCGAAGGAATCTCGTAAGCAACGATCGGCAGGCCCGTGCTTGCTGCCTGTCTGTAGTGCTCGATGATGCCCTCCTGGGAAGGACGGCTGTAATAGGGCACAACAACAAGGGCGGCATCTGCGCCAAGCTCTCCGGCAACAGCTGTTTTCCGCACGGTGGACGCCGTATCGTTAGTTCCTGTCCCAACAATGACGGGACGGTTCATTGGCTCGCAGACAGAGCGTGCGGCTGCCGTAAGCGCCGCCATTTCCTCTAGAGTTACCGTCGGGGATTCTCCCGTTGTTCCGTTTACCACAATACCGTTTACGCCATCCTCAACCAGCTGCTTCACATAGGATTCGAATGAACGGATATCCACTTCTCCGCCAGTCCCCATAGGCGTTACCACAGGTACGTAAATTCCTTTCAGATCTTGCTCCGTTAGCATTTCCAGCGCCTCCCGTTTGTAATTATGAATTCTGTCTTTACTGTAGCATGGCTGAAGTATTACAGTTATCTATAATGATTCATGACTGGCATCAATAATTTTAATAATTAGGCACAAGCCGAGGTGGAAGCATGGAGCTGGTTTATTTGCAGACCTTTTGCGAGGTAGCGAGAAGGCGGAGTATTACGCGCGCCGCGGAAGAGCTTGGTTATGCGCAGTCCAGCGTAACCATTCAGATTCAGAAGCTGGAGAAAGAATACGGAGCGCCGCTGCTGGAGCGGTTCGGCAGACAAATGCGCCTGACGCCGCCCGGCGAGAAGCTGTTTGCGCTAGCCGTTCAGATGCTGGAGCTGTACGAGCAATCGAAGGAAACGGTAGCGGGTTATGCGGGAGGTACGCTTGTGATCGGCGCTATCGATTCGCTGGCGGCTTATTTTCTGCCTCCTTACCTGCAGAAGCTGCGCCAGCTGTTCCCCGAACTGACCATCCAGCTTCAGCCGGACCGCGAATCGCGCATCATCGGCAAGGTGAAGGACGGCGAATATGATATCGGGCTGCTGCTAGACGCCAAGCCGGCCGATGCGTCGCTGGAATGCCGGCCGCTGCGGGAGGAACCGCTGGTATTAGCTGCGCCGGCAGGTCATACGTTTGCTAATCGCCCCCGGATTGAGCTGCAAGATTTGAGCGGCGTGGAGCTCATCATGTCGGAGGAAAGCTGCGTATACCGGGGCATGTTCGAGAAGGTGCTGCGGGAGAGCGGGATCGCCTTTACCGCCTTGTTCGAGCTCGGCAACCCGGAGGCGGTGAAGCAATGCGTCGTGAACGGTCTGGGTCTCGCGCTGCTGCCCCGCATGGTTGTCGCGGAAGATATTCGGCAGGGACGAATAGCCGCTCTTCCGTTCACCCATCCGGAAATCCGCTTTGACCTGCAGTATATGATTCATCCCCGCAAATGGATGTCCCAGCCGCTTCAGGCTTTTATAGCCCTGCTCCGCGAAGGCGGGGATCATAAATAAAAGGACGCGAGGCTGCTCCTCCACAGGTGCAGCCTCGCGTCCTTTCGTATTCACTTTTATTATTCCGGATGATTATGAGTAGCCGTACCAACCGTATAAGGCGATGTAATGCCTTCGTACATCAAATGCATCGTCATGCCTGCCGCCGCATGGGCGAGATTATGGCAGTGGTCCATCCACAGTCCCGGATTATCGGCCACAAAAGCGACTTCATAGATCTCTCCCGGAGCGGTATCAAGCGTATCGGTCCACCAGGGACTGCCGTCAACGGCTTCGCCGTTCCGCGACAGGACCAGCATATGATGCCCGTGAAGATGCATCGGATGCTCGACGGCACCGCGGTTAACAATCGTTGTTTTCACAAGCTCGCCCTCGCGCACCATAAACATCGGCGTATCCGGGAATACTTTGCCGTTAATCGTATAGTTGAGCGCAAACTTGCCGTTAAAGAAGCCTAGCTGGTTATCCAGCACCATCGTAAACTCGCGGTCGAAATGGCTGTTTGCATTAAAAGGCGTTGCAGCCGGCGTCCCGTAATGGGTCGGGTCGAAGATCGGCAGGTCAGCTATTTGCTTAGGCAAATCGCCTTGCCCGTCCGGACTCATCACGATGCCGAGCTTACCGCCCAACCCCACGTTTAAGGTAACCGGCGTGTCCGGCATGGTGAAGGTCACGTCGTATCGGCCGCCCGTAATCAGATCAAGTCTGATATTATTCAGATCCTGCGGTTCATGAAGCTCCGTCCCGTCAATGGCCGCTACTTTAAAAGAGGCTCCGAGCAGCGTGTAAGACTGCCGGACCCAGTCATCCGTATTGATCAGGCGAAGACGTACGGGAGTTCCCGGCGCGATCTTCGCATGCTGGATGCCTTCGTTATCTCCAATGGCAACGCCTCGGTGATCCCAGATATGGGTTATTACCGTGATATCCTTCGTACTGGGTGGCATTCCTTCCTCGGGCTCTACCACCAGCGGGCCAAACAGCCCTTTTTCTACGGCTTCCTGCGAATCCTGATGGGAATGGTACCAGAAGGTGCCGACCTGATTGGCTACGAACCGGTACGTATAGGTCTCGCCGGGCATGACGGCATTTTGCGTTGCTCCGGCTACGCCATCCTCCGCATTGGGGACATCAAGGCCATGCCAGTGCAGCGTTACGCCTTCCTCAATGTCTTTGTTAATCAGCTTGACCTCGACCAGCTGTCCCTTCTTGAAACGCAGCTCCGGTCCGGGAGATTGACCGTTATAGGTCCAGGCCTCTACCGTTCTTCCGGAAGCCAGCGTAATGGTCTTCTTCTCGGCAGTCAGCGTAAAAGATACATCGGCTTTTCCTTCCGCCGGTCCTGTCAGGCTGTCGACTGAGATCTCCTTCACGGGTTCGGCAGAAGCGATAACGGCAGTGCCGTGATGATTATGGGCAAGAGCCGTACCCGTACCGTTGTCCATCCGACCATCCGTCATGGAGATCGTCTCGGGCAGCTTGCTGTCCTTTAACCCTCCGTAGAACGGGATGCTGCCTATTGCCAAGACAACCGCCAGTACGGCCATCCTGCGCAGGAACCGCATCAGAGGACGGTTAACCGGCTTTGTTCCGGTCAGGCTTACTCTTGAGCTTCGGTTAAGATGGGTCAGCCACAGGATCATGCCGGCGATAAGAAGCAGTACCAGCGGAATTGTTCCGTTCATGACGTCGAACGGAATCGTGGTCGTGAACGTCCAATACATGCCGGTCAGGGAGCCAAGCGCTACGAATTGGTAAGGCGCAACAAGCGCGGGCTGCGAAGCCCGGCTCAGCAGTCTGACGTCAAGGGGCGCTTCCGTCTTGCGCATGGTCGCCTGCCGGATGCGGCGAAGGCGGGGGAGAGCGCCAAGCCATATCATTAGCATCGGAAGAATGAGGACGGGCGGAACGAGCAGGCGGTCCCGCCAGAAGACGGAATCCGTAACCGCCATAAGCCAGATGATGCCTGCAAGAACACCCGCGCAGGAGATGGACAAGAAGACGGCCCAGGTTATTAATTTGCGTGCTTTTCGGTGCAAATTCGCCTCTGATCCGCTGAATAGCAGGGCGGACGCCTTGTTGCCGGCAATCCAGGCGAGCAGCAGGGTAAGAAGCAGGAAGCCCCTTGCCACGCTAATAGCTGCAAAATACATACAATCGATTCCTCCGTCCCGGACATTGCCGCGGAAAATAGTGCATCGGATTCCAAGAAGCCAAACAAGCTATCCTGTCCGCGATGTGATAATATAGTCATAGTTCATTGTAGCGCGGGCGGACACCCGCCTTAACCGCCCTGAGAATGGACTCGAACTGGACTTTGGGCCGGGAGAAGAAACGTTGGCCGGCGGTTAGCCGTACAAGAATGAATAAATATACGCTTACGAAGCAAGAATTGCACGAATGGTTGAAGAACAACCATTTGAATATACAATTCTTTAGCTAATGCTTACGAAGTAAGAATTGCACGAATGGTTGAAGAACAACCATTTGAATATACAATTCTTTCAAGGAGGTGAATGCATTGTTAGAGCTGCAGGATTTAATCCCTTATTTTTTCTCGATCAGTATTTTATGTTCGATGGCTTATCTGGCGTATTTTGCCCATCAAAGCGTTGACGCGGAGTTTAATACCTTGCTGAAGCGGGTTGTATGGGAGCCGATTGTTCCGATTGTCGTGGTCATCAGCAGGCTGGAGAGGATCCAGCACTGGCTGGCCCGAAGGATTAAGCGTAAAGAAGCACCGGATGGTGAATCAGCGGATTGTTGCGCTTCGTTTGTGGAGATTACAGAGCACGCACACAAACGAGGAGGCTATTATGAGCAAAAACAATGCATTCACCGTTTTTACTAAAAAATACAGAATTCTCGCAGCCATCGCGATTCTTGTGATCGTCAGCGGCTGCGGCGCAAAAGGAACGATTGATTCCGATACGCCGGGCTTTTTTAACCACTACGTCGTTTTCCCGTTCTCGTATCTGATTCAGCACATTGCTTCCTTCTTTGGCGACAGCTACGGCATGGCCGTTATCGTGATGACGCTGCTCGTGCGGATCGTCCTCTTGCCTCTCATGCTGCGGCAGTATAAAGGCCAGCAAGGCATGAAGCAGAAGATGAGCGTCATTCAGCCGGAGCTGAACAAGCTGAAAGAGAAGTATAAAGAAAAGACGCCCGAGAATCAGGCCAAGCTGCAAAAAGAAACCATGGAGCTCTACAGCAAGCATCAGTTTAATCCGATGGCGATTGGCTGTCTGCCCATGCTCATTCAAATGCCGATCCTGACCGGTCTCTATTATGCGATCAAGATGACGCCGGAGCTTGCCCAGCATTCGTTCCTGTGGTTCCAGCTCGGCACGCCGGATCACATTCTGCCGTTCCTCGCCGCAGCGATTTATTACGTGCAGTTCCGCGTATCGCAGATTGGCATGGACTCTGCCCAGCAGAAGCAAATGGCGATGCTAGGCTTGCTCTCGCCGGTGATGATGGGGATTTTCTCCTTCAGCGCTCCGGCTGCGGTGCCGCTGTACTGGGTTGTCGGGGGAACGTTTATGATCATCCAGACGCTTGTGTCGAAGAAGCTTTACCCGACGCTGCCTGCAGCGGGAGTTAATGAAACACCAGCGGTTTCGGCAAAATAATTTGTATGAGATAAAAGCAGAAGGACGCATAACCTGTTTGTACAGGTTGATGCGTCCTTTTATTTTCCCGTATTTGGCTCTATTTCGCCGTAAGGGGCTGTTTACCTCACTCCGTAAATGCTATACTTGATATAGCTCCTTAACGCGAGCCGTCAGTCGGTCCGCTGGGAGGCGGCGCTGTTGCGCCATTTTTCGGATACCTATCGATCAGTTTACTTGTTGCATCCGGCAAGACGATTTGCGGCATCTCCTCTGTAAATAAGCCGAATTTCGGATCGATATCTCTCTCCGTAACGAGATCATCCTTGTTGTCCATCGCCCGTTCACACTCCCTTTTTTCAGCTCCTGCCGTTAGATTGCCCTATATTTTCACTTACCATTACGATTACATAAGGTCTTGCACGAGCCTGTCCGGTATATTTTTTGGTATACCTGCCTGCCCGAGGTTACAATAAAAGGAGGATATGGCTCGGAATATTGATTGAAAAAGGAGGCGTTTTTTCGATGATGAAACATTTTCCGGCAAGTGCCCGCCATTCTGTCGATTTGGGATGGCTCCGCAGCGCGATGAGCTTCTCGTTTGGGGAGTACTTCGATCCCGACAACTCGAGCTTTGGCGTCATGCGCGTATTAAACGATGATACGATCGCGCCGGGTCGCGGCTTTGGCGCGCATCCTCACAGCGAGATGGAGATCGTGACGATTCCTCTGACGGGAAGGCTGAAGCATGAAGATAACCTTGGCAATATCGAAGTAACATCGGCAGGCGAAGTTCAGCGCATGTCGGCGGGAACGGGAATTATTCACGCGGAATACAACGATTCAGATACAGAGGAAGGCACCTTCCTGCAATTGTGGTTTATGCCGAAAGAACGGGGGCTCGCTCCCTCCTACGAAATGGCCAGCTACGATGAAGCGAAGCTGCAGAATGCGCTGCTGCCGGTTGTGACGCCGGATGGCGCAGGAGATACGGCAAGCATCAATCAGGATATGACGATTTATCTGGGCCGGCTGCAGCCGGGCAGAAGGATCTTTTTTAATCAGAAAACCGGACGACGCGCTTTTGTCATGGTGTTGGAAGGAAATCTGAATGCGAATGGCATTGCGATGGGACCCAAAGATTCGATCCGCGCGGAATTCGAGCCCGATTTTGTGCTGTCCGCCGAAGAATCCGCCTTTGTGATGCTGATTGATCTGCCATAAGGCATGCTTGCGAAATGTGGCTGAAAGAGAGCTATATGCTTTTTAGGAGGGTTCAACCATGAAAGAACAGTTACTCATCAAACACGCCGTAGGCGGCCGGACTTTTCTGGATTCATCCAAGCAATCGGTGTCTTACGAAGTGACGCATGAAGCGGGGCAGTGGCAATTCGACGTGCATACTCCAAAGCATGACGGAATAGATGAGATCCTGAAGTGGAAGCAGGAGCTGAATGTTTTTATTTTCCGGACTTACGACGACGGTCGTCCTACTCTAAAGATCTGGTATTCGGTTGCGGCGGATACGGTTAAATACGATGCGGCAGGGGAAAAGCTGACCTTTATCGCGGTTTCCTGCATTGAATATATTCCGAATGAATTCGGCTATAAGCTATAAAGGAAGTACCTGGAAATTAATTCTACATATCACAAGCTCTTTCGCTTCCTGTTGGAGGCGGGGGAGCTTTTTTTGTGCCTGCTCGGCCGTTTAGAAATATTATGTATGAAATCGACGGTTATAGGCACTCTAAAGTGACGGGGCTCATGGAGTCCGTACCAGATTAATCTGTAGAAGGAGGCATACATACCTATGTATAATAGGAAAAAAATTCAGGAAGATATCCCGGAGGTCGTGACGAAAATTTGGTCATGCGCAAGCGAGGACTGCAATGGCTGGATGCGAGCCAACTTCTCTTTTGACCAGACGCCGACCTGCGTATTGTGCCAATCTCCCATGATCAGCGGGGAGCGGATGCTTCCTCTGATCGTGAATTTGAATGATTCCGTAAAGCTGAGTGCCGTCGTCAATACGGCCGAATAGTTGGATCGCGCGGGAGGATGCCTATAGAGGCATCCTCTTTTTTTGTTTCCTTGACAGGGATGGGAATCGTCATTAGAATGGTTGCGACAAAACGGTTCTGGAGTGGTTGTCTAATGGGAAATGATAAGGATTTCGCGCAGGCAAAGGCACCAAGAGCGGTCTTATGGATGGCTTTGCTGCTTGGTTCGTTGTCTGCTTTTGCTCCTCTCTCCATCGATATGTATTTACCGGCTTTGCCGGAGCTTGCGGATGATTTCGGCGCGGGGACGTCGATGTCCCAGCTTAGCTTAACGGCCTGCCTGCTGGGCATTTCGCTGGGTCAGCTGTTTATCGGACCGATCAGCGATGTCAGGGGCCGGCGGAAGCCCTTGTTAATTGGACTTATCGTTTATATGGCGGCTTCGATTCTATGCGTAGCGGCGCCTTCCATCGAGACCTTTGTCCTGCTGCGCTTCGTGCAGGGCTTTGGCGGCGCGGCGGGAATCGTTATCTCGCGCGCGGTCGTCCGGGATTTATTCGAGGGAGCGGGAATGACAAGGTTTTTCTCGATGCTGATGCTGGTGAACGGGGTAGCCCCAATCGCGGCTCCGATTGCCGGGGGACAGATCCTGAAATGGACGGAATGGCGGGGCGTGTTTATTGTTCTGACCGTGATTGGCGCGGTGATGTTTGCGGCGGTATGGTTCGGGATGAAGGAATCCCTTCAGGAGAAGAACCGCTCACAGGGCGGGGCTCGCAATATACTGACGAAATTCCGCGGATTGCTGACGGATCGCGTCTTTATGGGCTACGCGCTGACGCAGGGCTTTGTGGTAGCGGCGATGTTCGCCTACATCTCGGGCTCGCCGTTTGTGATTCAGAACCTGTTTGGCGTCTCGCCGCAAGGCTACAGCTTGTGCTTTGCCATTAACGGGCTTGGCATTATCGCGGCCAGCCAAATCGCCGGGCGTCTTGCCGGTAAGGTGAGCGCGCCGAAGCTGCTTGTTGCCGGACTTAGCCTGGCGTTTGCGGGCGGTCTGGCGTTGCTCGTTTCGATTATAGCCGGCTGGGGGTTGTTCGCCGTGCTTGTGCCTTTATTCTTCGTGGTGGCCAGCGTCGGGATTGTGCAGACGGCAAGCTTCTCGCTTGCGATGCAAAACCAGCAGCAGGCGGCAGGCAGCGCATCGGCGCTGCTTGGTTTGCTGTCCTTTGTTTTTGGCGCCTGCATGGCGCCGCTTGTTGGGCTTGGCGGCAGCGAAGCCGCGCTGCCGATGGGGATGGTTATCGCCGCGGCGGAGACGGCGGCTGTGCTCAGCTATGTGCTGCTCGTTCGCCGAGCGCGCTCGCGCTAGGGCAGCCGCCACGCTTATTAAGCACAGCTGCAGATGTAGGCGGCGATAAAGACCCCGCCGGGGTCTTATCGGCCCTGTTTCTGCCCTGATGAGGGCGTTTAACGACCTCGCAGGGTCTTATTCTCTCGCCCTGCGGCAGTTTATGCCGCTTCGGGCGGTCATAACGTTGAGTTAAGGCCCTTTAGGGGCTTTAACTATAAAAACCAGCTACTTCTCCCGGCCGTTAAGGTCCCTTAGAGGCCTTAAGCCGTCTTTAACGGCAGCTATCCGCAGCCTCTTGCGACTTCTCCAGTACGTTAAGGCCCTTAAGGGGCCTTAACCATCAAAACTAGCTGCTTCTCCTGACCTTTAAGTTCCCTTAGGGACCTTAACCCGTCATTAGCCTTAGCTTTGGGCTGCCTTGGACGTAGCTAAGGATATGGGAATACTCGCTCAAGAAAGAAAGTGGAAATAAAAAGAGCTTCTGCCGGCTGGGTGGTCAGCCTTCAGAAGCTTTTTTTATTGTGCAACGTAGGTGTCAGATTGGAGAGAAGGAATGCGGCTTCGCATGCCGCGAAGACTATGGCACAAGCTTCGTGTTATGTTACTTAACACCGCCGATTGGTGCGGGCGTTCCTTCGCTTAGCAAGCTGCTGCGCCAAGCCGTGTAACGCTCCCATGCAGCCCCGCTGTCGAGCAGCGCTTTGCATTGGTACAACGCTTCTTCGACGGATTCGGAGCGGTCTGCAAGACGGAGCCGGACGGCGGCGTTAAGCAGTACCTGGTTCACGTAGCCGATGTGAGCCTTTCCTTGCAGGACGGCCTGGGCGGTCTCGATCTGTTCGGCAGCGCTCCATTCGGTTTTCTCCGGCAGCGTTGCCTCCATGCCGAATTCTTCCGGATCGATGACATGCAGCCTTGCTTCGCCGTTCTCAACGATATAGGTGCGGGTAGGGCGCTCGATGAACAGATCCTCGGAGCCCTCCGTCCCTTGCACGATAAGGGCCCGGCGGTATTTCAAGTCAGTGAGCAGCTT
This sequence comes from Paenibacillus sp. JDR-2, assembly GCF_000023585.1. Classification (NCBI taxonomy): domain Bacteria; kingdom Bacillati; phylum Bacillota; class Bacilli; order Caryophanales; family Paenibacillaceae; genus Paenibacillus; species Paenibacillus sp. JDR-2. Next base: position 6,788,826 of record NC_012914.1, on the reverse strand, counting down.
GCTCATCCGGTCAAAGACGGTATTATGGAAAACGCCAAAGACGAGGTACGGCGAATGGGAGAAATCGATCAGCTTCTCCGCTGTGTTCAGCACCGTACGCATGCCAAGTTCCTCGCGGATGTCCCGGAGCTCACCCAGTGGCGGGCACCATTCCTCGGTGTCCACGAACAGCACGCCGGTTGCTTTGGCCGCGTGCACTACGCGGTCCCGCGTAAGCTGAGCTTTGCCGATGCCTAGCTCGGCGAGCATATCCAGCAGCGTCACGCCCCATTTCGGCGGCAGCGACTTGGCGCCGTGCAGCGTAACGGGAAGACCGGCCGAGGCAAGCAGGAAGGCCGTAGCGAAGGAAGCGAAGAAGGTTTTTACCCGCCCGTCGTAAGGTCCCGCGCAGTCCAGTCCTTCCTGAATGGGTGCGCGGTAGGCGCTGTTCCGGCATACGTTTACGAACGCTTCCAGCTCCTCGACGCTTTCCATCTTAATCCGTTCGGCAATAAAAAAGGCGCCCATCTGGGCAGGGGTTGCTTTCCGGTTCATGATCCAGTCGGCCGCTTCCAGCGCCTCTTCGTAGGTTAAGTCCCTGGCGCCTCTTTTTCCGCGGCCGACTTCTTTTAATAGTTTAGTAAACATCGTCAGCACCCCTTTATTTCTGCTCTTGCAGCAGCTGATAGACTTTCACGATGGATGTCGCCACATCCACAATCCGCTTCCGCTCATTCATGGCCTGCTTGCGCAGCAGGTCATAAGCTTCCGCCTCGGATACCTGCTTTATTTTACATAGGATACCCTTTGCCATGTCAATCCACTTCCGCTCTTCCAGCCGCGCCTCCAGCTGCTTCCTCTCGTTCAGCCAATGCTGCCTTTCGAAGCAGGCCTTCGAGCCGAAATGAAGCGCCCAGTGCAGCTCCTGTTCGCTCATTGAGGGCGTGAGAATACCGTCGATCGGCAGATCATCCTCGCAAAAGGCAGCGGACATCGTTGCCGTATCCGCGCTGCACCACCAGAGCATGGGCAGCCTCTTGCGCTGCAAGAGCCTGTTGCCCCATGCCTTCACCTCGCCTAGCGGCAAATGAAAAACGACGGCATCGGCTTTCGGCAGATGGTTCTTGGCCGTTTCGTCCGAGCTTGCATACAATACGGAATAACCGTATGTCTCCAACATTTGCTCCAGCGGCTGCGCTTCAGCTTTTCCCCCGGGATTGTCGATCACTAACAGAGAACGCATGTCATCCTCCTCTTCCCCTACGAACGAAATATCATTTGTTATTATATATAACATGTAATGTGTAAAACTGTCGATACGCACAAATGTTCATTTTTTATGTCAAGTATGTTGACATGGATGTCGCGGCATTGTATAGTAGCGGTAACACACCGACAAGGCTTCCGGCTTTGCGGTACTACAATTCAATCTTTCATGAATACAATGGCGTATTCATTTGAAGCGGCAATGAAGCCTGTCTTCGTCTTTTGCGGGAATGCACAAGTGCGTCCTCGCGGAATCCGAAGCCAGGCTTTTTTTATTTTTCCATACAGATCAAGAGCTAGAGAGAGTGGAGAGGAGAATGACAATGGCGGATCGGAAGAAATTGGTGCTGGTTGGCAACGGAATGGCGGGGGTACGGGCAATCGAGCATCTGATCAAGCTCGCTCCGGATGCATATAGCATTACGATCTTTGGCTCGGAGCCGTACCCGAATTACAACCGGATTATGTTATCCTCGGTGCTTGCCGGCGGGACGGACATGAAGGATATCATCATTAACGACTGGGACTGGTACGCGGACAATCATATTCAGCTGCATGCCGGACATACGGTCACCAAGATTGATACGAAGCGGAAAAAAGTGTACTCCCAGCAAGGGGTTGAAGCGGACTATGACGTGCTTGTTATGGCAACGGGCTCGAATCCGTTTATGCTGCCTCTGCCTGGCGCGAACAAAGAGGGCGTAATCGGCTTCCGGGATATCCGCGACACCGAGATTATGCAGGAGACTTCCCAAAAGTATAAAAAAGCAGCCGTGATCGGCGGCGGCCTGCTTGGGCTTGAGGCGGCGCGGGGGCTGCTGAATCTGGGGATGGACGTACACGTTGTCCATATTAACGGCATTCTAATGAACCGCGAGCTGGATGAGCCGGCGGCACGGATGCTGCAGCGCGAGCTTGAGGCGCAAGGGATGAAATTCCTGCTCAGCAAGCAATCGGCATCCATTACGGGCAGACGCCGCGTGAAGGCTTTGCAATTCGCGGACGGCAGCGAGGTTGAAGCGGATCTTATCGTGATGGCGGTGGGGATCCGCCCGAGCGTTGAATTAGCGAAGGCATCCGGCATCGAAGTAGGCCGCGGGATTATCGTTGACGACTTCATGAGGACGAATATTCCGGATGTGTACGCGGTTGGCGAATGCGCCGAGCACCGGGGGATCGCTTACGGCCTGGTTGCTCCGCTGTATGAGCAAGGCGCCGTTCTGGCGAAGCTGCTGGCCGGCGTAGAAACGGAAGGCTACCAAGGCTCCGTTACTTCAACCAAGCTGAAAGTATCCGGTGTCGACGTATTCTCGGCAGGCCAATTTAACGAAGGACCAGGCACTAGAGCCTTGCGTATTCAAGATGATGTAGCGGGCACATACAAGAAGATTGTGATAAAAAACGGAAAGCTTGTAGGAGCCGTACTGTTTGGCGATACAACCGACGGTGCCGAGCTGTTCTCGATTATGAAGAAGGGCGAATCGATTGAGGGCAAGGAGAAGGAGCTGCTGCTTGGCTTCTCGCCTGCGGCAGGTGGAGGCTCTTCGCCATTGGATCGGCTGGCTGCGATGCCAGGCGATGAAATTGTCTGTGGCTGTAACGGCGTATCGAAGGGAGCAATTGCCGATGCTGTTCAGAATAAAGGCTGCAATACGCTGGCCAGCCTTAAAGGCTGCACGAAAGCTTCCGCTTCCTGCGGCGGCTGCAAGCCTCAAGTGGAAGGCTTGCTGAAGCTATACGCCGGCGATGCGGCAGGCGTGCCGGTGAAGGAAGGCATCTGCGGATGTACCGAGCATTCCCGTGACGAGATCGTTGCGGCCATCAAGGAAATGCGCCTCATGACGGTCAAGGAAGTCATGAACGTGCTGGGATGGAAGAACGAAGGGGGCTGCACGAAATGCCGCCCATCGCTGAACTACTACCTCGGCATGCTGTGGCCGGGGGAATACGAGGATCAGAAGGAATCGCGCTTCACGAACGAGCGCTACCACGCGAATATTCAGAAGGACGGCACTTATTCGGTTGTGCCTCGCGTCTACGGCGGCGTAACTACGCCGGCCGACCTGATCAAAATCGCTACCGTCGCAGAGAAGTACGAGGTTCCGATGGTGAAGTTCACCGGCGGACAACGGCTTGACCTCCTGGGCGTGAAGAAAGAAGACCTGCCGAAGATCTGGGAAGAGCTTGATATGCCTTCCGGCCATGCTTACGGCAAAACGCTCCGCACGGTAAAAACCTGCGTAGGCAACACTTTCTGCCGCTTTGGCACACAAGATTCGATCGCCATGGGGATTCGGATGGAGAAAGCCTACGAGCGAATGACGGCTCCGGCGAAAGTAAAGCTAGCCGTATCCGGCTGTCCGCGCAACTGCGCGGAAGCAACGATTAAGGATCTTGGTATCGTCGCAATCGACGGTGCCTGGGAGCTTCACGTAGGCGGCAACGGCGGTATACATGTACGTGCGACTGAACTGCTATGTACGGTGAAGACGGAGGATGAAGTGATGGAATGGTCCTCGGCTTACCTGCAATATTACCGCGAGAATGCGACTTGGAACGAACGTACCGCGCAATGGATTGAACGCGTTGGTCTGGATCATGTCAAGAAGGCGCTCGAGAAACGGGAAGATCGTCTGGCCTTGGTTGAACGTCTTGAGAAGACGCTTAGCTATACTACAGATCCATGGAAAGAAATCATCGAGAACAAAGAGCTGCGCAAAAACTTCGAGCAATTATCCACTCCACAGCCGGTTCAAGGATAGGGGGCTTCTATATGGTGACAAAGGTGCTAGTAGCGAAAATATCGGAGATCGACGTATTAGGCTCTCGTACGGTAAAGATCGACAACACGGACGTTGCGATCTTCCGCCTGGCAGACGGCAGCGTGAAGGCAGTCGAGAACAAATGCCCGCATAAGGGCGGCAGGCTCTCGGAAGGGATGGTGTGCGGCACGGCCGTACACTGCCCGCTGCATGACTGGAAGATTGACCTGAAGAGCGGACGCGTGCATGAGCCGGACGACGGCTGCATCAAGACGTTTGAGACAGAGATTGATCCGGGCAGCGGAGAGATCTATATCACCTTGTAGAGCAGAGTAGAGACAACAAGGTGAATGCTTTCGAAGTATGAATCATCACAATAGCCCGTACATGGGCTATTGTGGTGATGATTCATTTAACGTGAATGCTTTCGAAGTATGAATCATCACAATAGTCCGTACATGGGCTATTGTGGTGATGATTCATTTAAGGTGAACGCTTTCGAAGTATGAATCATCACGATAGCCCGTACATGGGCTATTGTGATGATGATTCATTTAAGGTGAATGCTTTCGAAGTATGAATCATCACAATAGCCCGTACATGGGCTATTGTGGTGATGATTCATTTAACGTGAATGCTTTCGAAGTATGAATCATCACAATAGTCCGTACATGGGCTATTGTGGTGATGATTCATTTAAGGTGAACGCTTTCGAAGTATGAATCATCACGATAGCCCGTACATGGGCTATTGTGATGATGATTCATTTAAGGTGAATGCTTTCGAAGTATGAATCATCACGATAGCCCGTACATGCGCTATTGTGGTGATGATTCATTTAAGGAGGAATGGAACATGGACTACGTGAAACCGGCTGAAGTACTGGAATCGATGGTAGAAGCAGGGACGGCGAAAGCGGAGATGAGCGCCTCGCAAATGCTGATGAGAGGATTTCTAGGAGGCGGCATCCTGGCTTTTGCAACAACACTCGCCTATACGGCAACAACGCAAACGTCACTTGCTCTAACCGGAGCTATTATTTTCCCGATCGGCTTTGTGATCATCGTTCTTCTGGGACTCGAGCTTGTGACAGGCAGCTTTGCGCTTATTCCTCTATCGGTTTTCAAACGGAAAACCTCCCTATCCCGCATGATGGTCAATTACGGGCTTGTCATTATCGGTCACTTGATCGGCTGTGCGGTATATGCGGCTTTATATGGCATGGCGATTACGAAGATGGGGACGGATATGTCGAATCCGCTCGCCCAAATGCTCATTCAAGTCAGTGAGACAAAGACATTGGGTTATCAAAAAATGGGCTTCGACGGCATTATTCTTGTGTTCATCAAGGCGATTCTGTGCAACTGGATGGTAACGCTTGGCGTTGTGATGGCGATGACCTCGAAATCGACCTTGGGCAAAATCGTTGCGATGTGGCTGCCGATTCTGATGTTCTTCGAGCAAGGCTTCGAGCATGCGGTCGTTAATATGTTTGTCATCCCTGCCGGCATGATGCTTGGCGCTGACGTATCGGTTGCGGACTGGTGGCTGTGGAACCAAATTCCGGTGCTGCTTGGCAACTTTGTAGGCGGTGCTTTGTTTACCGGCTTTATGTTCTACTGGTCGCATAACAAGAAGGCAAAGGACTACGAAAGCTCTTCCTCTTCCGCAAAGTCGGGTCTCCCGGCCAAACCGGCACTTGCTGCCGAGAAAAGCGGCCTGTGATGCGGGCGGCGGCAACGGGGAAGGTATACATTGTTGGAGCGGGCCCCGGTGACCCGGAGCTGATCACGGTGAAGGCGATGCGGCGAATCGGGCTGGCGGATGTGATCCTGTACGACCGACTCGTGAACGAAGAGCTGCTCGCATACGCCCGCCCGAATGCGGAGCTGGTGTACTGCGGCAAAGCGCCTAATGCACATGCGATGCCGCAGGAGGAAATTAATGCAGCGCTTGTTTCTTACGCCAAGCAAGGGAAGACGGTCGTCCGCCTGAAAGGGGGCGACCCCTTCGTCTTCGGGCGCGGCGGCGAGGAGGCGCTGGAGCTGGCGGAGCACGGCATCGAGTGGGAGATCGTGCCGGGCGTCACGTCTGCCATAGGGGCTGCGGCCTCGGCGGCAATTCCGCTGACGCATCGCGGGAAGGCAGCGTCCTTTGCCTGCGTGACCGGCAATCGCTGCCACGGCGACCAGGAGCCTGTGCGCTGGGATTTGCTTGCGCATAGCGTGGATACGCTGGCTATCTACATGGGCGTCAGCCAGCTCGCCGTCATCCGCGAGGAGCTGCTGAAGCACGGCAAGGCAGCAGCTACGCCGGTTGCGATTATTGAGCGCGGCACAACAAGCAAGCAGCGCGTTATTACGGGAACGCTTGCCGACATTCATAAGCTGGCGGTATCTTTTAAAGTGGTCAACCCGGCGCTGATCATTGTGGGCGAAGTGGTCAGGGTTCGCGAGCAGCTCCTGCTGGCAGAGCAGCAGGCGGAAGCCTGGGTCATGTGATCATTCTCCAAAATAGGCGTGGTTTTACAAAAAAAACGGATTGACAGTTATTTCTTCGGATGGTAAAGTGACAAATATCTTAAACAAATCGAAAGGAGGATTACGGCATGAATCCAATTGTAGGCGTTCATCAACTGTTTAACCAAATGCATACTAAATTTATGAGCGTAATCCATCCGCGCGTCGAATCTCTTTGATCTTTAGGGGTATCCCATTAGAATCAAAGGCGCATGGTTACGTAACCGTAACCGTGCGCCTTTTTTGATGCAGCGGGCCAACTTGTGCCCGATTGCTGCCAAAGGAAGCGTATCGTTATCTAACGGTGCGCTTCCTTTTTTTGCGGTTTTGTGGGGGAAGATGCTTGGATGGAAACGGGAGGTGTCTAACAGAAACTATGTTTATCGTACTTAAGAAGCTTCGATGGTTTTTCGCAATGAATTGGAAAAGATATACGCTAGCCTGCGTACTGCTGATCATCACGGGCTTTCTCGACGTGATTCCGCCATGGCTGATCGGCCATACGATTGACGGGATTCATCAGGGCAGGCTGGACGCTACGGGCTTTATGCAGGTCGTGGCGGGCTGGATCGCCGTAACGGTGGTCGGCTACGCCATCACTTACGTGTGGCATTATAAGCTGTTTGGAGGTGCCTTCGTTCTGGAGCGGCTGCTCCGGTCGAGGCTGATGCGTCACTTCCTCAAGATGTCGCCAACCTTCTATGAACGGAACCGGACGGGCGACCTGATGGCCCGTTCCACGAATGACTTGAATGCGGTTGCTACAACAGCCGGGTTCGGCATTCTGACGCTGATTGACTCCACTTTCTTCATGCTGACGATTCTTGGCATTATGGCGGCACTGATCAGCGTTAAGCTGACGCTGGCGGCGCTTCTGCCGCTGCCGTTCATCGCGCTTGCGATGAAGCATTTCGGAGGTAAAATCCATGAGCGCTTTATGCAGTCGCAGGACGCTTTCGGCGAATTAAATGACCAGGTGCTGGAATCGGTATCGGGGGTGCGGGTTATCCGCGCTTTCGTGCAGGAGGAAGCAAACCAGGATCAATTCCGCAAGAAAACCGATGAGGTCTTTCAGAAAAATATCGAGGTGGCCAAGATCGATGCGCTCTTCGAGCCAACGATCAAAATACTGGTCGGCCTCAGCTATCTGATCGGCTTATGCTACGGCGGCTATCTCGTGTTCCACAGCGAGATTACGCTTGGCGAGCTGGTCTCCTTCAACGTCTACCTCGGGATGCTGATCTGGCCGATGTTCGCGATCGGCGAGCTGATCAACATTATGCAGCGGGGCAACGCTTCGCTTGACCGGGTAGAAGAAACGCTTGGTTACAAGCCCGATGTGCAGGATGCGGAGAACACCATTGACGTGACCGCGCCGGCAACGATTGCATTTGGCGATGTGACGTTCCGTTATCCGTCGTCGGTGGTAGACAACTTGAGCGACGTGAACATCAGTCTGCGCCAAGGACAGACGCTGGGTATCGTCGGCCGTACGGGCAGCGGCAAAACAACGCTGCTCAAGCAGCTGCTGCGCGAATATCCGGTTGGTGCCGGCGAAATCAAGATTACCGGCCAGCCGCTGGAGAAGCTGCCGATGGATCGGCTCCTTGGCTGGATCGGCTACGTGCCGCAGCAGCCGATTCTGTTCTCGAAGACGATTCGCGAGAATATTATGTTCGGCAAGAAAGGCGAAACGACGGAAGAGGATATGCAGCGTGCCCTTGCAAGGGCATCCTTCGCCAAGGATATTCAATTCCTGCCGGATGGGCTGGAAACGATGGTAGGCGAGAAGGGCGTTGCGCTCTCCGGCGGTCAGAAGCAGCGGGTCAGCATCGCCCGTGCGCTTATCGCCGATCCGGAAATATTGATGCTGGACGACGCGTTGTCCGCGGTAGACGGACGGACGGAAGCCGAGATTATCGAAGGCATCCGGACGGAACGCGCCGGCAAAACGACACTGATTACGACTCACCGGCTGTCCGCGGTGCAGCATGCTGACCACATCATCGTGCTGGATGAAGGACGTATTGTTCAGCAGGGTACCCACGATCATCTTGTGAAGCAGGATGGCTGGTACAGAGAGCAGTACGAGCGGCAGCAGCTGGAGTCGCTCATTGAATCATAGGAAAGAGAGGCGTTTACGAACAATGGGTCAAACAGGTAAACGATTGTTTCAATACGCCATGCTTTATAAAAAACCGATCATTGGAGCGTTAGTTCTGCTCCTGCTGGCCGTATGCGCGGAGCTCGCGGGGCCGTTTATCGCAAAGCGGATGATCGATCAGAATATTCTCGGCATCGAGAAGAGCTGGTACGAGGTTGCGGCGGATGAGCCGTACGCAGTCTCTTATAAAGATAAATGGTATAAGCGCGAAGACCACTTCGCAGCCGGCGAAGCCAAAGGCGCCGAGGTGCATCTGCTTCAAGCCGGCAGAAAATTTTACTGGTATGAAGGTGCCCTTCCCGCAGTGCAAGGCGTACGCAAGGTAACGGATGGCCAGATGACCGTCACCGACAAAACAACCGGAGAGAATGCCGCATTCCCGGTTGCCCTGATTTCTGCTAAGGAGCTGTATCAGTTCTACAAGCCGGAAATTCCAAGCCTGATGAAGCTTGCCGGACTCTATGTCGGACTTCTTGTGCTTGGCGCGGTATTCACTTACGGCCAGCGGCTCTTGCTGCAGACATCCGCGAACCGGATTGTCCGGCGCATGCGCAATGACGTATTCGCCCATACGCAGCGGCTTCCGGTGAACTACTTCGATACGCTCGCCGCCGGGCAGGTCGTTTCCCGGATTACGAATGATACGGAGGCCATCCGTGAGCTGTACGTCGCGGTACTCGCGAACTTCTTTTCCGCGATCGTATACATGACGGCGATCTATGGAGCGTTGTTCCTGCTGGATCCAAGACTTGCGCTGTTTGCGCTGCCGCTGGTACCGATCCTGCTCGTATGGATTAATCTGTACCGTCGCTTTGCGGCCCGTTACAACCGGATTATCCGGACGAAGCTAAGCGAGATTAACGCGATGATCAACGAATCCATCCAAGGGATGGCGATTATCCAGGCGTTCCGCCGTCAGAAAGAGACCTTTAAAGAATTCGACGAGCTGAACGAGCATTATTTTACGTATCAGAACAAGCTGCTCAGCTTGAACTCGATTACGTCGCATAACCTGGTCAACGTCGTTCGTAACATCATCTTCCTTATCGTGATCTGGTTCTTCTGGGGCGACTGGTTTGGCGCTGCCATCGGGGTTGGCGTACTGTATGCGTTCGTTGATCTGATGAACCGGATGTTCCAGCCGATTGTTGGCGTCGTGAACCAGCTGTCCAATCTGGAGACGGCAAGGGTATCCGCGGAGCGGGTATTTACCCTAATGGATCAACCGGGCGTTGAGGTTGAACCGGGCACGATGGAGCGTTACAAGGGCGAAGTGAAATTCGATAACGTTTCGTTTGCCTACAAGAAGGATGAATACGTACTCAAAAATATCTCCTTCACCGCCCGCCAAGGCGATACGGTGGCTTTGGTTGGCCATACGGGCTCCGGTAAAAGCTCGATTATGAACCTGCTGTTCCGGTTCTACGATTCGAATGAAGGCAGCATCGTTATCGACGGCAAGGATGTGCTGAATATTCCGAAGCAGCATCTGCGCCAGCATATGGGCATCGTTCTGCAGGACCCGTTCCTGTTCACCGGTACCATTGCCTCGAACATCAGCCTGAACAATCCGGCGATCAGCCGGGAGCGGGTGGAGCAGGCGCTCCGCGACGTTGGCGCCTACGACATGTTCGCGCAGCTTCCGGGCGGCATCGATGCGGAAGTGATCGAGAAGGGCAGCACGCTGTCCGCCGGTCAACGCCAGCTGATCTCATTCGCACGGGCACTCGCTTATGACCCCGCGATTCTGATTCTTGACGAAGCAACGGCAAGCATCGATACAGAGACGGAGGCCATCATTCAAGAAGCGCTGGATGTGCTGAAGAAGGGCCGTACGACGTTTGTTATTGCTCACCGTTTATCAACAATCCGCCAGGCGAATCAGATTCTGGTGCTGGACCGCGGCAGAATCGTCGAACGCGGCAACCACGATGAACTGATGGATCACCGCGGCAAATATTTCGCGATGTACCAGCTGCAGCAAGGCTCGGCTGTTACCGCATCCTAAGCCAAGACCGGACAGGGGAAGGGTTCTCCCCGGTTCCGGTTATGAAAAAAGCACCTCCATGCAGCCGCTTGGCTTGATGGAGGTGCTTTTTTGCTTGGCTTTTATTCCGTCTTGAACGTATCAATCGCTTTGTTCAGTTCGGATGCAAGGTTACGCAGCTGAGCGGACGAGCTTGCAACCTCCTGCATGGAAGCGAGCTGCTCTTCGGAAGCGGCTGCCACGCGCTGGGACTGGATGGAGGATGCCTCGGCGATATGCTCCAGCTGATCAAGCGAAGCTGCGATCTCCTCGCTGCCTGCCGACATTTGCTCGGATGCCGCAGAAACCTCCTGGATTTGCGCGGATACCTGGCGGATAGCCTCGTGGATGGAACGGAACGATTCGCCTGCCTGATGGGAGACGGAGCTGCCTTCGCGGGCGCCCTCGGCTGCTTTTTCCATCGAGAGAACAGCTTCGCTGGTCCGGCTGCTAATGCCGCTCAGGATTTCGTTGATTTGATCCGAAGATTCCTTCGAGCGTTCGGCCAGCTTGCGAATCTCATGGGCAACAACGGCAAAACCTTTGCCATGCTCGCCTGCACGGGCAGCTTCAATCGACGCATTAAGTGCGAGAAGGTTCGTTTGCTTGGATACTTCGCCAATCATCTCGAGAATGGAGCCGATTTGGCTGTTCATTTGCTGCAGCTCCTGCATGACGGATACCGTTTCGCTGACATTTTGCTCAATTACCTGCATTTGGTTGACAGTCCGGTTAATAACCGTATCGCCGGCATTGGCAAGCTCGGAAGCGTCGGTAGCCAATTCGGATACGGAAGAGGAGGATTCCGCAATCCGCTGGATGCCTACGGTCATTTCGTTCATCGCGCGCTGGCATTCCTGGAAGCTCTGCAGCTGCGTATCCGCTCCGGCGGCAACCTCTTGAATGGCATGAGCAACTTCCTCGGTAGCACGCGAGGTCTGCTCGGCGCTTTCCTGCATGATGGAGGATGAACCTGCTACCTCATTAGAAGTAGACCGAATATGGCTGGCTAGCTGACGGAGGCTAGCGATCATTTCATTAAAGGCATGGGAAGCTTGGCCGATCTCGTTGCCTGTAGTGACCGGTACCGTGACGGTCAGGTCGCCTTTTGCGGCAAGAGCGGCTACTTGGCTGAGTCGCTTCAAAGGCCTAATGGCAAACCGTACGATTACTACGATAAGGATAATGGCTATTGCATCGCAGATAATCCCGATGTTAATGACCTGCCACATCCGGCGGTCGAGCTCGGCTTGCACGTTGTCGTAATCGAAGTCGACGCCAAATACCGCGACTGTTTTATTGGAGTTGTCTTTAATCGCCATCAGATAAGAGACCCATTTCCCCATCTCATCCTCGTAGGTAGCCACTCTGGCGAAACCGTCCTTCAAGGCTTTATCATAGCTCTTTACGAACCCGGGGGAGAGTGCGTACGGGGTTCCTGGTGTAAGCCCTGCTTTCGTAAGCGCTCCGGTGCCTTGCAGCGTAGTGAGATAGGTTTTTCCGTCCTTCTCGTGTAAATCCGGTTGCAGAACGTAGACGTTGGAAACTTGGTCGTTGGAGTTCATAGCCTCCAGAAATAACGATAAATTGTAAAAGTCCGTGGAGCCTTGCGTTTTTCCTTTTTTCATCTGCTCCTGCGCAGAGGTGATAAGGTCGATTTTGGCGCTGGTAATATTGCCAAGGGTTTTGACCGTACGGGACATTTCTTCGAAGTAGGCATCCTTCTGATTGCTGCTCGTAATCGATACCATCGCTCCGATCGTAGCTAGAAATAGAAGGGCAAGCACAACGGAGCTGACGAGCGCTAAACTGGTTTTTCTCTTCTTGAACATTTCTTAATCCCTCGTTCTTTATGTAGTTGATCGGCTGCGGGAGCAAAGAAGTCTTGGTCTTTGACCAACTATAACAGCCAAATATTAAATAAGTTCGCGGGGCCATGTTAGAAAAGTATTTGGCATCGGTACTTACTCCTTTTTTCGGCGTATGTGGACCCGGAGTTTAGTTCTGAGACAATTCTAATCTTTGGCAAAGTGCTAAAAACTAGCGATGTTCAAAATCTGTTCATAGAAGAGGAATACAATGGAAACGTTATTGAAAATCCTGGATGGAAAGGCGGAATATTATGCGTAGAAGCAAAGCGATCGCGGCAAGCTTGATGGCTCTTACCCTTGCGCTTGGAGGAGGATTGGCTTACGCGGCCGGCTCCGACTCGTCTGCAACGGCTTCATCTTCCGTGGCATCGGATCAGGCGTCGTCGTCCGGAGTGCAGCAGGATAAGCACGGTAAGTTTGCCGGCAAGCGCGGCGGATTTGCCCAGCTGGCCGGTTTGGAGAGCAAGCTGGCGGACTATTTGAAGCTGTCGGCGGAAGAGCTGAAGACCAAGCTTGAGACGTCTACCTTGGCTGAAGTTGGGGCGGCGCAAGGGATCAGCCGCGAGGACCTGAAGGCGAAACTCTTGGAATGGATTGATGCAGCGGCAGCGGCTATGCCGAAGAAGGATGATACGGCGGCAGAAGGAGAGTCGGTCAAAAAGCCGGATAGCTCGGCCATTGCCGATAAGCTGCTTGATTCGAAAGGGTTCGCTGCAGCCGGGAAAGGCTTTGCAAGCAAAGGGCAAGGACATGGTACGGGTGGTTTAGCATTTGGCGATAAAGAAGCACTAGCCAAGCTGCTCGGATTAACGTCGGATGAACTTAAGACTGCACTTAAAGATGGTCAGACACTTGCTGCTATTGCGGACAAGCAAGGCGTAAACGTGCAAAGCGTGATCGACCTTGAGGTAAGCGCCGTAAAGGCCAAGCTTGACGAGGCACTCGCGAGCGGCAAGCTTACGCAGGAGGAGTACGATGCGAAGCTGAAAGCGGTCACGGATGAGGTGACGAAGCAAGTAAACGGCGAGTGGGAAGCACATAAGGGCGGACGCGGCGCCTTTGAGGGCGGCGCCCACTTCGGCGGGGGCCGCGGTGGCAAGTGGCAAGGCGAAGCCGGCCAACAAGCAGCGCCGGCGGCTACAAGCTCGACCACGGCTTAATAGAAATGCGGAATGCGGTACGCGCAGGGAATTGCGCTACCGCATTTCTTTGTTTTGCTTGTATCTGGTGAGGGTGGAGAGCAAAATAGCAGGAAAAAACCGTGTTACAGTGGGGTTAGCATGGTCACGTGGGGCCCAAATAGCTCAATAAGACGGTTTTTCCGTACTACAGAGGCTGGAGTGGTGGCGTGCAGGCTGCGAAGAGCCAAATAAGAGGAAAAAACCGTGTTACAGTGGGGTTAGCATGGTCACGTGGGGCCCAATTAGCTCAATAAGACGGTTTTTCCGTACTACAGAGACTGGAGTGGTGGTGTGCAGGCTGCGAAGAGCCAAATAAGAGGAAAAAACCGTGTTACAGTGGGGTTAGCATGGTCACGTGGGGCCAAAATAGCTCAATAAGACGGTTTTTCCGTACTACAGAGACTGGAGTGGTGGCGTGCAGGCAGCGAAGACCCAAATAAGAGGAAAAAACCGTGTTACAGTGGGGTTAGCGTGGTCGCGTGGGACCCAATTAGCTCAATATGACGGTTTTTCATAGTTAGAGCGCCCAGCCGCTCGACAGTGGCGCGCGGCAACCACCACTTGCCAGACAGAAACAAAGAAAGGACGGAGCAGAAGCTGCTCCGTCCTTTTTTCGCTTAGTTAGGCTTTCAGCACGTCGTGGTCGACGTAACGCTCGCCGTTCAGCTCGCTGATGATGTTGATTGCCACTTTGGCGCCGTCGCCTGCGGTGATAACCGCATGCACGCTGACGCCGGCAACCGTACCCGCTGCCCATACGCCAGGGATGTTGGTGCGGCCGGCCGGGTCTACATCCGCCACGGTTTTGATGCGCGGCTCCGTGCCCGGTTTTGTCGCTACGCCGATGTGCTCCGCCAGATCAACCAAAGCGCCGGTTGCCAGCAGCACATGCTTCGCCTCGTAAGTGCCTTGGTCCGTAACAACGGACAAGCCGCCTTCGATTGGCGATACGCCCGTAACGGTCTCTTCTTTTAACTCTGCGCCGAGCCGGACGGCTTGCTTCTTGCCTGTATCCACAAGATCGGGGCCGCCGATCTCGGTAATGCCGTAATAGTTCTCAAACCATGCCCGCTTGGTCATCCCTTTATTATTCTCGAGCAATAACGTTTGCTTGCCTGCTTTTGCCGTAAAGATTGCTGCGCTTGCACCGGCAGGACCGGCGCCAATAACGATGATATCGTACATCATTCCAGCCTCCTACGTAACATTAGTAAGTTTCACCAATATTATAAGTCCGGCTGGTGGGGACAAGCAATCGCTCCAGCCTTTTCATAAAATTTTCAAATTATTGGCTTGTATCTTGGTTGACTGACGACTAATCCTTTTGTTATAGTTCTACTGTCTAATAGTTCTACAGTGAAACTAAATGATTGTTAACGAGAGGGATACGGACATGGTGATAGACAACGATATGCTGGGGCAGCTCATCCGCAGATACGAGGGGGCGCATTTTACCGTTGAACGCAGGCTGACGGCCATGTTCCGCGATCTGATGCCGAATGAGCTGACCTTTGAGCAATCTTCGACGCTCCGTTATTTGCGGACGGTAGGCGTATGCACCTCGACGGAGCTTGCGGATACGTTTTGCGTGGGAAAAAGCTCGATCACCGCGATTATAACGCGGTTATTCGATAAACAGCTGCTGGAGAGAACGCCGGACGAGAAGGACCGCCGCGTCACGCTGCTGCGGCTGACCGACGAAGGCATACGGATGGCCGATGCGGTGGAACGCAAAATCCAGGAACTGATCGCGAAGTATTTGCAGCATTTTGACGAACAGGAAGCACTTGCGTTTATTGAGACTTATGAGAAGCTGGCCATGGTTATGTCACAGCCGCCGGGAGACGGAGAGGAGTTAGAGAAAAAATGAAGACGGTAATCAAAGCAAGATGGATTCTCCTTGTAGTCTGGATAGCGGTAATGGTTGGGCTTATGCTAAGCGCCCCTAATATGCAGGATCTTGTCCGCGAGAAGGGGCAGGTGAACGTGCCCGACGGCTATTCCTCCACAATCGCCGCAGACATGGAGAAGGCAATTGGCACGAAGGATTCCGGGGTAGGCGGCGCTTCTACGGTGCTCGTCTTTCATAAGGACGGAGGGTTGTCGGATGATGACCTGACCAGTATACAAGGCGGCATTAACAAGCTGAAACAAGAGAAAGACGAGCTGCGCATCACTTCGCTGACGACGCATTTCGATACGCCGGAGCTGGCGAAGCAAATGGTGGCGGAAGACGGTTCCACCGTGCTCGTGCTCGTCAACGTGAACCTGGACGGAGCGGATCTCGCGCAGGTCCGCGATCATCTGTACGACGCGATTAAAGACATCAAGATTGAGCATTATTACACCGGCAACTGGCTTATTTCGGAGGACGTTGTCACAAGCTCGCAGGAAGGGCTCAAGAAAACCGAATTTATTACCGTCGGCTTCATTCTTATTATTCTGTTCGTGGTGTTCCGTTCGGCAGTAGCTCCGATTGTGCCGCTTCTGACGGTAGGTTTTTCTTACATGGTGACGCAGTCCATCGTTGCTTTTCTCGTTAAATACATGGACTTCCCGCTCTCCAACTTTACGCAGATTTTCCTCGTTGCCGTGTTGTTCGGGATCGGGACGGACTACTGTATTTTGTTGATCAGCCGCTTTAAGGAAGAGCTGTCGCACCGCGGCGGGAATATTCCGGAATCGATTGTGGCTACTTACAAAACAGCGGGCAGAACGGTTCTCTTCTCCGGTCTGGCTGTACTGGTCGGCTTCGCCTCCATTGGCTTCTCGACCTTTATCCTGTACCGCTCGGCGGTGGCGGTAGCCGTCGGGATCGCCGTACTGCTTTTGGCCTTGTTTACGGTCGTACCGTTCTTTATGGCGACGCTTGGACCCAAGCTCTTCTGGCCTTCGAAAGGCTCGCTGGAGCATAAACCTAGCGGCTTGTGGGGTGCTGTCGGCAACTTCTCGCTGAAACGTCCGATCTGGGCGCTTGTTATTTTGGCGGTACTGGTCGTGCCGTTCCTCACTGCATACAAAGGTTCCTTGTCGTTTAACTCGCTCGACGAGATTGGCGATAAATATGATTCAGTCAAGGCATTTAACATAATCGCGGACAGCTTTGGTCCAGGCGAATCGCTGCCAACGACGGTAGTCATGAAATCCGATAAACCGCTCGATACCTCGGATGGACTGGCGGCGCTTGAGCAAATCAGCCGCGAGCTTGGCAAGGTTGACGGCGTAAAAGTGGTCCGAAGCGCGACACGCCCGACTGGCGATGCGATGGACGATTTTCTAGTATCCGACCAGGTGGGAACGCTGGAAGACGGACTTGGGCAAAGCAATGACGGGCTTGGCAAAATCGGCTCCGGCTTATCCGATGCCAGCTCCGAGCTGAGCAAAAACGGGCCCAAGCTGAACGATGCGGCAGCCGGCGCCGGCAAGCTGGTGGATGGTACCAATGCACTGAAGAGCGGCATCGACCAGCTGGGTACCGGACTGAAGCAGATTGAACGCGGTCTGCAGGACGGTTCTGCCGGAGCCAAAGAATTAACGGCCGGGCTGAAGCAGGCCAAAGCAAGCGCCGAACAGCTAGCGGCTGCAAGCCAGGATCTGCTGAAGGGCTATCAGCAGGCGGGCAGCGGATTAACGCAGCTTACGCAGGCTTATCAATCGGTTGCATCCGAGCAGGCGAGGCTTGCAGACGGATTGTCGAGTCTCGAGCAAGGCATCACGGGGCTTAGCGCAACCCATCCGGAGCTCGCGGAGGATGCGGCTTACCAGCAAGCATTAAGCTCGGTGAAGCAGCTTGGACAGGAAGCTTCCGGTCTAAGCGGGCAGATGACCCAGCTTAATGCGCAGCTTACCGGCGTAAGCGGCGGGCTGGACAAAGCAAATGCCGGCTACAAGCAAGCGGCTGACGGGCAAACGGCGCTTGCTGCGGGACTCGCCAAGCTGGCAAGCGGTATTTCCGATTTGCAAAAAGGCATTGAGCAGGCCGCGAACGGCCAAGGCCAGATTGTCTCGAAGCTGCCTGGCGTTACGCAGGGTCTGGATCAACTGTCGAATGGGCAGAAAGAGCTGCAGTCCGGCTTTACGGAGCTGAACGGCCAGCTTGGTCAACTGACGGATGGACTGGATCAAAGCGTCGACGGCTTGACGCAGGTAACGGACGGATTGTCTTCGGCAAAAGGGTATCTGAATGAGCTGTCCTCTTCGCCGAATAAGCAGATGACCGGCTGGTTCATCCCGGATGAAGCGATTAAGAATGACGACTTCCAGCAAGCGCTGAACGTTTATTTGTCCGAAGACCGCAAATCGGCGAAGTTTGACGTCGTCTTCAGCGGCAACCCGTACGAGGAAGAAACGATGTCGCGGATTGATGATCTGGAAGCGTCAGTGGGCCGCGGCGTGCAAGGGACTCCTTATGACGGCCATGTCACTTACGCGGTTGGCGGCGTCTCCAGCATGAACAATGATTTGAGCAATATTTCGAACGCGGACTATTCCCGCACGGTTATGCTCATGATTATCGGCATCGCGATTATTTTGATTATTTTGTTCCGTTCCATCATCATGCCGCTGTATATGATTGCTTCACTGCTCGTGACGTTCTATACGTCCATGGCGATTACCGAAGTCATCTTCGTCCGGATGCTGGGGCATACCGGTATCAGCTGGGCGGTTCCGTTCTTCGGGTTCGTTATGCTTGTGGCGCTGGGTATCGACTACAGCATCTTCCTGATGGACCGCTTCAAGGAATACCGCGATCAGCTGTCTCCAACCGAAGCGATTCTGGCCGCGATGAAAAACATGGGCACCGTCATTATGTCGGCAGCCGTCATTCTGGGCGGTACCTTTGCGGCGATGCTTCCTTCGGGGGTTATGTCGCTCTTGCAGATCGCCACAATCGTGCTCTGCGGCTTGTTCCTGTACGCGCTGGTGATGCTGCCGCTGTTCATTCCGGTTATGGTGCGGATGTTCGGTAGAGCGAATTACTGGCCGTTTATGAAAGAGGATGGAGAGCGAAATGTCCCTTTGAGAGGGCAGGAGGTTCATACCCATTCTAAAGATATGTAATAAAAAGCGGCTGTGCCGGGGATAACCCTGGCATAGCCGCTTTTGCTTATTGGCAGGCTTTAACGGCCGGACCTGCCCGAGGTCGGGCTAATAGTTATTGGCTATACGCTCTACGTTGGAGATTGTCCAACGTAGAAGCTCTTGTTTTCCCATTGAAGCAGCCTACGCTGGGTTTTATCCAATAGTTTTCGCTCATTTTAGCTTCTTTGGCCCAAATATACGCATTTCGTTGGAGTAGATCCAGTGTAACTTTAATAACCGGGCTTTAGCGCTCCGTTATGCTGGATGAACTCCAACGTAGGCGAAGGGGATGAGGGTTCGAGCAAACAAGTATAAGTCAAAGAAGTCCTCTCGTCGTCGGGAATGACGCATAAGAGGACTTCTTTTTAGATATCCGCCAGCACCGTGCCGCCGTAGACAAAGGCGATACAGATGACGATTGCGGGATGGACTTTTTTGCGCTCCATCAGCCAGTAAGCAACGGCTGCAATGCCTAGCGTCTGCCACAGGTTAGTGGAATGAATCGACGTATCGAACATTTGCCAGGTGAGAAGCACCATCATGATGGCGACAACCGGCTGGACAAGCAGGGTCATTCCTTTAACAATCGGGGATTGGCGATGCTTCTGCAGCAGCTCAAGCAGGAAAATAAGCGCTACAGCGGAAGGGACTATCGTTGCCGCAAGAGCTAGGACCAGGCCGGGCCAGCCGGCAACATCATAGCCGATAAACGCGGCGATCTTGGTCGCGATTGGTCCGGGCAAAGCGTTGCCCAGCGCAAGTATATTCGAGAATTCGGAATCGTTCGTCCAGCCGTAATGCGTGACGATCTGGTTGTACATAAGCGGGATGGAAGCAGGACCGCCGCCATAACCAAGCACGTTGGCAACGAAGAAGCCGATAATAAGGTCAAGCCAATCCATTAGTCGCCGCCTCCTTCAGAGCGTACGCGCCGGTTGTTTTTCCACTTGGCAACCCAGCCCGCTGCTTTGAAATGTACCGCCCCGTACGCGAGAAAGGCGACGATAACGATTGCATCTTCAATATTAATAATTTGTAAGAGTAGAAAAGCAACGGCAAACATCGCGAAGCCCATCCATTTGCCAAGCCCTTTGACGGCACGGTTCGCGAATTCGTAAGCCATAACCCCGAGCATTACGGCAATGACCGGAATAACGGCGGAGATCATCCCCTGAATGACAGTCGAACCGCTCAAATACTGCACCACCGACAGCAGCGCGATCATGGCGATGGCCGAAGGCAAAATGTGCGCAAGAACGGCAACGACAGCGCCAAGCCAACCCTTGCGGCGGTAGCCGAGATAAGCGGCCATTTTAGTGGCGATAGGTCCCGGGAGAGCGTTAGCCAGCGCTAAAATCTCAGCGAATTCATCGTCATCGATCCAATGATAGCGGGTAACGGCTTCATAACGGATAAGCGGAATAACCGACGGTCCGCCGCCATAGCCTAATACACCGGTTTTGACCATGGCCCATGCGATGTGGCCGTAATCGGTTAAGCCTGAAGGTCTTCCGGTTTGAGGCGGGTTTGTGCCCGGCTCCAAAGAAGTTGTTGTTTCCATGCTACAGCCTCATTCCCATCCGACTTTTGTATCGGTTAATCAACACCTGGCAGTCGACGCCCATAATGCCGGGCAGCGGGTACAGCTTCTCCCGCATAAAGGTCTCCATTTCCTGATTGCTCGTAAACAATCCATGCATATGCAGCTTGCTTGGGCCCGTCATATGATACAGGCTGGTGACAACAGGCTCGTCGGCTAAACGGTCCGCGGCTTCATGAAGATACTTGGGTTCTACCTCCACGTTAAAAAAAGCGCTGACCGTAATGCCGATCTTCTCCGGATTAATAACGGCGGTGAACCGCTCGATGACGCCCTCTTCCATTAACGTATTGATGCGGGCCTGCACGGCGACACGGGATAACCCGATGTCTTTGGCCAGGTCGGTGTAAGAAATTCTGCCGTTTTGATGCAGGGCGGAAATGATTTTGCGATCGATTTCGTCGATCTGAACGTTCTCGATTGGACTTGAAGTGCGGTGATGCATGCTTAGTCTATCTCCTCTCTATTGCTTCTGTATATGCAAAAGGTATGTAAAATCGAAAGATTCATTACCATATGCATAAATATATAGCGTTTTTTGTTCATCATCAACAAAAATCGCGGAAATAGCTTTCTTTTTCGTTGCCGGGTCCCGGGGGGCGTGATATTTTAAATCTATATGGTTAGTAAACCTGACTTACGAGGTGGCATGGGGATGAAGAAGCCGGTTACGGGTACAAAAGCGATGGTGGTAAGTCCGCATCACTTAGCAACGGCGGCAGGCGCGCGCGTAATGGAACGGGGAGGCAATGCGTTTGACGCGGCGGTTGCGGTCAGCGCTTGTCTGGCGGTTGTTTATCCGCATATGACGGGCGTAGGGGGGGATGCTTTTTTCCTTTCTTATCATGCTTCGGACGGGGAAATGCGGGCTTATAATGCAAGCGGACGGTCGGGAGGCGAAGCAACCATTGAAGCCTTTGCCGATGTAGAGGGGATTCCGACAAGAGGACCGCGCAGCGCCATTACGGTTCCCGGCATGGTCGACGGCTGGTATGCGGTGCAGAACCGTTACGGCCGCTTGACGTTTGCCGAAGTGCTGGAGTCGGCGGTCTCGTATGCGTCGGAAGGTTTCCCGATGTCGCCCGATCAATTTGAACATACCAAGCAGCATGCCGCCATGCTGGGGGAGCAGACGGCTACGGCTGAAATCTATATGCCGGGCGGGCGTGTAATTCCGGCTGGAGAAAGGTTTGTCCAGTCAAAGCTCGCGGCAACCTTAAGCACCATTGCGGAAAAAGGAAGGGACGCCTTCTATCATGGAGAAGTCGCCGCCGAGATTGTCCGGTTTCTGCAGACCGAAGGCGGGCTGCTGACGGAGGAGGATTTCGCCGCGCATAGCGGCGAGTGGATAGAGCCAATCCGCGGTTCCTATCGCGGTTACGATATCTATCAGGTGCCTCCGAATTCGCAGGGCTTCACCGGCATAATGGCTTTGCAAATCCTTGAGCAGTTTGATCTGGCGGCCATGGGGCATGGTTCTTATGAGTATTATCACGTGTTGACGGAGGCGCTGAAGCTGAGCTTCCGCGACCGCAACCGGTATTTGACGGATCCATCCTTCTCGGCCGTTCCGCTTGACCGGCTGCTCAGCAAGGAATATGCGTCGGAGCTTGCGGCTTCGATTAAAAAAGATGCTGCCGTAGATATCAACAGCCAGCCGGTTGGCAGCGATACCGCGTATGCGGCCGTTGTGGATGAGGACGGCAATGCGGTTTCTTTTATCCAAAGCTTATACTTTGAATTTGGCTCGGGTGTTGTGGCGGGAGATACCGGCGTGCTGCTGCAGAACCGCGGTTCGTTCTTCTCGCTTGACCCGAACCATATTAACCGGCTGGAGCCGCGCAAGCGTACCTTCCATACGCTGATGCCGGCAATGGCTTGCTTGAACGGCAAACCGGGCTTTTTGTATGGCACGCAAGGCGGGGAAGGACAGCCGCAGACGCAGACGCTGATGCTGACGCGGATGATCGACTTTGGCATGAATCCTCAGCAGGCGGTTAGCGAGCCGCGGTTTGTATGGGGACGTACTTGGGGGGCTCCAACGCAGGAGTTGAAGCTGGAAGGACGAATTCCGGAAGAGTCAGCCGAGAAGCTCGAGAAGGCGGGACATCTTGTCCGCAGGCTGCCTGACTTCGATGGGATAATGGGGCATGCTCATGCCATTGCGATAAGCAAAGACGGTCTGCTAAGCGGAGGAGCCGACCCGCGTTGCGACGGATCGGCAATTGGCTGGTAGACGGATGGATATAGAGGGAGGGATTATTCCATGATCGATACGTACAAAGCGTTTGTAGAGCCGGAGCTTGAGCTGCCGCCGGTCGGAGAGGGACCGCTTCGCGGCCTGACATTTGCGGTAAAGGATGTATTTGCGATAAAAGGGTACACGAGCGGGGCCGGCAATCCGGATTGGCTTCGTACGCATTCGCCTTGGGAGAAGACGGCCTCTTCGATCAGCAAGCTGCTGGCATCGGGCGCGCGCCTCACAGGCACAACCCATACCGATGAATTGATGTACAGCATTAACGGACAAAACGATCATTACGGCACGCCGGTTAATCCGAAGGCACCGGACCGGATACCTGGCGGGTCGTCCAGCGGTTCGGCGGTTGCGGTGGCGGCGGGCGCTGTCGACTTCGCGCTTGGCACGGATACGGGCGGCTCGGTCCGGGTGCCCGCCGCGTATTGCGGGATTTACGGATTCCGGCCGACGCATGACTTTGTTTCCATTGACGGGGTTATTCCGCTCGCTCCAAGCTACGATACCGTCGGCTGGATGGCAAGAGACATCTCTCTGCTGCGCCAAGTGGGCGATGTTTTGTTACCCGGAACTACCGATGCGGAAACGCCGCGGCAGGATTTTCGCAGGCTGATCTTTGCCGAGGAAGCGTGGGAGAAGGCGGAGCCTTCCTGCCGCAAGGCGCTGGGGAGCGTCTGCATACAGCTTGTACAGACGGAAGGCATGACGCAGGAATGGCGATCGGTCGCGCCGGAAGGTCTGGAGGCTTGGAGCCATGCTTTCCGCACGACGCAAGGGCGGGAGATCTGGCAGACGCATGGCGAATGGATTGTCAGGGAGAAGCCGGTGTTTGGCGAAAGCATTGGCGCGAGATTTGCTTCGGCAAGCACGATATCGGGCGCCGAAGCCGAGAGGGATGGCGCGTTGCGGGAAATTATTCGGAAAAGGCTGCGGGAGCTGCTTGGCGACGACGGTCTGCTCATCATTCCGACGATCCCGGGCACCGCTCCAAGCCGGACGATTCATGGGCCTGCCGTTGAAGAACGCCGGTTCCGCACGATGCAGCTATCCTGTATAGCAGGGCTGTCGGGGCTTCCGCAGGTAACGATTCCGGCAGGCGAGGTTGATGGCGCGCCAATCGCGTTGTCGGTTATAGCGGGCGTGAAGCAGGACCTCAAGCTGCTGCGCCGGGCGGAACAATTCGAGAAGGGGAGGTAAAGCGATGAAGCTGGCTACGATTGTGCATGAAGGTGTGGAGCTGGGCAGCATAGCCGTACCCGAAGGATATGTAACGCTGGCGGAGCTGAACCGTATCACGGGATCAGACTGGCAGACGGATGTATTTGGCCTTATTACAAGCGGTCGGCTGTCGGAGCTAACTGCCTGGTATAACGAAGGTGGTCAAGAGAGGCTAGCCTCATTGTCGATCATCCGAGCCGGGGAAGCAAGCCCCGTGCCGCTTTACCGCCATCCCCGCAAAATATGGGGAATCGGCATGAATTACGCGGCGGACGCGAGGCAGCTTGCTGCCCTTCGCGAAGAAGAGCCGGTAAGCTTTATGAAGCCGGATACGTCGATTATTGGCGACGGCGAGGATATTATGCTGCCTGCCCAATCCGAACGGGTGACGGCCGAAGCGGAGCTGGCGATTATTATCGGGCGGACATGCCGGAACGTATCGGAGGACGAAGCGCTGCTTGCCATTGCGGGTTTTGCGGCGGCGATCGATACGACGGCGGCAGATATTCACGCCCGGCATATGCGTTATTTGACCCGGGCGAAAAGCTTTGATACGTTCTTCACCTTTGGCTCCGAGCTGACCACGCCGGATGAAGCGGGAGAGCTGCCCGAGCTGCAAGTGGAGACGTGGCATAACGGCAGGCTGGCGCATGCCGCCAAGCTGTCGAATATGATTTTTCCGCCTGCTTTTCTGATTGCCTTCCACTCGCAGGTAATGACGCTGCTGCCGGGAGACGTTATCCTGACCGGGACGCCGGGTGCGGCCGTCATTCGGAGCGGTGATGTCATCGAATGCCGGATTAATGGACTGTCGCCGCTGCGGAGCGGGGTTCGTTAATCGTTTGCTTGCAAGCCTCAAGCCCGGTTTAGTATGATTTAGGTTGCATATGGGGACGACTGAGTACTAGAACCATATGCAATTGCTGAAACGGAGAGGGAGTTACAGATGAGCCAAATACTTGTGATGTTCACCGGAGGAACAATCGGCAGCAAGAACAATGACGGCGCGATTTCGGTGAATGAAGCAGGCTCTTACCATTTGATTGATGCTTACATGGCGAGCGCGCTGAAGCGGGATGCGGACCTGGAGACGGTTCAACCGATGAATATATTGAGCGAAAATATCGTGCCGTCGGACTGGAATACATTGATTGCGGCGATCAGGGCCGTCGATCAATCCAAGTACGACGGTCTTATTGTGACGCATGGCTCGGATACGCTGGCCTTTTCGGCGGCGCTTCTCAGCTTTGTTTTATGCGACCTGACAATCCCGCTGGTCCTTGTGGCCAGCAATTATCCGCTTGGCGACGAGCGGGCGAACGGTCTGAGCAATTTCGCTGCGGCAGTGGACTTTATTTCGGAGGATGCGGCGCCGGGCGTATTTGTCATTTACCGTAATGATAAAGGAGAATCGGTGGTTTATCTCGGCAGCCGCATTACGCAATGCGAGTCGTTCACCGACCAGTTCGACAGCCCGTATAGCGTGCCTTACGGCACCATGGCTGGCGGAAGACTGGTCCGTTACGACCATCCGTTTAACCCGGCTCACGATGAGCTTCGCGCGCGTCAGCCGGAGAGCAGTCCGTGGCTGGAAGACGGCGAAGGCATCCAGTCCGGCATGCTGTATATCCGTCCTTTTCCGGGGCTGAATTATTCGTACTACGATTTCTCCGTGCATAAACCAAAAGCCGTGCTGCATGACCTGTTCCACTCCGGAACGGCGAATGCAAGCGGGGCGGATTCCCATTCTCTCCTGCAGTTTGCCGAATATTGCGCGGAACAAGGGGTGGACCTGTATCTGTGTCCGCTCAAGGACAGCGGCGAAGCGATGTATGCTTCGTCTATTCTTCTGAAGGAAGCGGGAGCGGTTTTTATCGAGAACATGTCCGTCGAAGCCGCGCTTATGAAGCTGACTTTGGCTTACTCTCTGCCGCTTGGCAAGGAAGAGATTCAATCCTTCGTTATGGAGCAGCCGCTGTTCTACGAATTTGTGGCTAATCGTGGTAAACTTGGCGTATAAAACGTTTTGAGGAGAGGTGTTCATTTATGACGCAAGCGCAAGTAGGACAAGCTGTACCGGATTTCACTCTGCCGGCTTCTACAGGCGGCAATATCTCGCTATCCGACTACAAGGGCAAAAAGCTGGTGATTTATTTCTACCCGAAGGATAATACGCCGGGTTGTACGGTTGAGTCATGCGATTTCCGCGATTACAACGGGCAGTTCAAATCGTATAATACGGAAGTGATCGGCATCAGCCCTGACGATCTGGCGTCGCATGACACCTTCATTAACGACTTCCAGCTTCCTTTCCCGCTGCTTGCCGATACGGAGCATGGAGTATCCGAGCTGTTTGGCGTATGGAAGGAGCGTTCCTGGAACGGCGAAACGTTTATGGGAATCGAGCGCTCGACGTTCCTGATCGACGAGAACGGCGTGCTGGCACGCGAATGGCGCAGCGTATCGGTAGACGGCCACGTTCTTGAAGTGCTCGAAGCGGTAAAATAAGCATGGACAAAAGAAGCCTCCAAATCCACAAACGGTGGAGATGGAGGCTTTTTTTCTTATATTTTAACGCTGGAAAAATTCGATTCGTTCGCCTTCCGGTCCGCTAATGAAGAAGTAACGGTAGCCGTTAGGAAGCGTTGTAATTTCCTCGTCGATAAATGTTACGCTTGTCTCTTTCAAACGTGCGAATTCGGCATCCACATCGTCTACATAAATCGCAAAGTGGTGAACGCGCCCTTCTACAGGCAGCTCGCCGTTATAATGCTGGACTAATTCGATTTCCGTCTCGTCGGAATCCCCGAAGCCAAGGAAAGCTAGTTCAATAACGCCATTTGTATGAGTCAAGCGGCCTTTCAGGGTCAGACCCACAAACTCTTCATAGAAGCGGATGGTTGCCTCCATATCTCTTACCATGATTCCAACGTGATCGACGCGTTTGCGTGCCATTTGCATTACTCCTTCTCCTCTAGTTTGACCCCATCATAGGCATTCATTCTTTCGTTGTCAAGCAACGAAGGGGAGAGTATAATGAGAAATAATTCCAAGTAAGTAAATAGGTATTATATGATAAAAGAAAACGGATAAAAGGAGGCAGAGGAGTGGAGATAAGAAGGCTGGGCGCAAGTGAGCTGTACCCGTCGGTTATTGGTTTTGGAGCATGGGCTGCGGGCCGGAACGGCTGGGGGGCTGTAGAAGAGAAGGATATCCGGCAGGCGATAGATAAGGCCATTGATCTGGGGATTACCTTTTTCGATACGGCTCCGGTATACGGATTCGGGGAATCGGAGAGAGTGCTGGGAAAAGCGCTTAAGTCCGTACGGGATAAAGTACTTATTGCCACCAAATGCGGTCTTGTCTGGGATGACCGTTACCAGGTCGATATCGACTTGTCCGGGGCAAGCCTTATCCGCGAGGTGGATGACAGCCTCCTTCGGCTGGATACCGATTATATCGATCTTTATCAGGTGCATTGGCCGGATCCTAAAGGCAAGGTACCCATTGAGGAGACATTTTCGGTTCTTAACGGGCTTGTCCAAGCAGGCAAAATCCGCAGCATCGGCGTATCGAACTTCTCCGTTCATCAGCTTGTGGCGGCGCAGTCCGTTGCCACCGTCGTCTCGCTTCAGTCCCCGTACAACCTGCTGCAAAGGCAAGTCGAATATGCCGAGCTTCCTTACTCCGAGAAGCAGCAGCTGGGCTTTATCCCGTACAGTCCTTTGGCGCAAGGGCTGCTCACCGGCAAATTCAACGCGGTCACGAAGTTCCGGGATGACGATATCCGCTCCTATGGCAATCCGCTTTACAAACGCGGCCAGTTCGAAGGCAACGTGCTGAAGGTGGAGCTGCTGCAAGGGATCGCAAGGTCCATCGGCAAGCCGCTCAGCCAGGTCGCGATTAATTGGCTGCTCTATAACAAGGCGGTTACGACGGTTATCGCCGGTGCCAAGACGGTTGCACAGGTACAGGAAAATGCCGCCGCTTCCCGATGGAAGCTGACCCGCGAGGATTATGAGCAGATCAGCCGCTTATTTGAACCGGACTCTTCATACGTTATTTAAAATAAAAGGCTTGCGGATATCCGCAAGCCTCTTGTTCATTATTATAATCCGAATTCATCTTCGCTATATTCGGGATCGTCTTCATACATATAATAGATTTTCCAGCTGTTGTCCGGCATTTTTTTCAGATAGTAAGTAGCGTCCGTAGGGATGACCTGAGTATGCGTCATGTCCGGGCCTTCCAATTTCATGTTGATCTTGCCGCCTGTCGCATGAATAACGGCAAAACGGTTCGATTTGGAGACGACTTCAAAACTTGCAGGCGCAGTCAGCTCAAATGCCAATTTATAGCCCTGTTCTTTTAAAGCCGCGAAGCTCTCGCTGTCCCAGAAGCTGGCGGCCAGTTGATATCCGGTATAATATTGTGCCTGGATCTCGCCAAGCTTGCCGTATTCCTCCGCATTGACGGCTTCCGCCTCTTTAGCGTTTTCCTCGTTAATGACGGCGGTAAGCACGGCATCCTCGGGAAGATCGCTCTTCTGCAGATCAAGCGCGCGCTGAATCATGACAACGGCTTCCGCGCGAGTCGCGTTTGCGTAAGGCTTAAAGGTTGTTGCGGTAGCTCCGCGGACAATTCCGGCTTGGCTTGCCTTTGCAATGAAAGGCGTTGCGAAGTATTCCGGTACGTCGGAGAAGGATTTCGCCTCGCCTTCAAATTTGACGGAAGATTCGAAAGCGCGGACCACCATCGTTGCGATCTCGCCGCGCTTAACAAGTTCATCAGGCCCGAAAGTTGTTTCGGTCAGACCGTTCACAACGCCAAGGGAGCTGGCGATCCGAATCGGCTCGGAGTACCATTTGCCGCTAGGAACGTCAGTAAAGGATTTGCCTGCTTCCTCGGTTGCTAGACCAAGCGCGCGTACGAGAATGGATACGAATTCCGCGCGGCTGATGGATAAGTCGGGCTTCAGATAAGTATCGCCATAGGAGTCCGTGTAGCCCTTGAGCAGGTCCGCCGAAACGAAGTTGTCCAGCGCCTCGTAAGCCCAATGCTCGTCGATATCCATCGGGATATAAGCATACAGGGTGTCTTCCGCGGACGCAGCGCTAGCTTTGGACGCCTGGAACGGGAGTGCAAGCAGAAGTACTGCTGTCAGAAAAATAATAAGACTGCGGGTAAAAGCTTTCATTTCATATTCCTCTCTTATGTAAAGATATTGTAAAAATGACCCATACTGATACTACCAGATGAGAGGTTTTAGTACTAGAGAGAATAATTGGCATGCAAAAAAAGAAGGCTTGCGGGTATCCGCAAGCCTTCTTCGTTCTTATTCAGTGATTTCGTCAGTGCCGGACGCGTCATCAGCGTCAGGACCAAACAGATAGATTTTCCAGCTGTTGTCTTCTGTTTTCTTCAACAGATAATAGCCGTCTCTTGGAACGGTTTGCGTTTGCGTATCGGCATCGGTTTTGCCTTTAACCGTTACTTTGTAAGTGCTGCCTGTTGCATGAATGGTAGCAAAACGGTCTGTTTTCGCCACGATTTCATATTTTTGCGAAGTCAGCTTTTCCAAAGCAAGGGTGTAACCTTCCTTCGCCAGCTCCGAATAATCCTGGTAGTCAAAGGCGTTTTCGGCTTTAGCGTAACCCGTCATATATTTATCCAGAACATCGCCAAGCTTAGCGAAGTCCTGCGAATTAACAACCTCTGCTTCTTTTGCCTCGTATTCATCAATCAGAGCGGTGAGAGTCGCATCTTCCGGCAGATTGCTTGCTTGCAGATCAAGCGCGCGTTGGACCATTACCACAGCTTCAGCGCGAGTTGCGTTTGCGTAAGGCTTAAACGTTGTAGCGGTAGCGCCGCGAACAATGCCCGCTTGGCTTGCTTTTGCAATGAAAGGAGTTGCGAAGTATTCCGGCACGTCGGAGAAGGACTTCGCTTCGCCTTCAAATTTGACGGAGGATTCGAATGCGCGAACGACCATCGTAGCGATCTCGCCGCGTTTGATCAGTTCATTAGGACCAAAGGTCGTTTCAGTCAGGCCGTTAACGATACCGAGGGAGCTTGCGATCCGAATCGGCTCGGAGAACCATTTGCCTGCGGGAACGTCAGCAAAGGTTTTGCCTGTTTCAGTTGTAGTCAAGCCAAGCGCGCGTACCAGAATGGCTACGAATTCCGCACGGCTGACGGACAGGTCCGGTTTGATCAAAGTGTTGCCGTCAGAGTCGGCGGAGCCTTTGAGCAGATCAGCGTTAACGAAGTTGTCAAGCTCGTCATAGGCCCAGTGGTCGTCGATATCAACCGGGAAGTATGTGCCCAGTGTATCTTCAGCGGACGCGGCGCTTACTTTTGAAGCTTGGAACGGAAGGGTGAGCAGCACGACAGCTGCCAAGAAAACAATAAGACTACGGGAAAAAGTTTTCATTTCGTATTCCTCTCTTATGTAAGAATTTTGTAAATAGACCCTTACTGATACTATCAGATGAGAGGGGATTGTACTAGAGAAAATTAGTAGATTTGGGCTTGGAATAGCTAAAATAAATCCTTGGAACCAGTGCGCAAAAAAACCGATCCTTATTAACTAAGGACCGGCTTTTTTTGTCTACTATTGTATTATTTCCAATTGGGAAGCTGGCTGACATAGCTGTCGGACAACTGCAGCAGCTCCAGCGCGCGGTTAAATTCGTCCGCCGAATCAAGGGACACGGTGCTTGCTCCGGAGAGCGGAAGATGCGTGCCGTCCTCATAGCCGCTGCCGGAGAGGAACAGCTCATCGCTGCTGACGAATGATCCGGTCGGCAGATAATAACGCTGCGGCAGCAGGTTAACCGACGTGTTGTTCAGAATATCCTGACCGAAATGAATTTGATTGTCCAACGGCAAGCCTAACAGGTTCGCTACCGTAGGCAGAATATCAACCTGGCCGCCAAGCTGATTAAATACTTCCGGTTCGGTAATGCCAGGGGCGGTAATAATAAGCGGGATGTTAATCATATCGGCAGAGCCGTATTCACGTCCGTAAATCTCTTTCATCAGTTCCTTGTCATCGCGGTCCAGCGAGTAAATCGGCAGTCCGAGATGATCGCCATACAGCACGATAACGCTGTTATCCCAAATGCCGCGCTGCTTCAGATCGTCAATGAACAAGCCAAGCGCGTAATCCGCGTAATTCTGGGCGCGGATATAATCGCCCACGAAGGTCTTCTCGTACCGCTTCGGAAGCTCCATCTTGTATTTCCGCTCCGGAATAGTGAACGGATGATGGGAAGACATGGAGATGACCTGCGCATAGAACGGCTTGTCGCCTTGATCCATTTTCTCCAGCTCGGCTGCGGTTTTCGCGTACAGCACTTCATCGGAGGCCGCGAAGAAGACGGAATCCTCGTCGCCGAAGAACGGTTTGTCATAGTAACGGTTGAAGCCAAGCGCCTTGTACAGCTCGCTGCGGTTCCAGAACTCCACGACATTGGTATGAAAGGTCGCCGTGTCATAGCCATGCTGCTGCAGCAGCCTTGGAAGGCTTGGCAGCTCTTTCTTCGGGTAGACCTGAGTAGCCGCGCCGTTTGGCGGTATATAATAAGAAGTATTAACAACAAATTCGGCATCCGACGTATTGCCCTGTCCGACACCTTGATAGAAGTTGTTGAAGTAGTAGCTTTCATTGGCCAGCTTATTCATGTTAGGCGTAATTTCCTGGCCGTCGATTTTCAGATTGATAAGGAAGTTTTGGAACGACTCCATCTGGATAATGATCAGATTTTTGCCGGAGGCCGCCTTCCACAGCTTAGGGGAGGCCGGCTTTTCAATCTGCTTTATTTCATCAATCTTGGACTGCGTAATCTCGGACGGATTGACGAGATCCTGCTTCTTATTGGATAAAATCGTATATGCCTCGTAATTAAGAATGCCCATTTGCTCCGCTTTGACGATCTCGTTCATACTTGCGCGGTTCGGCAAAATGTTAAACAGGCAAAGCGCAAGGGAAATGCCAAACAAAGCAGCAAGCACGCTCCGGCTGACGCGTTTTTGGCTGGCCGCCTTCCAATACTGTCCCTTCCGGCGCCGAATCAAGTAATAACCCATGACAATAATATCGATAAAGACCAGCAAATAGTAAGGGTCCATCAGAGAGAAAACGCTGTTGCTGACGGCCGTGACCTGATTAACCTGGTTGAGGGCTGAGTAGGTAACGATAACGCCATAATATTTGTAATACATAAGGACCGCAAACAGGATGGCGGTCATAAGCAGGTTAGCGCTTAAATAATAGACCAGCTTTCGTTTGGTAGCGAACCATTCAATCAGACAGAACACAATTAACGCAAACGGGACTTCCTTGAGCAGGGTTGTCCAGTTAGGACCACCAAAGACGACCATCCAGGTTAGAAAGCTCTTAAGCAGAACAATCAGTGAGAATGCGAGAATGGGCCGTTTGCTGAAAAGCCTTTTTGGTGCTAGATTTGACACGTTTTCGCCGCCCTTCACAATAAAACAGGCTTCTCAATAAGCAGCCTGTCCCATAATGTCTTCTATCTCTATTGTAATCATTATGCTTGGCTGGAAGAGGAATGTCAAAGTCAAGCCAGTCTGCCGGTGATGGCAAAATCACGTAAACAAATGTTGCAACTTTTTAAGACATTATCGAGTCTATTCGTTTATAGTAGAGAGGAAAGAACCGTAACGTTCCTAAACAAAAACAAGCAAGAATAAGGAGAGCAGCATGAGAAGAAACGTACAAAGACGAAAAAGACGCGGATTAGCTTTTCTGGCGGTATGCGTGGTTGCTATAGCAGTCATTCTGTTTATCCGCTACGAAAATTTAACGGCCCAGGCTCCGGAAGAGACAGCGGCTAATAGCCAGAACTCAGAACAACCTTCTCCTACGGCATCGGATGAGCCTGCAGTTTCGGACGAGCCTACGGATGCGCCAACGGATGCGCCGTCTGACAAACCGTCGGACACACCTTCAAATACGCCGTCCGAGAAACCGTCGGACAAGCCAACTGATACACCGGCTGACAAGCCTGCGATAGCTACTGCAGGGGAAGAGGATGGCTACGCGGTTGTCGCTCAGCCTGCAAGCGTAGCCGTGCTGGTGGACAAGCAATACAAGCTGCCTGACAATTACGAGCCTAAGGATCTGGTTTATCCGGATGTTCGCTTTACGTTCAGCGAGAAAATCGACAAACGCAAAATGCGCAAGGAAGCGGCTGGCGCTCTGGAAGATCTGTTTGCCGGTGCGGAGAAAGACGGCATTTACCTGGCCGGGGTCTCGGCTTACCGTTCGCAAGCAACGCAGAAGACGCTTTTCAATAATTACGTGAAAAAAGACGGCATGGAGAAAGCATTAACGTACAGCGCATTCCCGGGTACGAGCGAGCATCAGACCGGTCTTGCGATTGACGTATCGGGCAGCGACGGCAAATGTGCCGCGACGGATTGCTTCGGCGGTACTCCTGAAGCGGAATGGCTGGCGGATCATGCATCGGAATATGGCTTCATTATCCGTTATCCGGAAGGCAAGGACGCCATTACGGGCTACAAGTACGAGCCTTGGCATCTCCGCTATGTAGGCAAGGAGCTGGCTAAGGAGATTAATGATAAGGGGCTGACCCTGGAGGAGTATTATAACGCGGTTCCGGTAACAAAATAATAGAGCCGAATGGGACGGCGCTCAGCATCCATTGCGTGTAAATCATACACGGCAGAGGGCTGCGCGCCGTTACCCGTTCTTTTAGATCTTTGGCTCAAACGTTTTGCAGTCGGTTTCATCCGAGTTGCTTGCTTGTTTCGAACGGTTATTCACTACATAAATCGAAGTAGCGGCACAATTATTGCCTGCTGCCCAGTACTTGCAGGAGTTTACTTCGCACAGTACATCTTTAGCCATGATTATCATCACCTCCTAGCCTTAGGATGGACAAACGCAAACCTGTTTTATACTTACGAAGGGAATGAACAACAATGGGAAAAAAGCTTTATTTTAATCATGACGCGGGGGTTGACGATCTTGTATCGCTGTTTCTCGTACTGCAAATGAAGGATGTCGAGTTGGTCGGCGTATCGGTGATTCCGGCAGACGGATATTTGGAGCCGGGGATGGCGGCTAGCCGCAAAATCATTGACCGCTTTGGAGCACCGGGAACAAGCGGCAAAGTGGAAGTTGCCCGCTCGAATTCGAGAGGAAGTAATCCGTTTCCGGCGGAATGGCGGATGCATACGTTCTTTGTGGATGCGCTGCCGATTTTGAACGAACCTGGCGTTATCCATACGCCCGAGGCAGAATTGCCTGCCCATAAGCATATGATTCGGCAGCTTCTGGCGTCCGATGAGCCAGTGACGCTGCTGTTCACCGGTCCGCTTACGGACTTGGCGAGAGCGCTTGACGAAGCGCCGGAGATTGAGAAGAAGATCGACAAGCTGGTCTGGATGGGCGGTACCTTTAACGAACAAGGAAACGTTCAAGAGCCGGAGCATGACGGTACGGCGGAATGGAACGCCTTCTGGGATCCGGAAGCGGTAGACCGCGTATGGAACAGCGGTATCCAGATCGAGCTCGTAGCGCTGGAGAGCACCAATAAAGTACCGCTTACCGTTCCGGTGCGCAACCGCTGGGCTTCGCTTCGGAAGCATGCCGGACTGGACTTCGTGGGGCAATGTTATGCCGCATGTCCGCCGCTTGTCTTTATGGAAACAAATTCAACGTACTACCTATGGGATGTTCTGACGACAGCGGTCGTAGGCGATCCAAGCCTGGTCGAAATGAAGACCGTCCATAGCACCGTTATCGCTCGCGGCCCAAGTCAAGGCCGAACAGTCGAAACAGCGGATGGACGGCCGGTGAGCCTTGTTTATGACGTGGAGCCGGAACGGTTCTTCGATTATATTACGTCGCTGTCGCAGAACGCTGTGCTGAATCCTGCGGAGTAGTTAGTCCATTTCATAAATCGAACCGGATTTGCTCGCGTACAGCTCGGCATAGACCTTCTCCGCATACGCATCGGTCATGCCGGAAATATAGTCCGCGATAAAGCGGGCCCAGGTCCAATTGTGCTTGTGCTGCTCGAAGCTTGCCACCCAGTCCGGCGGCAGAATCAAGCGGCCTTGCTCGGGCCTTTTGAAGCTGTCCCACAGGCGGCGGATCATAATTTCGCTGCGCATTTGCAGCCGCTGTACGCGGAAATCCTTAATCAGCGTTACCCACGCAAGCTTCTTCAATATTTCCATCGTGCGCAGCAGGTCGATATCCTGCTGACCATCCAGCACGAACGTTACCTTCTTCCAGCCTTTTACCGGATCTTCGATAATGCCCACACGCCCGGCAAACACGCTGACCCACCGCGCTTTCATCTCTCTTCGCGTTCTGGACGATTCATGATCGTACAGGGCATAAAGCTCTTCCCACTGCAGCAGATAAGCAGCAAGCACTCGCCCCACCATCGCCGGAATATCAACCTGATCCCAACCCACATCCATATTGCCTTGGTCTTCTACGATTTCCTGCACCAGATTGTCGATCAGCCGCTGATCCTCAAAGAACGTACGGTTCATTTGGATTTTGCCGGCACGGATGCCGTCTTCAATATCATGGGTGGAATAAGCGATGTCATCGCATAAGTCCATCAGTTGAGCTTCCAGGGTGGAGCTGCCTACTGGCATCGCCCATTGCTGGCGGATATGATTGATGGCATGCCATTCGGAGCTGTACAGCCCCTTCAGCCTGCCCGGTTCGTCCAGGGAATAAGGATATTTATTTACCGCAAGCAGCACGGCTGCCGTCAGATCCAGACCGCTGCCGCTGCCGGCGCGTTTCTCCAGAAACATGAGGATGCGGAAGTTTTGCGCGTTGCCCTCGTATGCGAGGCCATGCTCCTCGAGCAATAAGCGGTTCAGCACCTCTTCGCCTTTATGGCCAAACGGCGGATGCCCGAGATCATGGGCAAGCGCGGCGATTTCCACGACGGATGGATCCATAATGAGGCCGGGATGCTCTTTTTTGCTCAGAAAAGGATACTGCTTCCCCAGGCGTCTGGCCACTTCGCGCGCAATCTGCGATACCTCGAGGGAATGGGTTAATCTTGTCCGGTAATAATCGCCGGATCCGGCGCCAAACACCTGCGATTTGCCTTGCAGCCGCCGGAAAGCGGGGGATTGAATAAGCCTTGCATAATCCCGTTCGTATTCGTCGCGTTCTTCGCTGAATGTGCCGAGCGCTGGTTCGTCTAATCGAAATTTGCGTAAGTCCATGGTTCTTCCTCCTATGCCGCCCGCACTTTTTTCTGAAAATTGTAACATAATTGATTCTTAATAAGAATGTTTGTGTAAGGTTTGAACATCTTTCCCGCTTGAGGTATGCTCTAGTTAACGTTTTTATCCATATATTGAGGGGCTCGTCTAGCTATGAATGTCTTACAGGATGTTTCAACGGTCTTTATCGTCTTGAATATATTGCTGGCATTGACCGTTATTTTCCTCGAGCGAAAGGATGCAAGATCGACGTGGGCCTGGCTGATGGTGCTGTATTTCCTGCCAGGGGTCGGGTTTGTGCTCTATCTTATTCTCGGGCAGCGGCTGCGCAAGCGGAAGCTGAATAAGATGTTGCTCGAAAGCCAGCGTATTATTGAAGATTCCATTGAAGCTCAGAAGCTTCAATTAGAGGAGCGGCATATCATTTTTAATGATCCCGCTACTATTAACTATCAGAGCATGATTCATATGAATCTGGTAGGCAGCTATTCCTTGTATACGCAGAACAATGCGGTACAGATTTTTACAACAGGGAAAAGCAAGTTCGATGCGCTGCTGCGCGATATCGAGTCCGCACAACATCATATTCACCTTGTCTATTACATTGTGCGTGATGATAAGCTTGGCAACCGCCTGATCCAGGCGCTTGTGGAGAAAGCGAAGCAGGGAGTGCAGGTTCGGTTTCTGTATGACCATATCGGCAGCAAGGGGCTGCCGCGGAAGTTCTTCAAGGAGCTGCGGGAAGCCGGCGGACAGGCGGCAGCCTTTTTTCCGTCGCGGATTCCTTATCTTAATTTGAAGATCAATTTCCGGAATCACCGCAAGCTTGTTATCGTAGACGGGCGGATCGGCTATATCGGGGGCTTTAATATCGGGGATGAGTATATGGGCCGCGACAAGTATTTCGGCGAATGGCGGGATACGCATCTGCGTCTGGAGGGACGGGCCGTTCTGCAAATGCAGGCGCAGTTCCTGATGGACTGGAATCTGGCTTCCGCGGGAATGGTGGAGCTTGATTATCATTACTTCCCGCGCCACTTCCAGGCAGTGGGGACGATTGGCATGCAGGTCGTGGCGAGCGGACCGGATTCGGAATCCCAGCAGATTAAGGATGCTTACATCAAGATGATTTATTTCGCGAAAAAAAGCATCTGTCTGCAGACGCCTTATTTTGTGCCGGACGAGAGTTTGATGACCGCGCTCAAGACGGCCGCTATGTCGGGGATTGAAGTGAAGGTCATGCTGCCCGGCAAGCCCGATCATTTCTTCGTGTACTGGGCAACGCATTCGTATTTGAACGAACTGCTTGCCGCGGGCGGCAAATGCTACATTTATGAACGGGGCTTCCTGCACGCGAAGACGCTTGTCATTGACGGTCAGCTTGCTTCCGTCGGTACGGCCAATATCGATAACCGCAGCTTTAAGCTGAACTTCGAAATGAACGCCTTTATCTATGACAGCGCAACGGCAGGCGAACTGGAAAGATTGTTTGATCTTGACCTGCAGGATTGTCATGAATTAACCTTCGAGGATTATTTGAAGCGGCCGCTGATGAACAAGTTCAAAGAGTCCATCGCCCGGCTGTTATCGCCTATTCTATAAAATACGCACGCAAAAAGGGATTCCGCTTATCAATGATAACCGGAATCCCTTTACCTTTCTGAATCGCAATTATTCAATTTCGTAACGCTCCATTCTACAACTTGCGTTGCCTTAATCTTACTAACGAATAAGTATTGATCGGGTCCAAGTGACGAGAGACGAATTTGAGTTCCCGCATGTCCGGTTTACCTTGCGATCTCCTTCCCGGAAATAGTGAGGACATGCTTCGCTAACCTACTTCAATGGTCTATCCCCTTTCGTTTGGTGTAGGTCTATCATAAACTATTATTTCAATTTTGTAAATATTCAGATAATTATTTTTCGTAAAGTTTGGCTACTCATTCTAAAGAGGGAGAATGGCGCATATAGGCAGAGAGTCCCGGTTGATCTTCCTATTCTTTAGATTTATACTTAGTCTAAATTAACTTGTACTGAAGGAATGAATAATGATGACTAAGATAAATTTAACCGTACAGCGCAAAACGATTCTCGAGGCGATCCAGGAATCCAATGATCACCCGACAGCGGCGGATATTATTGAAAGATTACGCGACAAAGGCGTCAGCTTTGCGTACGGAACGGTATACAATTCGCTCCGTTATTTGACCGACGCCGGACTCATCCGGGAGCTCAAGCTAGGCGAGGCTGTCAGCCGCTATGATGCCAGAATGGACGATCACCATCATATTATGTGCAAGCAGTGCGGTCGCGTCGAGGAAGTGTTGACCGAGCTGCCCGAGGAATGGCTGAAGAAAATTGCCGCAGAAACGAAGTTTAAGGTTCAGGATGCACATGTTGTATTAGAGGGGGTATGCGAGTTATGCGCCAGCAAGTAGAAGATAACCGTATGGAGGGGCCGCCCTCCAGCGAGTCGATGGAGGGGAAGGCATGTTCCCTCACCAAACGGATTATGACGGTTAGTCCTTTTCCCGAGCGGATGAACAGCCTTCTGCATCTTCTTACGGCGGAATGCTTCGACCTGTTCACGCTCCACGATCTGAACAAGGCATTCGTCAGCAGCCTGCAGCCGGAGCTGATAATTTACGATGCCACTCCGCATCCGCTTATTCCGGATGCCATAGATGCCCTTCATGCGGCGATGACGCAAACTTCTCCCATTAACGGCGCATCCCTTCTGTATCTGGTCCACGAGGACGCCCGGATTATGGCAGCGGCTATTCCGAAACATGCCGAGCTGCTCGCATGGCCTTCGAATCCGCAGGAAGCCCTTAACCAGATCAACCGGATGCTCGGCGAGTGGAAGGCTCCCGATCTGTCCAGCTACCGGTTCAAGGACCTGACCGTCGACCTGAAGAAAATGGCGGTGTTCCGCGGCGGTGAGCGAATTGAGCTGACCAAGACGGAATATGATCTTCTCCTTATGTTTCTGACATCCGATGGGGCGGTGCTCACGCGCGAAGCGATGTTTGACGCGGTATGGGGCAGCCAGTATTTCGGGGGGAGCAATGTCGTGGATGTGCATATCAAGACGCTCCGCCGCAAGCTGAAGGACAGCGCGGTAGCGCCGCATTATATCGCGACCGTGCGCGGAGTCGGCTATCGGCTGGTAGAGGAACGGGGCAATTAAAAGAGAGTGCAGGGACCTTCTTCATCTGTTCTTCATTAGGTTTTCATCCAACGTTCATGACAGGGTTGATCCGTAAACGTACAATAGGATTATAAGATTTAGATCAAGTCTAAATATAAATAATCCGGAGGTACCGATATGATCAACCGTTTAACCACTAATCAAGGCAAGCCTGTAGGCGATAATCAAAACTCCAGAACAGCCGGACAACGCGGCCCGACCTTGCTGGAGGATTACCATCTGATCGAGAAGATCGCCCATTTTGACCGCGAACGTATTCCGGAGCGCGTGGTGCATGCGCGCGGGGCTGGCGCATATGGCGTATTCCGGGCAGCAAGCAGCATGAGTGCCCATACAAAGGCAGCATTCCTGCGGGAAGCGGGCAAAGAAACGGACGTGTTTGTCCGGTTCTCCACCGTTATTCACGGAACAGGTTCGCCGGAGACGGCGCGCGATCCGCGCGGTTTTGCAGTGAAGTTCTACACGGAGGAAGGCAACCTGGATATCGTCGGCAACCATTTGCCGGTCTTCTTCATACGCGATGCGATCAAATTTCCGGATATGGTTCATTCGCTTAAGCCGTCCCCGCGAACGAATATTCAAGAGCCGGAGCGTTACTGGGACTTCATGACGCTGTCGCCGGAATCGACCCATATGCTTACTTGGGTATTCTCCGATGCCGGCACCCCTGCTTCCTACCGCGAAATGGACGGCTTTGGCGTTCACGCGTTCAAGTGGATAAATGACGAGGGCAATGTAACGTATGTGAAATACCATTGGAAATCGAAGCAGGGAGTCCGCAACTTTACGGCTGCCGAAGCCAGCGAGATGCAAGGCAAAGACTTCAACCATGCGACTCGGGATTTATACGATTCCATCGAACTAGGCCAATATCCGGAGTGGGATCTGCATGTGCAGCTGATGCCGGTTGAGCATCTGGACCGTTATTCCTTCGATCCGCTGGATCCAACGAAGATTTGGCCGGAGGATATGTACCCGCTGCAGCTTGTTGGCACCATGCGGCTGAACCGCAATCCGGACAATTATTTTGCCGAAGTCGAGCAGTCTGCTTTTGCGCCTAGCGCCGTAGTACCCGGCATTGAGCCTTCGGAAGACAAGCTTCTCCAAGGACGCCTATTCTCGTACCCGGATGCGCAGCGCTACCGTCTTGGGGCCAACTATCTTCATATTCCGGTCAATTGCCCTTACGCGCCGGTTCGCAACCATCAGCAAGGTGGCGCGATGACGATGAAAGCCGATCCTTCAACCGTTAACTATGAGCCTAACAGCTCTTCGGAAAGCCCGCGGGAAGTTTCGGAGTACAAGGACGGCGACGCGCCATTGCATGGCTATGCCGGACGTCAGAAGATCGACAAGACCGATGATTTCACGCAGGCAGGGGAGCGCTACTTGTCGCTGCCGCCAGAGCAGCGGGATAATCTGGTCAGCAATCTGGTGAACGACCTGAAGCACGCAAGCGAAAATGTCCAGCTGCGTGCTGTATGCAACTTCTTCCGCGCTAACGTGGAATTCGGTATCCGCCTTTCGAAAGGGCTTGGCGTAGATATCAGCGCCTATATGCAGCACCAGCGTTAATTTTATAAAACCAACGGCCGAAGCCGATCGATTGACGATTGGGCTTCGGCCGTTTTTTTGTTACACTATTGACGTAAACGATTACATAACGAGGTGAGAGGATGCAATATCGCGGGTTAGGTTCATCGGAATTGAAAGTTAGCGAGATCAGCTTCGGAACATGGGCGATTGGCGGTGCCTGGGGCAACGTCAACGATAAGGAATCGCTCATGGCGCTTGAGGCTGCCATCGATAAAGGCGTCAACTTCTTTGATACGGCAGACGTGTACGGAGACGGCCACAGCGAGCAGCTGCTCGCGCAAGCCGCCAAAGGGCGCGAGGATGAGATTTATATCGCGACGAAATTTTGCCGCGCGGGAGATATTCATGATCCGGCGACCTACTCGGAGGCTTCGGTCCGCGCTTATTGCGAAGCCAGCCTGAAGCGTCTGGAGCGCGAGCGGATTGATCTGTACCAGATCCATTGCCCGCCAATGTCGATTCTGAAGAACGGAAGCGTGTTCGAGGTGCTGGACAAGCTGCAACAGGAAGGCAAAATCCGTCATTACGGCGTAAGCGTAGAATCGGTGGAGGAAGGTCTCTTCTGCCTGGAGCAGCCGAATGTGCGCGCGCTTCAGGTCATCTATAATATTTTCCGCCAGAAGCCGCTTGAGCTGCTCAATGAAGCGCATCGCCGCGGCGTTGGCATCTTGGTTCGCCTGCCGCTTGCGAGCGGTCTATTGACGGGGAAGTTCACGGCATCGTCCACCTTCGAAGCGGATGAC
Source organism: Paenibacillus sp. JDR-2 (assembly GCF_000023585.1). Lineage (NCBI taxonomy): Bacteria > Bacillati > Bacillota > Bacilli > Caryophanales > Paenibacillaceae > Paenibacillus > Paenibacillus sp. JDR-2. The sequence goes on along the minus strand of NC_012914.1, from coordinate 6,747,096 downwards.
CACCGCCGCTTTAACGAGAACGGCGAAGCGTTTAACGTGGGCGAGACATTCGCCGGTCTAGGCTTTGCCAAAGGCGTCGAGCTGGCCGACCAGCTGCGCTGGATGGAGGAGGGCCGCGGCAATATGACGCGTGCATCGCTGCGCTGGCTGCTTGATCATGAAGCCGTCACTTGCGTAATTCCGGGCTTCCGCAACGTCCGTCAGGTGGAGGATAATCTTGCGGCACTGGACGTGCCTTCATTTACGGCAGAAGATCGGGAGCGTCTTGCGGCTTTCTATAAGGAACAGGTCCATCCGTTTATCCGCGGATCTTATTGATTGGATCGTTTGAAAGGCATAAACTTGCGGGCTTCAGAAGGTTTGCACTGTTTAAAATTTTGCAGTACGATGGGTGTAGCTAACCTATTTTGAAATGAGGATAGATAACGATGCTATCTGCAAATACACATCTCATTCAAGTGGCGTCCATCGTTTTTTCGGTTTGTGCCGGTCTGACGCTTATCGTGCTTCGCATGCGGGCGGGCAAACAGCCGACGAACCTGCGTAAAATTATCGCCCCGCCGCTAGGCATGTCGACGGGCTTTATGATGTTTGCTTTTCCCGTTACCCATATCCACTGGCTGTGGGGGTTATCGGCTTTTGGCACGGGGCTTTTGATCTTCTCGTTCCCACTTATCGTCACAACGCGTCTCGAGAGAGTCGAATCCGATATATTCGTCCGCCGTTCCAAGGCGTTTATTTTCATCATGCTGACCTTGCTTGCGATCCGGCTAGCGCTGCATAGCGTAGTCGAGCAATATATGTCGATCCCGCAGACAGGGGCTTTGTTCTACCTGCTCGCGTTTGGGATGATCCTCCCGTGGCGTTTCGCCATGGTTGGCGACTATATGCGTTTGCAAAAGGCGGAAATGTAACGAGTGGGCCGTGCCGTGAGGCACGCCCTTTTTTTGACCGCAATCAAGATTCGGTCGTTTATTTTTGATTCATGGGCACGGTCCTTCCGTGCCGCAAGACGGATAAACCGACTTAATTCGCTAGTTGTTCGGAGCGTTGATATGCAGCGGGTAGCTGTAAGAGGAAAAAACCGACTTATTGGGCTGGTTGTTAGTTGGGCTGATACGGAGCGGGTAGCTGTAAGGGAAAAAAACCGACTTAATAGGCTGGTTGCCCGTTGCATTAATCAAAAGCGAGCGCTGCAAGACGGAAATTTCCCCTTATTCGTGCGCAGACTAGCTATTCAATGTTTGACATAGGGCATCGGAATATGATATAAATTGTATGCAATTTAATTTTAATCAAATCATTTAGTCGGAGGAGGATATATTATGAGCGTTTATTCATTTGAAGCAGATACAATTAGAGGGCAGCGTGTTAGCCTGGAGGATTACAAGGGCAAGGTTCTGGTCATCGTAAATACAGCAAGCAAATGCGGCTTCACGCCTCAATATTCCGACCTGCAGAAGGTATATGAGCAATTCAAGGAGCAAGGACTCGAAATTCTGGGCTTTCCGAGCAATCAGTTCGGCGAACAGGAGCCAGGCTCGAATTCGGATGTGCAGGAATTTTGCCAGATCAACTACGGCGTATCCTTCCCGCTGTTTGCGAAGACGGATGTCCGTGAAGAATCGGCTCATCCTCTGTTCAAGTATTTGACGGAGCAAGCTCCGTTCCACGGCTTTGACACCTCGGAGCCAAGCGGCAAAATGCTTCATACTTTCCTGTCGGAGAAGCTGCCTCATTACCTGGAAGGCAACGACGTGAAATGGAACTTCACGAAGTTCCTCGTTGACCGCGAGGGCAACGTCATCAAACGGTTTGAATCGACGGACGAGCCGCTAAATATGGTGGAAGATATCCAGAAGCTGCTGTAATCTCATACTGCCTTAATAAAAGCTCATGTCGCCCGTTCAAGGCAGCGTGGGCTTTTTTGCTGTTTATTCAAGCTTCCCACCAGATGACCTCCGCGCCGACCCCCATCAGGCCAAGCACGGTCAAAGAGCCTACTACGTTAACGGTTAAGGTCTGTCCCGGCGGTACGGAAACGCCCCCGCCAACGGAAAAAGAGAATGGGCCAGGCTGCAGCGGATATAGGATAAAAGCCGTCCCGCCAGTCACGGCGTTGATAGAGGTGGTGACGGAAGCGACACTGGCCGTCCCGCTTCCCAAGTTAAAATTGACCGGCGTTACGGTAGTTGGGGAAGCAACGGTTCCACCGCTGTAGACCGTCACTTGCGCGGAAAAGCTCGAAAGCAGGCTTAGCGAAATGTTGGTGTACCCGATGATCTGTCCAAGGTACGCGGTTTTGCCGCTGCCCGAAGGGTTGGCGATGCGAATCGAGATATTGACGCTTCCCCCTAACAGTCCTAAGGACAAGCTGTTGGATGCGCTGATGCTGAAGGAGCTTCCGGCTTGTACGGAGGTGCCGGACTGAACCGGAATCTCGGACCCGGGCTGCGTATAGGAGTTGGCTGCCGCTCCGTACAAGGGCCCGTTGGAGCCGTCAAATATCGGGTTATTCGGCATTAAAACTCCCACCACGAAATATTGGCCGCCGCCGTAATGGCACCGGTACCAACTGAGATGGTGACTGAACGGTTAGGCGCTACAATAAGTCCCCCTGCAAAAGCAACCTCAAACATCCCCGCCGCCAGCAAAGTGGTATAGAACAACGTTGGTGAACCCGACACGCTTCCGGTAGTTACCCTAGCGGTAGCTACGCTTGTTGTCGCGTTGCCAAGCTGCATGTTAAACGGAGTTGGCGTTGTACCACCCGTGACCGTGCCTCCCGAATAAAGGTTCACTGTTGCAGCCGCACTCACTCCACCGCTAATTTTTGAAACATACAGCGACCTTCCGCTGCCGTTTGGATTGGTAATCTGAATCAACAAGTTGGAGCCCGCGCCTACGGCTGTGCTAGCCGAAGTGACCATAAAAAACCGGCCGCTCGCAGCAGCGTCTTCTTCAGGAGGAGCCACGATGGCAGGACTGCTGTAGCGGTTATTCAGCAAAATATAAAGCGGATTGTTCTCGCTGTTAAATACGGAGTAATTCGTCAATTGTCCCCACCTCTTGTATCGAAATGCTTGCCACAGTATATGGTGGAAAAGCCGGATTCGTATGGGGATTTAACGATGAGAAGGAAGTTAGGTGAATCTACAGGCGTCAATCGCCGCCGCGGACAAATTCGTTTACACATAAAGTAATGGAAGCATGGACATTGAGGAGAAGAGGAGAAATGGGAAAAACAGCAGGATGCAAACATAGAAGACCACGTCGTTGCCGCAAAAAGCCGTTAAAGCCCAAGAAACGCTGTATCCCCCGAAGACGTGTTTGCCGCAGGGGCAAAGACGGCAACTGTTGTCAAAGTTTCCGTTCCATTGAATATGAAGAAGCTGCGACATCAGATGAATTCGTCCCGATGCCCAAACAAGACACATCCTCCGATTTGGTGCTTTCTTACTCAGTGCTGAACCGGGGAGGAAATGCAGCCGTTGTGCGCTTGGAGGTTGGACCAAACGGGGTGGATTTCGCAAGCGACTATGAGAGCGTCGTGGAGCCGGGGGGCATGATCATTATGACTCCGTCGAGATTTTTGCATTTTACAAGACTCTCGATACGCTCGCAGCAGCCAGGTGCTTCAACTTTGATCCAGGTATATTTTCAGGCACAGCGAACGCAGATGACCTCGGTTCATGAATTTCATTTTCTAAGAGAAAATAGGTGATGGGAAGGCATGCCAAACTTTTCGACATTTAATCCGAATCCTGATAATTTACGCACTTTAATCTTTGGTAAAGACAGTACGGATACGGCGCGGCCGCTGACAGTGGACTCAAGCGGCAATCTGGTTACCGTGATGCTTGACGGTACGATCAGCAGTATTTTGGGTGTGACGATTACGGCCGGTACGGTTGCCATATCTGGCGGCACGGTTGGGGTGACCGGAACGGTAGCCGTTTCCGGAGGAACGGTGGATGCTACTCTGGCGGGTGGTACTTTAAGCGCCTTACTGGGTGCGACAATTACAGGCGGTACGATCAGCGCTGTACTTGGCACAACGATTACGGCCGGTACGGTGGCGATCTCCGGAGGAACGGTCGAAGTATCCGGCGGCACAGTCGCCGTATCCGGTGCAACCGTTACGGGCGGGACAGTAGATGCCGTGCTTGGCGCCACCATTACCGCCGGAACGATTAACGCCGTGCTTGGCACAACGATCACGGCCGGTACGGTAGCCATCTCCGGCGGTACAGTCGCAGTATCGGGCGGTACCTTTGAGCTGTCCGGAGGAACGGTGGCGGTGTCCGGCGCGACCGTTACAGGCGGAACGCTGGATGCTGTGCTAGGAGCAACGATAACAGCTGGAACATTGGACGCGTTGCTGGGAGCGACAATTACTGCAGGAACGATAGATGCTGTGCTAGGAGCAACGATAACGGCGGGAACATTGAACGCGTTACTTGGAGCGACGATCACAGGCGGAACGATTAACGCCGTGCTTGGCACCACGATCACGGCCGGTACCGTAGCCATTTCAGGCGGTACAGTCGCGGTATCTGGCGGCACGTTTGAGATAGCCGGAGGAACGGTGGCGGTGTCTGGAGCAACTATTACAGCGGGCACATTGGATGCATTGTTGGGAGCAACTATTACAGCGGGCACATTGGATGCATTGTTGGGAGCAACTATTACAGCGGGCACATTGGATGCATTGTTAGGAGCGACGATCACTGCAGGTACACTTGATGCCGTTCTAGGAGCAACGATTACTGCAGGTACGATCACAGCGGTACTTGGTACTACGATCACGGCCGGTACGGTAGCGATTTCCGGAGGAACAGTAGCGCTTTCGGGCGGCACGGTGGCCGTGTCTGGCGCTACAATCACAGCGGGAACGCTGGATGCATTGTTGGGAGCGACGATTACTGCAGGTACGATCACAGCGGTACTTGGTACTACGATTACCGCAGGTACGGTAGCGATTTCTGGAGGAACAGTAGCGCTTTCGGGCGGCACGGTGGCCGTGTCTGGCGCTACAATCACAGCGGGAACGCTGGATGCATTGTTGGGAGCGACGATAACGGCAGGCACATTGGATGCATTGTTGGGAGCGACAATCACTGCAGGTACACTTGATGCGGTTCTAGGCGCGACAATCACAGCCGGTACGATCACAGCGGTACTTGGTACTACGATCACAGCAGGTACGGTTGCGATCTCCGGAGGAACAGTTGCGCTTTCGGGCGGCACTGTGGCCGTGTCCGGGGCGACAATCACAGCGGGAACGCTGGATGCATTGTTGGGAGCGACGATTACGGCAGGCACATTGGATGCATTGTTAGGTGCAACGATCACAGCAGGTACACTTGATGCGGTTCTAGGAGCAACAATCACTGCAGGAACGATCACAGCGGTACTTGGCACTACGATCACAGCTGGAACGCTGGATGCATTGTTGGGAGCGACTATTACAGCGGCACATTGGATGCAGTTTTAGGAGCAACAATCACAGCAGGAACGATCACAGCGGTACTTGGTACTACGATCACAGCAGGTACGGTAGCGATCTCAGGCGGGACAGTAGCGCTTTCGGGCGGCACTGTGGCCGTGTCTGGGGCGACGATCACAGCGGGAACGCTGGATGCATTGTTGGGAGCTACTATTACAGCGGGCACATTGGATGCAGTTTTAGGAGCAACAATCACAGCAGGAACGATCACGGCGGTACTTGGCACGACAATCACAGCCGGTACAGTGGCGGTGTCTGCAGCAACGTTAACCGGAGGCACATTAAATGCCGTCCTAGGCACAACAATTACAGCTGGTACGGTGGCCGTATCCGGAGCAACAATTACCGCAGGAACGCTGGACGCCTTGCTTGGCGCGACGATCACGGCGGGAACATTGACAGCAGTGCTTGGCACAACGATCACGGCTGGTACTGTGGCGGTATCCGCAGCAACGATAACCGGAGGAACGTTAAACGCCGTCCTAGGCACAACGATTACAGCCGGTACCTTGACTGCGTTGCTTGGAGCAACCATTACCGCGGGTACTTTAAGCAGTGTCACTTCTATTTCTCAAAAGAGCTTCCAAGAAGTAGCGAACCTGAATAACCTAACAGCAGATGCATATACGGCTGTACCGGCTATTACGACCAGCGTATTTGGCACTTATTCTTACTTTGTCTACAACAAAGGTCCGGGAACAAATGCGGCGACTGCGCGTGTTGAGATCAGCGCTAACGGAACGAACTGGTATACCGACGTGGAAAGCGTAACGGGTATCGCGGTAGGCTCGGTTGATGTGCTTGTGCCGCAGCGTTTTCTGAAATATACGAGACTGGCTTACCGTTCGACAACGACGGGCAGTGCTACCACCGTCGACGTATACTTCAATGGCCAAGGCACGTAGGCTTACGAAGTAAGAATTACCGCAAAGAACGCGATAATTCTTGGCGTAGGCTTACGAAGTAAGAATTACCGCAAAAGACGCGCTAATTCTTTTTAGGAGGGTTATAAAATGCTGCTCGGTGTTCACATCATCGTACGCAATGAAGAGGATATGCTTCCCGAATGCTTGGACAGCATTCGCGGCATAGCCGATGAGCTAATCGTTGTCGACACAGGTTCGACGGACGGAACGGTGGACATTGCCCTGCGGTATGGAGCAAGAGTGATTAAGGCGGAGTGGAAGGATAACTTCTCCTCTGCCCGCAATCTGGCATTGGAGCATGCACGTACCATATGGGTTCTGGTTCTGGATGCGGATGAACGGCTGAAGGGTGATTCGCAATCGCTCAGACAGGGGCTGCGAAAAGCCGCATCGCCTGCCTATCGGCTTCGGATGGAGCATCTGCTCGATGGCTCCAATACCGGCCGCAGCATGACGAGCGAAGCCGTGCGTCTGTTCCGTGCTGACCGAGGGTATGTCTATCATGGAGAAATTCATGAGCAGCTCGTCCGTGTCCGTGAAACGGAGGACGGTGCCGTCCTGAAGGATGTGGACGGTCCGTTATGTGCAGGGGACTCTCACATTGCTCATATCGGGTACATGCCGGATGTGCTGCAGCGCAAATCCAAAGCGGAACGGAACTTACGGGTCATTTCTAGGCAGCTGACCAAGCGGCCGAATGACCCTTTTTGTCTATACAATTACGGAGTTACGTTATGCCAGCTTGGAAAAGCCGAAGAAGCGGCGGTTGCCTTTGATAAAGCGCTTGGCTATACCCCTCTATCCGCTCCATACCGGCCGACGCTCGTTAGAGATTACGCAACTACGCTTCTTGCTCTATCCCGGAACGGGGAGGCTGCCGAGCTGCTTCGGGGGGAGACGCTCCGATATCCAGATTACCCGGACCTGTATTTGCTGCAGGGCAACAGCTTATCGGCGGCGGGAATGCTGTTGGAGGCAAAAGCAGCCTATGAGGCGGCTATTGAAGCGGGTTCAAGACCCCATTCCTATATCTCCGAAAATGGAGCGGGCAGCTACCAGGCACAGCTTCGTCTGGCATCCGTGCTGCAGCGGACGGGAGAGGCTGAAGCAGCTTTGCTTGCATATGAAGCCTTGCTGGGTGCAAAGCCGGGCTGGGAAGAGGCTTTGTTAGCCTTGGCGGATTACCTTCAGCAGCTTGGCGTGCCCGACCAGGAGATCCGTCAGAAGCTAAGCAGCTTTACCGGTAACGATGTTGCAGATCCGCATAAGCTGATGGCCCGCGTGTTAAGCCGTATCGGGGCCAATAGTATGGCTTTGCCGCTGTGGAGGGAAGTGGTCCAGTCAACATCCGTGTCAACGGCGGGTGCTCCAATGCCGGAACAGCTTCCTTGGTGCGATATACGAGGGTTTGCGGATTGTCTGATCGGGACCGGTCAGTATGCGGAAGCGGCCTCGCAGATTCGGTCTTGGCTGCAAGCAGCCCAACCGTCCGCGGACGCAGAGCCTTCATACGAGATCCTGCAGTTAGGCATGGACTGGGCATTATGCCGTTGGAATGACGGGCTGCAGATCAGTCGGGAGGAGCTGGCGGCTGTTCTCGGGGGAGGGCGTCTTGCCCACGAGGCGGAGCATTTGAACGGCTGGCTTCCGGCGGCGCAAGGACCGCAGAACAAAATCGCGAAGGAGCAGGAGCTCGCTGCAGCTGCCCGCTGGCTGGATACGGCGGTGAGCCGGGGGATGCTGCGCCTTGCGCATCGGTTGGCAGGCGGTTTTTACGGACTGAGGCCGTATTTTGAAACCCTTCTCTATGACCACGGTTACGTGGATGCCGCGGCGGAACAGATGCTTGACCGTTTCGAGAAGGAAGGCCGTTTGACCGGTGAGCAATCCTTCCGTCTTGGGGAACTGCTGTATTTGAAAAAGCTGCATAACGAAGCGTTATCCTTGTTCGACAGTTCGGCCGAAAGCGACAAAAGCGGCGTTTATGCGGAAAGAGCGCGGCTTGGAGCCGCCGCAGCCTGCTTGCAGCTTGCTATTGAAGCTCTTCAGCCGGATGAGTATAGCGGGACCCGCAATTGGGACGGCAGCTGGTCGGAGCCGGACCGGATGAAGCTTCAGGAAGCATTGCTCCGAGTTGAATGGATGAGCTGGCAGACCAGCTGGAACGGGCGGCAAAGGAGGCGCGTGAATGGCGGAACAGCGGAAGCGGATTTCCTTATGTATGATCGTTAAGAACGAGGAGAAGCATCTACCCGGCTGTCTCGACAGCGTACTCGGCATAGCCGACGAGATCATTGTTGTAGATACCGGTTCGACCGACGAGACCATTGCCATAGCGGAGCGGTACGGAGCGCAGGTGATCCGGAGCGGGTGGGAGCATGATTTTGCCAAAGCGCGCAACAAGGGGGTGGAGCGGGCCAGCGGGGAATGGATTCTGTTCCTTGACGCGGATGAACAGCTGGATGCGGCAACAAAGCCTCAACTGCTTGAGTATGCCGGCCATGCGGAACTGTCCGCGCTGCTTCTTCAGATCAGAAACCAGGTCGGGCCGGACCATGATCAGGGCTCGACGATCCATCCCGTGCTTCGGATGTTCCGGAATGACCCTGCCCACCGGTTCGAGGGGCGGATTCATGAGCAGATTTCGTTTTCGATTTTGCGAAAAAACCCTTCGGCCCGTTTTCACCTCACGGATGTCATCATTCATCATTATGGCTACCGGACCCAGGTGGTGGCGGAAAAAAACAAGCTGCAGCGCAATATGGAGCTGCTCGAGCTTGCGCTTGCGGAAGACCCGGACAATACGTTCCACCGCTATAATATCGGCGTTGAATATTTGCGGAATAACCGAGCGGAGGAAGCGTTGGAAGCGTTCCGGATTGCCAAGCGGTCCGCCGGCTTTGAGCAGCTCTCTTATGCGCATCTGGTGCTGAAATACGAATCGCTTAGTCTCCAACTGCTAGGCAGATGGGAGGAAGCCGCGGCTCCAGCGAAGGAAGGCTCGGCTATTTTCCCGGACTATACGGATTTGTGGCATTATATCGCGCTTTGCTCGGCGAGTACCGGACGGTTCAAGAACGCTATGGAAGCCGCCGAAAAAGCGCTGGAGCTAGGAGCGGCGCCTGCGCGCTACCATACGGAGGACGGAATGGGGACGTTCCGGACCGCTTATTTGCAAGGACGAATCTATGAAGCGCTGCACGATGAGCAGGGCGTGGAGCAAGCATATATGAAGGCGCTGCGGTTTAAGCCCAGCTTGCTGCCGCCGCTTTTTCGGCTGTGCAAATACATGAGGACCGCCGGCCGCGAAGGCCAGCTTGCTGCATGGATGGCAAGGCGGATCTCCTGCCCGGATGAAGCGGCTATGCTGAAGCTGGCCGGGGTAATGGTCGCAAGCGGCTGTCCGGCCAGCGCGGCTGCCTATTTGGAATGGCAGGGTGAGCTTTACAAGGAGCCTGGGCTCCGGCACTCGCTTGCCGTGCAGGCGAATGCTTTGCGCGATGGGGATTACAGCGGACTGCCTTTTGCAGGCTGGCTTGGCAAGGATGAGGCGGAAGATACGCTGTCTTCCGCGGTATATTGGAGGGCGCGTGCGGAGCAGTATTTGGAGCGGGTTCAGCAGTCGAAGGAGCGCCCTGTCGAACGGCAAGCCGTTCAAAGCATCCGCATGCTGCTGCCCGGATTTGAAGGGTGGTAAGGAGGGACGGGATGGAAGGCCAGCTTCCGATAACGCTGTGCATGATTGTCCGGGACGAGGAATTATTCCTGCCGGATTGTCTGGCCGCGGCGGCTCCTTATTGCTCGGAGATTATAGTGGCGGATACGGGGTCGACAGACCGGTCGGCAGACATAGCGGAAGCCTACGGTGCAATAGTGCGGCGGGTTGTCTGGCAGGATGATTTTGCATTAGCCCGCAATGCCGCAATCGAGCAGGCTTCCCAGCCGTGGATTCTGGTGCTGGATGCGGACGAACGGCTTCTCCCGCTTCCCGTGAAGGAATGGAGCCAGCTGCTGTCGGCAGAGCAATGCTATGGCTATTTGATTCGGATCAGAAGCCGGGTTGACGGCAGGAGCGGGGAGGAAGAGGTCTCGGATGCGGTCTGCCGGCTTTTCAGGAACGATCCGAGGATCCGGTTCTCCGGCGCAATTCATGAGGAAGCGGCAACGGCCGTTTCGGCCTGCGGAGAAGAGGCCCTGCGTTTTGCCCCGGTTGAAGTGCTTCATGAGGGGTACCGGCATGCCGTTATGGCAAGGCGCGGGAAAAAGGAACGCAATAAACGGATCCTGCTCGCCGCATTGAACCGTGAACCGGAAAATCCGGTGCTTCGGTATGCGATGGGTACGGAATATTTTACTTACGGGGACTGGGAGCGGGCGGCCGAATGGCTGGAGCCTATGGTGAACGGGAAAGAAGCGGGTGACGACGCCGGCTATTTGTCCGACATATGGCTGAAGCTGGTCCATGCGTTGCGGGCGCTTGGCAGGCTGGAGGATGCGGAGCGTTATGCCCGGAGCGGCCTAACGAGGTATGCCGATTTCCCGGATTTGCATGAAGCTTACGCGGCGGTGCTGATGGAGATGGACCGGCCTGGCGAGGCCGGATCGGTGCTGGAGCGGGCATGCTTGGCTGGCGCACGGTCTGCGCATTACTCTTCCGCTGCCGGCTCCGGAAGCTACCGGACCCTGCTTGCCGCCGGTTATGCGGCGGAACGCGGCTATGACTGGAATCGGGCAGCCGAGGCTTATGCGGCAGCGCTTGAGGCTAACCCCGGTTATCGGCCGGCATGGGAAAGGCTTGTTATGCTGGGCACGCTTGACGCGGATCATAGAACGCATTGGTTGGCTGCGGCCAACCGCGCGGCAGCCACCGGCGATCATAGGCTTTGCCGCTTCATGCTGGAGCTGCTGGCTGACGCCGGACTGCAGCTTGAGCCCGAGGTAAGCAGCCGGCTGATGACCGGGCTGGCGGTCGGGGAAGCTTTTTGGAGCGGCCTGCTCGCCGCGCAGCAGGGCGATCCGGCCGCTGCCCGGCAGCGCTGGGCGCAGCTGCCGGATGCGTACCCGGGCAGGGGCGAGTACCTCGCCGCCCTTGCCTGGGCGGATGGCGGGCGGGCTGAGCCGCCGCCCGCCGGGATTGCGCACGCGCTGCTTCGCGTGCGTGCCTGGCCCGCGTGGCTGCGGCTTTGCCCAGCCGCGCCACCGCCCTTGGCGGCGCCTGTGCCCGCGGCGCCGCTGCAATGGTGCGCGCTGCTAGGCGCAGCGCCGCCTGTGCCCGCGCTGGCCGCGGCACAGAGGCTGCGCGCGGCAGCGCAGCCCGGTGCGCCTGCGCGGCTTGCCGCGGGCGTCCTGCACTTCGCCGCGGGCGACATGCCGGCCGCGGCGGAGCAGTTTGCGGCTGCGCGCGAAGCGGCGGCGCAGCCATGGGTCTCGCGAGCCGCCGCGGCGGGGCTCGCGGCAGCGCTTGCGGCGCGCGCCCGCAGCGCCGCGCAGGTCCCTGTTCTCGCAGCGCCGCTGCTCTGCGAGCAGGAGTTGATGCTGCGTATAACCTCCGTGCTGTACAGCCTATAAGCTCTTTTGTTTCGCGTTATACAGCTTGTAAACTCTTACGTATATGACCTTTTCCATTGCAAAAAATGCATTATATTTCTGAATTATAATCCATTTATTGGAATTAAACTGTATGATCTGCAGGATATTGCGCGTAAACCTACTTTGATTAGCTAAGATCTGAAGTGTATCTTGCAAAATGTACAACGTTTTACGCAGAAACAGCCTGGATCGGCGAATATCCTGTACAACGTGCAGCATATCAGGCGGGCGGCAGCGCGGAAAGGCATCAGCGGCTCTCCCCATCTCCCTTCGCAAGCTGCGCAGTAATAATCGCCTTCCACTCGGCGAGCCAGCGCGTCTGATCGAATGCGAGCGCCGCCCGCCGGGCGGCTATGCCTAATCGGCGCCTCAGTCTAGGCTGCTCGATCAGCTCGCTGACGGCAGAGGTGACGGCTTCTGCCGAGGTTGTAATTAGGCGGCCGTTTACGCCATTGATGATGAGATCGTTCAGCCCGCCGACATTGGTTGCGACAACGGGCAAGCCGCAGCTCATCGCCTCCAGGCAGGAGAGGGAAGTCCCTTCCGAGAACAACGTCGGGATAACCGCGATATCCGCCTGATGATAGGCCGTCTGAATCGTCTCGAACGTATATGTCCGGTGAATGATGCGGTCGCGGTGAGGATGAGCCTCCTTCCATAAATAAAAGGCTGCCGCCATCATTGATCCGTCAATCAGCTCGCCGGCAAATTCCACGGTCAGGGCGGGATACCTGCAGAGCAGCTCATCCGCCGACAGCATCATCGTAACAAGTCCCCGTTCAAAGCTTAGCCTTCGCGGGAAAAGCACCCGCACCTCTTTTGCCGAAGGGGAGACACCCCCCGGCCGGGGAACAAACCGCAAGGTATCCACGGGATTGGGAAGCAGGGTAATAACGGCCGGATCTTCATACTCGCAGACAGCCCTGCAATACGTCTGGAAATGCGAATCCACCGACACCACGCGGTCTAGCTGCCGAAGAGCCTGATTGATATGCCGGGTGATCGCCGCCTTCGTCCCGGCCGCGATAGAAGGAGTGTCCCAATTGATGCCGTGGCAGATGCCGATGCTTCCCGGGCGATAGCGGATGGGATGCCAGATGCAGCTGGCATAGATAAGCAGGCCTTCCGCGGATTCCGCCATCCGCTCGAAAGCCTCCGTAATCTTATTGGCTTCAAATGGCCAGCCTTTTACCCGGACGCCTTCGTGCACGGTGTCAAAAGCCTCGTAATACGTCATCTGATAAACAACCGGATTGAGCCCGAGCTCCTTGATTGCCCGGCATAACAAATCGACATACCGCTCCAGCCCGCCTCCGAACACCCGGGAATAATCCTGTCCATAGGCGTTCAAATAGCTGTGGGTCAATATCGTCACCGTCTTCATGGGCTTCGGCTTTGCCATCGTCCTACCCATCGCGGCGCTCCCTCTCCTGCCAGCGGATCAATCTTGGATTCGGATCGAGAATAGAAGCGTAGTGGCCGAGATTGCCCCAATGTCCCTGCGGGTCGAGCTTCATATAACGGTCGTATTTCGCCCGCCGATCCTCGGCGCTTCCCGCCCAACCGTAATGCTTGATCCGAAGGTCGGTATCGAGACTGGGCAAAGCGTTGTAGGTAAAAGGAAGCCGGGTGGCGTGATGCGCCCGCTTCGGATACGCATAATGAAAGCCGGGCAAGTAACGGACAAGCGTCATCATAGGCCGCTGATGGAGATTCCACCAGTCGTCCTCGCGGTAGTGGGTGACCGAATCCCAGAAATCGTACATCCGGAAGGAAACGGTATCGTAGTCATCCTGGTTAATAAGCTGCCTCATGGCCGCTTTTGCGTCATCCTCGTAAAATTCATCCGCATCCACGGCCAGCAGCCAATCCGGCGAGGTTTCCTCCGCCGCCCGCCACAGCTGCTCGCGCAGCAGCCATTCTTTATGAAACAACGAATCCTTATTCCGTACCAGCTTCACAACCTTCTCGAACGATGCGGCGAGCTCCGGCGTATCGTCCGTGCTCCCGTCATCCACAATGACAATCTCGTCTGCAAAGCCGGACAAATCCGCAAGCGCCGCTTCCAGATAACGTCCGGCTTCGTTGCGGACCTGCATGATGGCGGTTAATTTGTTGTCCGTTATTTTTCTTCCGCCTTTTCCGAGACCGCTGGACATCCTTAGTCAGCCTCCTTATTTCCTCGTGTCAGCTCCCGCGCAACTCCATCCATAACAGCCAGCTCAACCACGCCGTTCAATTCCTCCTGCCTATGCTCTCCCGCCGCCAGAAAGCAGTGGATGGCCTCATGCCGTTTGCCTTTGAGCAAGAGCGCCGTTCCTTGCAGACGCTGCCACTGCCGGCGGTCGACCGCCGACTTGCGGAGCCCGTCTTTGCCGAGCGAGAGAGCGCTGTCTAATCGGCCCATCGTAATATAAGTAGCAGTAAGCAGCGCACACGCTTCCGGATCATCCGCAAGCGGCTCCAGCAGAGCTGCCGCTTTGCGGTAATCGTCATTCAGCCGGTATAGCTGGGCTTTGGCGAGCTCCCGCTTCCCGGCAGCCAGCCATCCGGATAATTGTTCGGCATGCCGCCATTCGATATCCCCTTGGGCGGTGTAGCCGTAGGTCCGTACGGCGTCCTGAACATGTCCCTGCTCCAGTTCGATCGCCGACAGGAACCGGTATACGTTCTGAAGCGTATCCCTGCGGCCTTCGTGCAGCATTTGCTCAAAGGAGGCAAGCAGAAGCTTTCTTGCGTATTCGGCTTCGCCGGTCAAATACCGGTAGACCGAATGGAAGAAGAGACCGTCGGCATAGCCGTTCACCTTACCGCCCGCCGCCTGCTCATGCTCCTGCTTCTGAAGCAGTTCATTCCGCCAGTTGGCTCTATGGCGCTGCTGGAGGCGGATAAGCATGTCGGATTCGAAGCCGTCGCTATGCCATTCCACCGCCTGACGGGCGAACAGATCGGAGGTTTCGTCCAATCCGTCCATTAGAAAGACGCTGCCGCGGCGGAAGCACTGCTCCAAATAGAAGGCCTCCGTACCGGCCACGACAAGCGTGGCATACGCGCATAGCCAGGAGCGGCATTTGCCCCACAACTCTTCTTCATTAGATTCCGGCCCGGGCAGTACGGCAATAAGACAGTGCGGCTTCAGCGGCACGGCAATATGCACCCAGGCGGGATGCATAACGATAGCGGAGGCGCTGCCCCATTCCACGTCATCCAGCTGTTCCAGGGAGAGAGTCTCGATTCCGCTTGGAGCATCATCGGCTACTGCAAGCAATTTTCTCTTCGCGGCCAGCTCCTCCAGCCAGTCCCGGACGCCGGAAGGAATCCCGCGCCAGCCGCCGGGAGGAAAGACGATAATCGGTTGTGCTGCCATGGCGCGCTCACCATCCGTTCCACTCTTTTGGTTCTTGTATGAACGTATGAAAAATAGTACGATAACCATTCCGGTTTTTTCTCGAACTGGAAGCAAATAATAGGCTTTAACAACAACATCAGGTTAAGACACAAGGAAAGAGGTAGGTTTGTAAGATGGTTGATCAAAACAAGAGTACCGCTGCTCCATCGCTTGCGGATGGGGAAGAGCGGTTCTCGAAATCAGGATTTATTTTCGCGGCAATCGGCAGTGCGGTTGGTCTTGGCAACATGTGGAAATTCCCTTATATCACCGGCAAATACGGCGGTGCGGCATTTTTCCTCATGTTTATTGTCTGCCTTCTCGCTGTTGGCTTGCCGGTCCTGATGGCCGAGCTTGCGATCGGCCGCGGCGGCCGCGGCAGCGTATCGACCTCCTTTAACCGGCTAACTAAGCAAAAGGGCTGGGGAGCGCTTGGATTCCTAATGATCGCAGCGCCATTTTTGATTTTATCGTTCTATTCCGTTGTCGCAGGCTGGACGATGTATTACGCAGTCCGGTCGTTCTCGGGGCAGTTGTTTACGACGACGGATTACTCCGGCCAGTTCAATGCCTTCATCGGCAGCTGGCAGCCGGTATGGTGGATGCTTCTGGCGCTGGTACTAACAGCGGCAGTTATTATTAAAGGCGTGTCTGCCGGAATTGAGAAGTTTAACAAAATTCTTATTCCGGGCCTCGTTATTTTGCTGCTTGTCCTTGTTGTCCGCTCTTTGACGCTCGACGGGGCGGGAGAGGGCGTATCGTTCTTCCTTAGTCCGGATTTCAGCAAGTTAACGGCTGAGTCGGCACTGGTTGCGCTTGGACATGCGTTCTTCTCCCTATCTCTTGGTATGGGAACAATGATTACGTACGGTGCTTACGTGGACAAGAGACAGTCGCTTGGCGCGGGCACGATGGCGATTGGCCTAGGCGACCTTCTGTATGCCTTCCTGGCAGGTTTGATCATTTTCCCGACGTCCTTTGCTTTCGGGATCGAGCCGGGCCAAGGGCCGGGGCTTGTATTTGTGGCGTTGCCGGCTGCCTTTGCAGCAATGCCGCTCGGCAGTCTTTTCGGCGGATTATTCTTTATCCTTCTTGCGGTTGCTTCATTAACTTCGACGGTTGGCCTCCTGGAAGTGCCGGTTGCCTTTATTCGCGAGCGGTATGGCTGGAGCCGCGGACTAGCGGTTACGGTGATCACGGTGCTTCTCTTCCTGGTTGGCATCCCTTCGGCCGTGTCGGTAGGCGGAGCGGTAAGCGGATTGGATTTCGGGGGCAAGACGTTTTTCGACTGGATGGATTTCATCTGCTCGAACATCATGCTGCCGCTTGGCGGTCTTATTGTTACGATCTTTGTAGGCTGGGTTTGGAAAAACGCGGCAGAGGAAGCCGGTCTTACGGCGGCATGGTTTGGGATATGGCTGTTTATGGTGCGTTATATCGCTCCGATTCTCGTCGTCCTGGTTCTGCTCTACTCCGCTGGCGCACTGGACTTTTTATTCAAGGGATAGTGCCTCCCTCTAGCAGTAGGCAGTGTATTTTCTCGTAATTTTGTGTATGATAGGAAGATCATTAATTACGGGAAAGGTTGGTCGCCGTGGAAAACACAGTGGAGAATAAGGTATCATCCTCTAACTTTATCAAGAACATCGTCGTCGAAGATTTGAAAGAAGGCCACGTGCAGGAAATCGTGACCCGCTTTCCGCCGGAGCCTAACGGATATTTGCATATCGGACATGCCAAGTCGATCTGTTTGAACTTCGAGCTAGCCGATGAATTCAAAGGACGGACAAACCTGCGTTTCGACGATACGAATCCGGTAAAGGAAGATACGGAATACGTAGAGTCGATTAAGGAGGACGTGCGCTGGCTCGGCTTTGACTGGGATGATCTTCGTTTTGCATCCGACTACTTCGAAGAGCTGTACAACCGCGCCGTTTTGTTGATCCGCAAAGGGAAAGCCTATGTGTGCGACCTGACTGCCGAGCAAATCCGCGAGATGCGCGGTACGCTGACGCAGCCTGGACAAGACAGTCCTTACCGAAGCCGCAGCGTCGACGAGAATCTTGATCTGTTCGCTAGAATGCGGGCAGGCGAATTCAAGGACGGCGAGAAGGTGCTGCGCGCGAAGATCGATATGGCTTCACCGAATATCAACTTCCGCGACCCGGTTCTGTACCGGATTGCCCATGCGCATCATCACCGCACGGGAGACGCATGGTGCATCTACCCGATGTACGACTATGCGCATCCGATCAGCGACGCGATTGAAGGCATTACGCATTCGATTTGTACGCTGGAGTTCGCGGACCACCGTCCGCTGTACGACTGGACGATCGCGGAATGCGAAATGGTCGATGTGCCGAAGCAGTACGAGTTCGCGCGTCTGAACATTACGAATACCGTTATGAGCAAAAGAAAGCTGAAAGCGCTCGTGGACGAAGGCGCCGTAACCGGCTGGGACGACCCTCGCATGCCAACGATCAGCGGCTTGCGCCGCAAGGGCTATACGCCGGAAGCGATCCGCGCGTTCTGCCGCGAGATTGGCGTAGCGAAAGCAAACAGCACGGTTGACGAGCGGATGCTGGAGCATTTTATCCGGGAAGACTTGAAGCTGAAGGCGCTTCGCACGATGGCCGTTCTGCAGCCTCTGAAGGTTGTCATTACGAACTATCCGGAAGGCCAAGTAGAGATGCTTGAAGCGGAGAACAATGCCGAGAACGAGGAAATGGGCACGCGCCAAATTCCGTTCTCCCGCGAGATCTATATCGAACAAGACGATTTCATGGAGAATCCTCCAGCGAAATACTTCCGTCTGTTCCCTGGCAACGAAGTGCGCCTGAAGCATGCTTACTTCATTACGTGCCAGGAAGTAATCAAGGATGCGGACGGCAACGTGATCGAGCTGCGCTGTACGTATGATCCGGCTACCAAGAGCGGTTCGGGCTTTAATGCCCGCAAAGTAAAGGGCACGATCCATTGGGTCGAAGCCTCGCAAGCCGTGCCGGCGGACTTCCGTCTGTACGAGCCGCTTATTACAAGCGAAGCCGAAGAGGAAGGCAAGCCGTTCCTCGAATGCATCAATCCGAATAATCAGCAAGTACTGCAAGGCTTTGTGGAGCCGAACATGAAGGACTCGAAGGGCCATGACAAGTTCCAGTTCTTCCGTCACGGCTACTTCAATGTGGATCCGAAGGATTCGACGGCTGAGAAGCTGGTATTCAACCGGATCGTCTCGTTGAAGAGCTCGTTTGATCCGTCCAAAGCTTAAATAAACGCCATAGGCCGAACGAGCCGGGCTGTCCGTACAGGATAGCTCGGCTTTTTAATTATCATAATATATGGTAAAAGAGAAGGAAATTGTAGAATGGTGGCGAACATTCTTGTAAACTGCTCGGGCTTTAGCGGGAGTCATAAGCCCAAATAGGTGGTAATAGGCTAAAGAAAGCACAAAAAGCCAATAGAGAAAAATAGGGAGGAACAACATGGATACTTATAACCGCGCAGGATTCTGGAGACGTTTGGGCGCCAATATTTTGGACGGCCTTATTATCGGCATTCCGCTTACCATTCTGGCCTTTATCATTTCGGGCGAGAGGGAGAACTCGTTTACGAACATTATATCCTTCCTGTATTCCTTGCTGATTCCTATTCTTTGGAACGGCTATACGATCGGGAAAAAGATTTGCGGCATACAGATCCGCCGCCTGGACGGCAGACCGCCGGGCATCGGCACGATGCTGCTGCGCAATGTCGTGGGCGGGCTTGTCTATGCGGTTACGATCGGTATCGCAGCGGTTGTCAGCGCGTTTATGGTTGGTATGCGCGAAGACAAACGCGCCATCCACGATTTTATCGCGGGGACGGTTGTTGTTCACGACGGAGACGAGTAAAAGGCCATCATCGCCATGTTATCTGGTATACGGCAAGCCCTTAAGGCCCCTTGGGGACCTTAAGGGTTTTATTTTTGTCTTTGAAGTGTCCGTTAAGGTCCCTAAAGGACCTTAACTACGCGGTAGGTGGGGGTTAAAGTTGGTTTTTGAGAGATCGTAAAGCGCTTAAGGCCCTCTGGGGGCCTTAAGTGCTTTAACTTTTGCCTTTGAAGTGCCTGATAAGGTCCCCAGAGGGTCTTAACTGCGCGGTAGGTGGGGTTTATGGTTGGATTTTGACAAGATCGCCAAGCACCTACGCCTCTGTGAGACCTTAAGCTCGCGGAAGATAGAGTTCGAGGCTGGTTTTTAGCGGGTGGAGAAGGTTAAATTATTTACACGTGCGCAAAAATCGTACAGGCTGTACAATCAAATAAAGGAAACAAGAGGTCAAGGAGAGAACTACTTATGAACAATGATTTTACGATCCGAGATGCCAGGGTAGAAGATCTGCCCCGCATCGTCGAAATATACAACTCTACTATCGCATCCCGCCGGGTAACGGCTGATCTGGAGCCCGTATCGGTGGAGAGCAGAATGAGATGGTATGACGAGCATTCACCGGATTTTCGCCCGTTATGGGTGCTGGAGGAAGACGGAAAAATGTTAGCGTGGCTGAGCTTCCAGTCGTTCTACGGGCGCCCGGCATACAACGCAACGGCCGAGATCAGCATTTATATCGATCAGGAGTACCGCGCGCGCGGTATCGGCTCGTTCCTGATTCAGAAGTCGCTTGAAGCAAGCCCGGGACTTGGTCTTCGGACGCTGCTCGGGTTTGTATTTGGTCATAATGAGCCTAGCCTTGCCCTGCTTCGGAAATTTGGCTTCGAAGAGTGGGCGAACCTGCCAAAGGTAGCCGAGCTCGACGGGGTAGAGCGGGACTTGATTATTCTAGGACGCAAGATTTAACGAAGGCTGAATTTGGTGATTCCTGCCAAATGATTTATGCTGGAAGCAATAGGATGATAAGACGACAGGGGAGAATGAACATTGAGCAAGTTTTGGAGTCCGCTTACGGCTTCTTTAGTCCCTTATGTTCCCGGGGAGCAGCCGAAGGACAAAAAATACATTAAGCTGAACACCAACGAAAATCCGTATCCGCCTTCGCCTCAAGTGCTTGAAGCGATCCGGTCGGTAACAAACGATGATTTGAGGCTTTATCCCGATCCAACCTGCGATGCGCTTGTCCGGAAAATCGCCGGATATTTCGATGTTGAACCGAATCGAGTATTTGTAGGCAACGGATCTGACGAAGTGCTCGCTTTTGCATTTGCGGCTTTCTTTAATCCGGCCAAACCGGTCGCGTTCGCGGACATTACATACAGCTTCTATAAGGTGTATGCGGAGTTCTACCAGCTGAAGGCGGACATTATTCCGCTGGGTGAGCAGTTTAAGCTGCCGGTTGAAGAATTCAGCCGACGGGATACCGGAGGTATTGTTATTCCGAATCCGAATGCGCCTACAGCTATGCTGATCTCGCTTGACGATATCCGTACTTTGCTGGTGCAGAACCCGGATCAGGTTGTCCTGATTGACGAGGCGTATATCGATTTCGGCGGCGAGTCGGCGGCGAAGCTGGTGAATGAATATCCGAATCTGCTTGTTGTTCAGACGCTATCGAAGTCCCGCTCGCTTGCGGGTCTGCGGGTAGGCTGGGCGCTGGGCAGCGAAGAGCTGATCGACGGGCTGAACCGCGTCAAAAATTCGTTCAATTCTTATACGCTGGACCGTCTTGCTCTTGCAGGCGCGGTAGCGGCGTTTGAGGACGAGGCTTATTTCCAGGAGACCACAGCGAAGGTAATCGCCACGCGCGAAGCTGTGACGAAGGAATTGAAACAACTGGGCTTTATCGTGACCGACTCGGCAGCGAACTTTGTCTTCATCTCCCATCCGGAGCATGCGGCAGAGCTTCTGTTCCAGCAGCTGCGCGAACGAGGCGTGCTTGTCCGTTATTTCAAACAGCCCCGCATTGACCGATATTTGCGCGTAACGGTTGGCACGGACGAAGAGATGGCCGCTTTTGTAGAGGCACTCAAGGAGATCATTAAGCGATAATGAAGCCGCAGGTAAGACCAGGCTATCAACGGGCTGCATTTTTCGTTGTTCTCTTGAGCGTTATTTATGCGGTAATCGGGAATACTTTTTTTCAACTGGCCTATCGCTATAGTGCCGCTATAGATGAGGCGTACATCGTTTTTGCAATAACATCGGCAGTATATGCGTTGCCCGTTATATGGTGGTTCCGCCGTAAATATTGGTATTTTGCTTTGTTTATCCCTGTTATTTGGGTGCCGATGCTGATGATTACCGGTTATCTGATGGGGGTGGTTTTTCCGCTTCCGGAGGATGATTATGGCGCAGGCATGCTGCTATTGTTCATACACGGATTGAATTTGGCAGCGGTAGTACTGGGCGTGGCGCTTGGATTAACCGTGAACGCGGCGATTGCGGCTTGGAGGAAGTTCAGCAGGGTATAAAAAGGCTATTTAAGCCTATTTCCATTTTGTTATTTTTTCGTGCTATAATGGTGGCAAGTGACTGGTTCGGATTTTTATGTTTGAAGTATAACAATCGTCGTCAGTCTTATAAATAGGAGGATTATTTTTGAATAACCATAAAACAGAAAAGAAACTAACCATTTTTGCCTTAGGCGGCGTAGGCGAAATTGGCAAGAACATGTACGCGGTACAATACGCGAACGACATTATTGTAATTGATTGCGGTTCCAAATTCCCGGATGAGGAGCTTCTCGGTATCGACATCATCGTGCCGGATATTACGTACCTCATCGAGAATAAGGACAAGGTCAGAGCTTTGCTCATCACGCATGGCCATGAGGACCATATTGGCGGGTTGCCGTATATCCTGAAGCAGCTGAGCATGCCGGTCTATGCAAGCCGTCTTACGATGGGATTGATCGAAGGAAAGCTGAAGGAAGCCGGACTGCTCGGATCGACGGAGCGGCATTTGATTCATTCCGATTCCGAGCTCAAGCTGGGTTCGATGAAGGCGTCGTTCTTCAAGACAAACCACAGTATTCCGGATTCCCTCGGCGTCGTGCTGGATACACCGGAAGGCGTCGTTGTCCATACGGGCGACTTCAAGTTCGACCAAACACCGGTAGGCGATTATCACGCGGACATTCACCGGATGGCCGAGATTGGGAAGAAAGGTGTCCTCGCTTTGCTGTCGGAGAGCACAAACGCCGAACGTCCAGGCTTTACGCCATCGGAACGGATCGTCGGCGCGAACTTCATTGATGCTTTCCGCAAGGCGGAACGCCGCGTGATCGTCTCTACCTTCGCCTCGAACGTGCACCGTCTGCAGCAGGTTGTGGATGCAGCGGCAGCATCGGGACGGAAACTGGCGATTATCGGGCGCAGTATGGTCAACATGATTACGATTGCTTCGGAACTGGGCTATCTCGATATTCCGGACGGTATGCTAATCGAGACGAACGAAGTGAACCGCTATGCGGATAATCAAGTCGTTATTCTTTGCACAGGCAGCCAAGGCGAGCCAATGTCCGCTCTTACGCGGATGGCCCGTTCGAATCACCGTCAGGTAGAGATTCTGGAAGGCGATACGGTTATTATTTCGGCAACGCCAATCCCAGGCAATGAACGCAGCATCGGACGCACGGTGGACGAGCTGTTCCGTCTCGGCGCGAATGTCATCTACGGTTCCGGCACGCAAACAGGCATGCACGTATCCGGCCACGGCAGCCAGGAAGAGCTGAAGCTGATGCTTCAATTGATGGCTCCAAAGTATTTCATCCCGATTCACGGGGAATACCGGATGCAGCTTCATCATAAGAAGCTGGCTGAAGCCGTTGGCGTAGAGCAAGGCAATACCTTCATCGTGGATAACGGTGAAATCGTAGAAATCGTAAACGGCGATGCACGCAAATCCGGCAAAGTGCCGGCTGGCAATACGTATATCGACGGACTTGGTATCGGAGACGTTGGCAATATTGTACTTCGTGACCGCAAGCACCTGTCCCAGGACGGCATTCTTGTTGTTGTAGTAACAATCAGCAAGCAGGACAAGACGATCAAATCGGGACCGGATATTATCTCCCGCGGCTTCGTCTATGTACGGGAGTCGGAAGGACTGCTTGAGGAAGCAGGCAGAATTGTAACAAGAACGATTACGAAATCCATTAGCGATAACGTAAACCAATGGACAACACTCAAATCAAACGTAAAAGACGCGCTCGGACGATTCTTATATGAACAAACGAAAAGAAAGCCGATGATCCTTCCTATCATCATGGAAGTGTAATCGGCACCTAACCAGTCCACTTCTTTTTGTTTAGTGAGCCGATATATACACGCAAGGGGCTGTCCCGTTAGCTGATAAAGCTACGGGACAGCCCCTTGATGCATTCTAACCGCAATTAAGCCACCAGCTTGAGGCCAACTACGGCCCCGATAATGAGGGTGATAAAGAAGATCCGGAGCATGTTTTTCGGCTCGCCGTACAGGATCATGCCTAGAATCGCCCCGCCGGTAGCGCCGATACCCGTCCAAATCGCATATGCAATACTCATCTCGAGGGTTTGCATGGCATAGGACAGGCAGGCAAAGCTCATCCCGAATCCAATTAGCAGGAGAGCGATGTTTTTTACGCTTTTCTTCTCATTGACCTTGTTCATCATAACGACGCCCAGCATTTCGAACAGACCTGCGCAGATCAAAGCTAACCAGTTCATTTGGAGGATACTCCTTTCTTGTCGCCCGCATTTGCGTGCTCCGGTGTAATAAGCTTGAGACCGATAATGCCAATCAAAAGAATGGCGATAAACAATAATTTAGCCGCATGAAGCGGATGCCCGAAAAAGACCGATTCCGAAATCACGGTGCCGGTTGTGCCCAGGCCTACAAAGACGGCGTATACCGTGCCGACAGGAAGCTCGCCGCTTGCTTTGATGAGCAGAGCGAAGCTGACCAGAATCGCAATAAACGTGACCGCCCAGCTCCATGCATGGTCCGCATGCTTGAGCCCGGTTACCCACATGACTTCAAATACGGCAGCGATATAAACTTGCAACCATTGCTTTTTCATGAAAAATCTTCCCCCTTACACGTGATGTAATATTTAAAAAGACAAAAATAAAACCTGGGAGACACTGCTGGCGCAGGCGACTCCCAGGTTTTTATCCTTCCGTGATCACAGCTATTGCTGTGAGTTTTCCCTCGGACCAGACCTAAGCATCTCGCTTAGCGGAACCCTAGAAAACCACTAACCTGTATTATACACACTTCCCCCCGAAGATCAAGGCCTGGAAAAGGATAAAAAATGACGGCACCCAGGCAGAGGAAGCTCTCAGTCACGCTAGGACTGAGGCTGCCACCGGCACAGGCGCCGCCAACATGAAACAGCGGATTACGGCTGAATCAAAAGCTTATCAGGAATGCTCGGCATCGAATGAAGCCGCAAGCTCCTTGGCGCGTGCTTCATCGTTGCTGCGTACATGAAGCCGTTTTAAGGAGCCATCCAGGGTTACCTTTGATTTTAATCCGTTTGTTTTGAAATACGCATACAGCCTGTCGATTTCATCCGCCCGGGATCCGGCCTCAGTCCGGAAGGCAGTCCATCGGTTCCACCACAGCACCATCCCTAACACACCTCCTTCGCCTGCTGATTCGCCATTCCGTACATATGTATTCGCCTCTCCGACCATCATGACAGGTTTGTTGGGATTATCCCGCTAATTATTCGATAGCGGCTTAATTGTTCATAGGGGAAGAACGGTGGTAAAATAGGGTAGCTGAGAAGCAGCATTTTTAGAATGAGGGAGGAGAAGAGTTGTGAGCAAATTTACATCCATTACGCAAACCACGGAATTGAACAACGGAATTCAGATGCCTTGGCTTGGCTTTGGCGTATTCAAAACAAAGGAAGGCGTCCAGGTGGAGCAAGCGGTTGCGGATGCCCTGGAGGCAGGTTACCGCAGCATCGATACAGCGGCGATCTATGGTAACGAGGAAGGCGTGGGCAACGCGATTGCCGCAAGCGGCCTGAAGCGCGAGGAGCTGTTTGTTACGACAAAGGTATGGAACAGCAACCAGGGCTTTGAGAGCACGCTGAAGGCTTTCGAGGAAAGCCGCCGCAAGCTGAAGCTGGAAGTTATCGATTTGTATCTGGTTCACTGGCCGGTGGCCGGTAAATACAAGGATACTTATCGTGCTTTGGAGAAGCTGTACAAGGAAGGGCATGTGCGGGCAATTGGCGTCAGCAACTTCCTGATTCCTCATCTGAACGATCTGCTTGGCAGCTGCGAGTAGTGCCTGCGGTGAATCAGGTGGAATTCCAGCCATACCTGACTCAGCCTGATCTGCAAAGCTATTGCAAGGAGCGCGGCATTCAGCTTGAGGCATGGAGTCCGCTGCTTCAGGGTAATCTCGATGTACCGCTTCTGCAGGAGATCGGACAAGCCCATGGCAAATCGGCCGCGCAAGTTATTTTGCGCTGGGATTTGCTATGCGGCGTCGTCACTATTCCGAAGTCTGTTACGAAGAGCCGGATTATCGAGAACGCGGACATTTTCGATTTTGAACTAACCGCTGAAGAGGTGGAGAAGATCAACGGCTTGAATGTCGGCCGCCGCTATGGATCCGACCCCATGAATTTCAATTTCTAACATTAAGCATTGCGAATAAGGGGGGTGCCGCCGTCGCACCCTATGACTGTGGCGGAAATCGGGCGGCCTTGCTATTGACATTGTTAACTGTAATTGATATTATTACAGTACTAAACAGGGAGGCCGTTCACATTGAACAGCGAATTTACGATTGCCGTACACAGTCTCGTTTATTTAGCCTATCTGCCCGAGCGGATGGCAAGCAGTGAGATGATCGCCGACAACGTAGGCACGCACTCCGCGCGCGTCCGCAAAGTAATGAGCGGATTGCGCAAAAGCGGCTTTGTCGATACAAGAGAAGGCGCGGGAGGCGGCTACAGGCTTACAATTGATCCAGATGTCGTTACGCTTGGCGATGTATACCGCGTCATGGCGCAGGGCTCTTTTATTCCGAGCTGGTGCTCGGGTGATCCGGGTATGGATTGCGTCGTTGGCTCGAATATGAACCAAGTGATGTTCGGGATCTTCTGTACGGCCGAGAAGCAGCTGGAAGGCTACTTCAGCGGCATCACGATTTCCGATGTACTGAAGCAAATTCACGCTTGTGGTTGCGATTAGGTTACAATAAAACGGTACGTGGCGGAATTCCCTTATCATATTATTTTGGAGAGGATGATTGACAATGGCAGTAGCATTGACAAAAGATAACTTTGCAACTAGCGTGGAAAACGGCGTTTCTCTGGTAGACTTCTGGGCACCTTGGTGCGGACCTTGCAAAATGCAGCTCCCTATCGTAGAAGAGCTCGCAACTGAACTGGAAGGCCAAGCTACAATCGCGAAAATCAACGTTGACGAAGAGCCTGAACTGGCTTCCCAATTCGGCGTAATGAGCATCCCTACACTGATCCTGTTCAAAGACGGTCAACCCGTTGACAAAATGGTCGGCGTACAAAGCAAAGACGCTCTGAAAGCAAAAATCTCCGGCCAACTGTAAGATTTGGCTGTAAAGTATGAAAAGCCAGGGACCTGCGTATAACGCGGGTTCTTGGCTTTTTTCAGTGCAGCAAAGTACCTCTGGAGGAAGGCGCACGACCAAGCACTTTTTTGTACGCGCGGAAAAAGGCGGAATAATCGCGGAAGCCCGCGTCCGCGGCGGCCGAGCTTGCGGTGTGGCCCTGCTGGATCAGGTTCTGAGCCATCACGACGCGTTTGTGTATCAGGTAATTGCCAACGGTTGTTCCCGTCGCTTTGCGGAAGATTTTGTTCAAGTGGTGCTTGCTTATGAAAAACGTGGCGGAAAGCTCGTCCAGCGTAACGGTCTCGGTAATCCGGTCGTTTAAAAACGCAAGGATGGGAGCAATCGATTTGGCGGTAGCGAAATCCCGCAAAACGCTTTTTTGGATATGGCTCATCATAAGAATTTGCGACAGCAGCGCTTCCAGCCGGATCCGAAGCAGCATGTCCCGGATCGATTCGTCGGCCTGCCAGGCCTCGATCAGCTGCTCAAAGAAGGAAAAGATTTTCTCATCGTTCGTATAATAAATCCCTTCCGCGTTCCGAAAGTTGTGAAAGGCAGACAGCAGGACGGTCTGATTCTCGGGAGGCAGAATGCCGGGAACAAAATGAAGCGATATCCGCTCATAAGGGATGTCGCTTTCGATTTTTACCCCATGAAACACATGGGGGGCAATGAGGAGCAGACTATGCGGCTCCAGTACGTACCGTTGCCCTTCCACCAGATAGCTGACTTTCCCGCCTATAAAATAAAACACCTCGTAGAAATTATGGCAATGAAGCGCGTAGTCATTTGTTTTCTCCCGGTCGACCGCATGGTGAAGGATTAAGGAATCCGTTCGGATATCGACGAGCTTCACGGAATCTCCTCCTCGGGCTAATGTAGCTTTAGTCTAGAGGAAGACCGCTATATTTGCAATGTGATCGTCCCCATTCGCAATGGCTCTGTACCTCCCGGAGACTATAATTAAGAGATGTAAGGGATAACGGGATTTACCTTGAGGAGGAGCCATTTGCGATGATTCTAGGAGCACAGCTGTACACGGTTAGATCTTTTCTCCAGACGGAAAAGGATATTCGTCGAACCTTGCAAAAGATTGCAGAAATGGGTTACAAATCGGTTCAGATTTCCGCGATAGGAAATATCCGTCCCGAAGTCTTGAAGAAAATTTGCGACGAGCTTTCTCTTCAGATCGCGCTCACGCATACCAATGCGGACCGGATCCTGAACGAAACGGAAAAAGTGATCGAAGAGCATGACATCCTGGGCTGTAACTATATCGGAATCGGCGGCATGCCGGATAAATACCGCGAGCCGGACTGGTATGGCTATTTTGCGGAGGACTTTCGGGAGGCTGTTGGCAAAATCGCCAAGGCTGGCAAGCTGTTTATGTACCATAACCACCACTTCGAGTTCGAGAAATTCAAGAAGTGGAACGGCAAACGGCTGATGGAACGATTAATTGAGGATTTCTCTCCGGAAGAGATGGGCATTACGCTGGATACGTATTGGGTGCAGGCGGCAGGCGCGGACGTATGCGAATGGATCGGAAAGCTGAAGGACCGTCTCCATTGCGTTCATCTGAAGGATATGGCGGTTCGCGGCACGGAGCAGCTGATGGCACCGGTAGGGGAAGGGAATATGAATTTCCCGGCCATTCTGAAGGCTCTCGAACAGACGAACGCCAAGTACCTTCTTGTGGAGCAGGACGTATGCCAGACCAGTCCGTTTGAATGTCTGCAAACCAGCTATAACAATTTGGCCGCGCTCGGCTACCGCTAGGAGGCAGGAGAAGGATTATGACAAAGCTGCGCATGGGGATTATCGGCATGGGAAATATGGGCTCGGATCATGCCAAGAAGCTAAGCAAGGGGGCCGTTCCCGAGGTAGAGCTGACGGCGGTATCCGAGATGGACGGCAAGCGGCTTGAGGCTTGCAGGTCGTTTTTGCCGGAATCGGTTGAGGGATTCGCGAGCGCCGAGGAATTGATGGACAGCGGGTTATGCGATGCGGTAATTATCGCTACGCCGCATTACGATCATCCACGGCTTGCGATTACGGCTTTCCGAAAAGGGCTGCACGTATTATGCGAGAAGCCGGCAGGCGTATATACGAAGCAAGTCCGCGAAATGAACGAACAAGCACAGGAAAGCGGCTTGGTGTTCGGGATGATGTTCAATCAGCGAACCAATCCGATGTACCGGAAAATGCATGAGCTGGTGAACGGCGGAGAGCTTGGGGCGATTAAACGGGTGAACTGGATTATTACGGATTGGTACAGATCGCAGGCTTATTATGATTCCGGCAGCTGGCGCGCAACTTGGGCAGGCGAAGGCGGCGGTGTGCTTATTAATCAATGTCCCCACAATATCGATCTGCTCCAGTGGATCTGCGGTATGCCGGAGAAGGTGCGGGCCTTCTGTCATGAAGGGAAATGGCATCATATTGAAGTCGAGGACGATGTAACGGCGTATATGGAATTCGCAAACGGCGCAACGGGCGTATTCGTTACGACAACCGCCGATCTGCCGGGAACGAACCGGCTGGAAATTACGCTGGAGATGGGCAAGCTGGTATGCGAGAACGATACTTTAACGCTGCATAAGCTTAGCCAGAACGAGCGGGAATTTTGCTTCGAGACAAAGGACGGGTTCTCAAGGCCGGAAGTAACGGTATCCGTCGTGCCGGTTGAGGGAGATAACAGCCAGCATCTAGGGGTCATTAAGTCCTTTGCAAGGGCCGTGCTTCACGGGGAGCCGCTTATCGCAGGAGGAGAAGAAGGCATTCATAGCCTCGGATTGTCCAATGCGATGCATCTGTCCAGCTGGCTTGGCGAGACCGTCGCGCTTCCGGTGGATGAGGAGATCTATTTGGAGGAGCTGAACAAACGGATAGGAGCCTCGAAGCGCAAGAATGCCGCTCCGGTTATGTTCTCGATGGACGGCAGCTTCGGCTCCTGATGGCTGCAGCCGAGGCAGCAATAACGAAATAAGCTCTATACCGCGTCAGGCGTACAACAGCGATTGTTGTACGCCTGTTTGCGTGAAGACGGCCCGAATCTTACAAACGGATAACCGATCAAATGAACCGATAAGTCCCGGCTTGTCCATTATTGGTATACTGAAGGTTACACAAACCAGAGGTTCAACTAGTCCCAACTGTGAAGGAAAGCAGGGAAACGGTATGAGAAGGATTGCAGGACGGTATCAATGGCTAAGGTTCAAAGGCGCATGGTCCGCGTTGTTCTGGTCTTACATGGCTATTCTTCTGTTGTTAATCATCATTGGCAGTTTGCTGTATTGGCGGGCTAACGAAGTGGTGGAGCATTCCGTGGAGCAGACGAACTCCGCTATGCTTGGGCAGCTGAGAGAGCTGGCGGACGGCCAGTTTCAGATGATCGATCAGCTGGAGCAGCAGATCGCGAACCATCCCAAGCTGTATCAGATGGTGAATCAGCCTGCGCAAATGACCGATCAGGAGCAGTATGACATGATCGAGGTGGCGGAGGACCTGCAACGGTATAAGCTGTTGTCGCCGTTTATTTACGACTTTTACATGTACTTCCCGAAATCCGGCACGATGCTGGGGCCAGGCGTCAAAACAACGCCTCAGTTCCTGTTCGACAAGGTGAGCCGCTTTGACGGAATGAATGCGCAGGAGTGGATCAAGCAATTCGAGAGCGGCTACCATTACCGTTCCTTTATCCCGGGGATGCAGGTTACCGGTGCATTGGGAGAAAGAAACGACATTATCGCTTATATGCAGACCCTTCCGAGGGTTGACCGATCCAAGCGTATGGCTACCTTATTCATCATGATTAACGGCGAGCAGCTTAGAAAAATGCTGGGAACGCTGGCGGAGGCGGGAAAAGGTGAGATTTACATCGTCGATTCTTCCAACCGTATGATTAGCTCGACAGCGGAATTGAAAGGCGGTCTGCCGTTCCGGTATGCCGATATGGGAGGCGATGCAGGGAAGCTGACGTCCGCAATGACCGGGCAGGATACGGTAATTTCTTTTGCCTCATCCCGAGTGTACGACTGGAAATACGTGCTGGAGGTGCCGCGCGGCGTTTTTCTGAAGGAGGTCAATAAGGTTCGGAACTGGGCGCTGTTATTGTTTGTTTTGGCAGCGTTTTCAGGCGCGGTCGTATCTGTGTATCTTGCGTCCAGAAACTCCAGGCCCATCCGGGATCTGGTGTCCGCTCTAACCGGCGGCGCGCCGGCTTCCCGAAAGCATGGCCCAATCGAATACGAGACGATCCGTTCGTCCATTCAGTCGGCGAGGCTGACGGAGTCGGAGCTGAGAGCGAGGCTCTCCCAGCAGACGCCGATCA
Source organism: Paenibacillus sp. JDR-2 (assembly GCF_000023585.1). Classification (NCBI taxonomy): domain Bacteria; kingdom Bacillati; phylum Bacillota; class Bacilli; order Caryophanales; family Paenibacillaceae; genus Paenibacillus; species Paenibacillus sp. JDR-2. The sequence continues at coordinate 6,715,821 of NC_012914.1, read as the reverse complement.
TCCGCCTCCATTTCCTCAACCGTCTGATCAAGGGTTATGCCGACCCGCATGAGCTGCGGCCCGACTCTTTGGAGTTCATGAACGTCAGGTTCGTATCCGGCGACTTTGCGGTGATGCTGGTCGATACGGAGGAAAAAAACGTCTTGCCGGGAGAGCAGGATGACAAGGAATGGATGCTGGTTAATTTCGTTCTCTCGAATATTGCGACCGAGCTGGCGAACGAAAAACATATCGGCTTTACAACGGAGCTTGATCAAGGAAGCATCGCGCTATTGATCAACTTCAAAGAAGCAAGCGAAGAAGGCCGGAGCGAAGAACTCGCCGCGATCCGCGAACGACTGACACAGGTGCTGGGCGAGCGTTTCAGAATGAAAATCGCCATCGGCACCAGCTTTGCCGTTCACGATATTCAGTCCATAGGGGAGGCCTTCCGGGATGCGCTCAAGCAGCTGGATAATGCCCGCAAGAGAGATGCGGCCGACAATGGCGGCATTAAGCTCGCCGGCCAGATGCCCGCTTATTATTATCCGCTGGATATCGAGCAGCAGCTTACGAATTACGTCAAGTCGGGCGAGGAGGACAAAACGATACAGCTGCTGGATGCCCTTTATGCCGATCATGTCTCCGGCAACGAAGGCGACTCTCCGGTTGGCTCTTATTTTCTGATGCATCTTTCATCAACTTTGTTCCGGATTGCTCAAAACACGCCGAAGGTTGAGCAAGATCTTACAAGCCGGCTGTTAATCTTATATCCGAATAGCTTCCACCATCAACATGCTACATTCGAGCGGCTGCGGGAGGATTTCCGGCAGGTCTGCCAGCTCTGGAAAACGGGGCGGAGCGACCAGGGGAGCCGGATGCTCGAGACCGTCTACCGGATTATCCGGGAGCGGTACAGCCAGAATATGCTGAGCGTTGGATTTATAGCGGACGAGCTTGGAATCACGCAGCCTTATCTGTCATCCTTCTTCAAGAAGGCGACGGGACAGACCATCGTAGAATACATCGCAAAAATCCGTCTGCTGGAGGCAAAACGCCTGCTCGCCGAGACCGATCTAACGGTAGCTCATATTGCGGGAGCGGTCGGTTATTCGAACGATATCGGATTTATCCGTTTCTTCAAGAAATACGAGGGGATTACACCCGGGCAATACCGGGCAAACGTACAGACGGAATGCCAATCTTAAATCCGGATTACTCTGTATCTTACGATCCGCATACGAATCCAACAAACGGGCGATACCCAATAAACGCTTCCTGCGGCTACTCTGAAGACGCGGCAGAATTTGAGCCAAAAAGGACGAGGGGGTACTTACATGAAGTACGGAAGCAACAAAAGCAAGGCAGCTGCGCTCGCGGCGGTTACGGCTTTAACCGTTGTATTGTCGGCCTGTTCCGGCAGCCAGTCCAGTAACAGTGAAGCCACCGTTTCACCGGAGAGCACGGGGAACGCCGGGGCGGCCGAGACGCCGGCGGACGGAAAGATTGTATCGGAGCCGCTGACGCTGACCGATTTTGTTCAAATGTCGGGCAATCCGGCTCCGGGCATGAAATCTTTTAATGATATGGCTGCTTATAAGGAGACCGAGAAGCTGACGGGCATTCATATCGATTTCCAGCATCCGACCGTCGGTCAAGAGAAAAACCAGTTCAACCTTCTGATGAGCTCCGGCAAATACCCGGACATTATCGAGTGGGGCTGGGGCGATTATCCCGGCGGCGGCGTAGGCGCCATGAATGCCGGGGTTATTATTCCGCTTAACGATTACATCGAGAAGTACGCGCCGAATCTGACCAAGCTGCTCGCGGACAATCCGGATATACGCAAGGATGTGTCGACGGATGACGGCCGCATCTATGCGTTCCCGTTCCTGAGAAGCGATCCTTATCTTCGCACTTATCAAGGTCTTGCGATCCGCCAGGACTGGCTGGATACCGTTGGCCTGCAGATGCCGACAACCATCGACGAATGGCATAACGTGCTTAAAGCTTTCAAAGAAAAGGATCCGAACGGAAACGGCAAGCCGGACGAAATTCCGCTTCTGATCGCCAAGGATACGCTGCTTAACTTCAGCAACGTATTCCTGAACGCATGGGGGACGACGGGCCGCTTCAACCTGCAGGACGGCAAGGTTGTTTTTGGTCCGATTCAGCCGGCTTACAAGGAGTTTCTCCAGACGCTGCGCAGCTGGTATGAAGAAGGATTGATCGACCGCGATTATGCCGGAACGGACGGCAAGCAGAAGGATGCGAAATGGACGGGCGACGTGCTTGGCGCATCGGAGCTTGCCGTAGGCGGCGGAATCGGCAAATACACAACCGCAATGGCTGCGAAAAATCCGAAGTTCAACCTGGCCGGCGCGCCATATCCTACTTTAAACAAAGGCGACAAGCCGGTGCTTGGCCAGCGCGAGCCGATCTTTAACGGAGTAGGGGCTGCGATTACGAAGGATAACAAGCATGTCGTCGAGACGGTCAAATGGCTGGACTTCAAATACGGCGAGCAAGGCCATATGCTGTTCAACTTCGGCATTGAAGGCAAGAGCTACGAATTGAAGGACGGCTACCCGACCTATACGGACGAGATTATGAAAAATCCGGACGGACTGGCGTTTGCGACGGCTATAGGGCAATATGCGGTGCCGTTTGGCGGTCCGTTCGTCCAGGATATGCGTTATCAGGAGCAGAACGCTTCGCTTCCTCAACAGAAGGAGGCGCTCAACACCTGGATGGCTGTCGATAACGACGGACTGCTTCCCCCGCTTACGTTCACCAATGAGGAATCCAGCAGGCTGGCGGCTATTATGGCGGACGTCAACACGTACCGCGACGAGATGTTCGATAAGTTCGTCATGGGAGCGGAGCCGCTCGAGCATTTCGATAATTTCGTGAAAACGATTCAAGGCATGGGCATTCAGGAAGCGCTGGAAATTGAACAGGCGGCGTACGACCGCTATCTGAAACGATAGGCAATGCCGGTCTGGCGGGCTTCTTGGGGAACGCAAAAGCTGCGTTGCCGAGCAAGCCCGTTTTGTCCGCCCGCATCCTGAAGGAGGTTCAACAATTGAAAATGCAATGGTCCCGCAACAAATATATTTATTTCATGCTCCTGCCGGTTGTTGTGTATTACGTTGTATTTATGTATTTGCCGATGTACGGTCTTCAAATCGCCTTCAAAGATTTCTCTCCCGCAAAAGGGATTTGGGGGAGCGCTTGGGTCGGCTTCGACCATTTCAAATCGTTTTACGAGAGTTATTATTTCTGGAGATTAATCCGCAATACGCTTCTCATCAGCTTATATGAACTCGTATTCGGTTTCCCGGCTCCCATTCTGCTGGCCTTGCTGCTGAACGAGATCCGGTCCCGTTACTTTAAAAATATCGTGCAGTCCATTACGTATCTGCCCCACTTCATCTCGGTGGTTGTGGTATCGGGGATGATGATCGATTTTCTCTCGAGCGATGGCATCATTAATCAGCTGACAGGGCTGCTTGGCGTTCAGCCGGTGTCGTTCCTTATCCTGCCGGAATGGTTCCGGAGTATTTATGTCTCCTCGGGCATTTGGCAGGGTGTTGGCTGGGGCTCGATTATTTATCTGGCCGCGATCTCCGGCATCGACCCAAGCCTGTACGAAGCCGCCAAATCGGACGGGGCGGGAAGGTTTCGTCAAATCTGGCATATTACCGTCCCGGGTATCCTTCCAACGATTATGATCATGCTGATCCTCCGCTTCGGCACGCTGATGGCGGGAGGCAGCATGGAGAAAATTCTCCTTCTGTACAATTCGACAACGTATGAAACCGCCGATGTCATCTCCACCTTCGTATACCGGAGGGGGCTTCTGCAGATGGATTACGGCTTCTCTGCAGCCATCGGTTTATTTAATAATGTTTTGAATTTCATTCTGCTTGTCACAGCGAACAAATTCAGCCGGAAAATCAATAACACAAGCTTGTGGTAGATTTAAGATTCAGTAGAGGAGGTGAGGCGGCCTTGAAGCCTCGGGTTCCAATCAGAGAGCAGATATTCGACGTTGCGAATACGCTGCTGATGCTTATATTGGTCGTCATTACTTTATATCCGTTCCTATACGTCCTGTTTGCTTCGTTCAGCAACCCCGCCGATTTGATCCAGCATCGCGGGTTGTTGCTCGCCCCGGCGGGGTTTAGTCTGGAATCCTACAAGCTGGTATTCGAGAATCCGATGATCTCGATCGGCTACTTAAATACGCTTATCTATGTAATTGGAGGCACCGCGTTAAATCTGGTCATGACCAGCTTTGCCGCATACGCCTTGTCGCGCAGGGGGGTCAAGCTGATTGGCCCGGTTATGTTCGGGATCGTGTTTACGATGTTTTTCTCGGGCGGACTGATCCCGACCTATTTGAACATGAAAAACTTAGGGCTGTTGGACAACAGATGGGCGATGATTCTGCCCTCCGCGATCAGCACATGGAATCTGCTCGTCATGCGTACTTCGTTCGCAAGCATTCCGATGGCGCTGGAGGAGTCTGCCCGGATCGACGGGGCGAACGATTTCAAAATCCTGTTCCGGATCTTTATCCCCGTTTCCTTGCCGATCATGGCGGTTATGACCTTGTTCTATGGCGTTGGCCACTGGAACTCCTACATGGATGCCCTGATTTACTTGCGCACCCGCGATCTGTATCCGCTGCAGCTTGTGCTGCAGGAAATTCTGATTACGAACAGTACGGACTCCATGATGTCGACCGTAGCCGACGTGGATAAGGGATTAATTACGGAAACGATCAAGTACGCGACTATTATTGTTGCGACGGTGCCGATACTGCTGCTCTATCCGTTTCTGCAGCGGTATTTCGTGAAGGGCGTTATGCTCGGGTCGATTAAGGAATAGCTGCAACTGAAAAACAAGCGGAGCATGAAGCTTCGCTTGTTTTTTTGCGAAATGGATAACATGAAAATATTGGGTTTAAACGCAACTTCTGGCGCAGCTGCCGCGTCTATTTAGCTGATTAACAAGAATGGAAAAGCATAGGAGGTTCGTTATGGTGATGAATCATCGCAAGAAGCTGGCCGTGCTGGTAACGGCGGTTATGCTGACGAGCAGTCTTCCCGCTGCAGCCTTTGCAGAAAGCGCTGACAAACCGGCAGCTTCGGCCGTATCGGTATCAGGAGATGCTGCGGGATCGGATGGAAGCGCGGTTGCTCCCGTTAATGTGAAGGTAACCAAGGAAAAGGCGGAATCTCTCGCCAGGCAGATGGTAAGCGTCCCGAAGGAATACGCGCTGCAAGGGGCTTCGCTCTCGTCCGATACGCTGGCTGGCGGCAAACGCAGCGTATGGGGTCTTGATTTCGTGTACAAGGTAAACGGTAAAAACAAGGGCAGCATCTATGTGCGGCTAAATGCGGATACCGGTCAGCTTCTTGATTACAGCACCTACCTCGATAATCCAAGCGCCAAGCCTACTTACCCGCTGAAGGTTGAGCGGGAGGCCGCGCAGAAAATTGCTTATTCCTTCTTGTCGGAGGTAGCGCCGACCTACAAGGATCAAGTGAAATTCAATCCGGAATACGGCGCGCAGCAGCTGCCTCCTTTGACGGGAGAGGTGCGCCACACGCTAAGATTTGACCGTGTTGTCAATGATATTCCTTACGCGGATAACTATATCGAGCTTGATGTCGACAGCGAAGGGCATGTCTTGCGTTACACTCTGCAGTGGGACGATACGATTCAATTTCCGAAGGTGGATGCCAAGCTGACAGCCGATGAAGCGAAGAAAAATCTGATTGAGCAGGCAAAGCCGGAGCTGCGTTACATTATCCCGTATAATCCTGAAGGGCCAAGCAAGCCGGTGCTGAGCTACGATATGGGAGCATTCGCGATTGATGCGGTTACCGGCAAAGAGGTGCAAAGCGGATACATCGATCCCGGCCAGGTATCGGGGACGCCGATAGCGGATAAACCGCTGGGCGAAGCTCCCGGAGCGGTGAATCTGACCGAAGAACAGGCGAAGCAAGCCGTGCTTTCAGCCTTCCCTATTCCTTCAAACGCGGCGTACACCGGCGCCAGCTATTACGAGAACGCGGATGATGGTGCCGGCGCCACGGTTGCGAGCTGGCGACTCGAATGGGAGCTGAAGAACGGAAAAGACACCATTGGCTCGGCATCGGCATTAGTCAATAGCCGGACGGGATTCATCAGCAGCTTCTATTCCTATCAAAACAACCAGAATGTCGGCGCGAAGCCTGCGTTGTCCTATGACCAAGCGGAAGCCAAGGCCATTGATGCGGTGAAGAAGCAGCTTCCTTGGGCGGCGGATGAGCTGTATATCGTGAAGCGGGATAAGTCGCAGTACGATCCGGATAAAGTGCCGAATATCGATACGTATTATTTCAGCTTCGTTCACAAGATTAACGGCGCAACGGCCGATTACGACAACGTGAACGTATCCATTGATTCGAATACGGGCTCGGTGCGCAGTTACGATGCCAGCATCAACCCGTATAAATATCCGGGGACCGCGCCTAAGGTCATTACTCCGGCGCAAGCCATTGAGAAGTGGATGACTTACTACCGGACGGAGCTGACTTATTATTTGACGCAAAATTACGTGTACCAGGGCCAGCCGATTCCGGTAGAGAAATATAAGACGCTGCTGGCTGCCGGGGTGATTCAGCCGTCGGATGTGGAATCCAACACTAACGCTCAGTTGATCTACCGGCTAGTACCGCGCCAGCTGGATGAATCCATCTTCCTGGATGCGGAATCGGGCAGCTGGAGAAACCGGGACACCGGAGACGTTACCCAGCTGGAGAAACCGAAGGCTACCGATATCGACGGCCATTGGGCACAGCGCCAGCTGGAGCTGATGGTGGCCTACAAAGCGCTTGACGTGAAGGACGGCAAGGTCCGTCCGAATGAAATCGTAACCCGCGGCGAGCTGATTAAAATGCTTGTGCTGGCTATGAACAGCGGTCGTCCGCCGGTATTGTACGCAGGGTCGGCGGATTCAACGGCAGCGGCTTCATTTGCCGATGTCGGCACGAAAAATCAGTATTATGCTTACGTCGAAAGCGCGCTGCAGCAAAATCTGATCGACATCGGCGACGGTTCGTTTAATCCAAACGGCAAGGTGGACCGCGAAGAGATGGCGGAGCTGATTGTCCGAGCGCTTGGGTACAACTCCCTCGCCAATTACGATAATTTGTTCAATATCAGCTTCAAGGATGCAGACAAGACGGAGAAGAAGGGTCAGGCGGCTATCGTTGTCGGACTCAAAATTATGACGTTGTCGAACGGCAACTTCCAGCCGGCTAAGCAGGTATCCAGAGCCGACGCTTCCGTAGCCTTCTTCCGCTTCCTGCAGACAAGGGCGGAGCTTCAAGAGGCGCCGCTGCGCAATTAAGACTGGCCAATAAGAAGCCCCCGTTTGGTTCGCTGCCGTGGCAGCTTCCAGGCGGGGGCTTTATGTTTCGATTAGTCCGTTTTTTTGTTCTTGGAGGAGAAATTCGTAACGGACTTCGCATCCTCAATCGTATCGTTGACAAATGCCATATCTTGGTTCTTTGCCTTCATGGCCGTTGTCCCTTTATAATTGCCTTTGTGGCTTTGATTTTCCATTGTGTAGTTTTCACCTCCTGGTCCCTGTTAGTATGGGCGCGGGGAGGGTTTGGCATGCAATCGTGATAGACAACATAAGGGGTGCAGAAAATGGTTAAGAAGTCAGCGTTATTTAAGTATCTGGTGTTCGTCCTCTTTCTTTTGTTCACCATGCTTGTTGTTTATGCAAGCGACGAGTTTCTAATCCGTAACGGCGATCCGGATACGACGGCCAAGTTCCTGTTTGTTCTCTTTGGCATTACCTTCGGCTTTGGAGCAAGTCTTCATCTGATTGGCAAAGGCGAATTCGGATTCCGATTCAAGGAAACGCAGTTCACGTTAATGTTATCGATCATTATTGTGGTGCTGAATTACGTGGCGGCCGTCAATTACGGCAAACTGTACACCGGCGCAGAAGGCACATTCGGGACCTTTAGCCGGATCGTTCTAGATGACAAGAACGAAGCGATTTTTAATGTGCTAGCCGGTTATTTGTTCGGTTTGTCTTTCTATAAAAAATAACGCTGAGGGGCAGTGGGCGAACAGCCTAAGCATCCGGACTCCTTCTACATATGCTGATGGCATGAACCTATGTGCCGGGCGGTGAAGAATATGCTGACGAGCATGATCCTGGTGACCAGGAATGGGCTTGATTATACAAAATCCTGCGTGGAAAGCATCAGGCGGCATACAGCGGCGGGCAGCTATGAGCTGATCCTTGTCGATAACGGATCGGAAGATGGGACGGCCGATTGGGCGAGAGCCGAACCGGATATCCTTCTGATCGCAAATCACGATAACGCCGGATTCCCGAAAGGCTGCAATCAAGGGGCATCGGCCGCATCCGGCGGGCTGCTGCTCTTGCTTAATAATGATACGCTTGTGACGCCGGGCTGGCTGGACGGTCTGAAGCGCAGCTTGCTGAGCGATCCTTCGATCGGTGCGGCGGGGCCGGTCACGAATTCGGCCCATTACTGGACGCAGATCCCAAGTCATTATTCGACCGTCGAGGAGCTCGACCGTTTCTCTGAATCGGTGAGACTGTCGGCGGGAAGCCAATCCATGGAGGAGCGGCTGAAGCTGATCGGCTTCTGCATGCTGCTGCGGCGGGAAGCCTACGAGAAGGCCGGCGGGATGGATGAACGGTTTGGCATCGGCAATTACGAAGACGACGATTTGTCGCTGCGGTTAAGGCTTCTCGGGTATAAGCTGATGCTTTGCCGGGATACCTTTATCCATCATTACGGCAGCGTCAGCTTCCGGGCGGATTCGGCCATGTATCTGCAGCTGTTCGCCCGCAATAATCAGCTTTTCCGCGAAAAGTGGGGATTCGCTTCCTCGGAGGCGCTGATTATCCATTCCGACATGCTTGGGCTGCTGGATCGGGAAGTATCCGCGGCAGGCGGCGGAACGGAAAGTCCAAGGTTTCTGAATATCGGCTGCGGCTGCGGAGCGACGCTGCTCAGCTTGCGGCACCGGTTTCCCGGTGCTTTGCTGTACGGAGTTGAAAAAAACGGTCAAGCGGCTAAGGTGGCGGAAGCGGCCGGCATTCGGGTGTTTGCCTCGGAGGAGCCAGAGCAATGGGGCCTGGAGTCTGGCTCGTTAGACGGCATCCTTATAGGGGACGCCCACATATGCGGGACGCCCGAGGCGATGAGGAAGCTGAAGGGGCTGCTGAAGCCTGCCGGCTGGCTGATCGGAACGTTCCTGAACCGTCATTACTATCCCTTTATGCTGCGTTATTTGCAGCCGGATAATGACGATGCCCAACATCAGTCTGCTTATCTGTATTCCATTGAGCAGGTAAGGAAGCTATATGCGGATGCCGGGTTTGCTGCCGTATCGACTCTGCTTATAGATGACGGGAAGGATGGGCGTCCCGGTTCAGACATTAGTGCCGAAGATTTCAGCCTGCTGGAGCGGATGGCAAACGGCCGGCATCCGGTGAAGGGGAGGCTGACCTCGGGCAGCATTATTACGCTTGGCCTAAGCGACAGGCTCGAGCTGCCGGCTGCTGCGGTAACAGAGGCTGAGCCGGAGGGACGCACGGCTGTAGCGGCGGTTGCGGAGGAGCTGCCGTTACAATTGCCTTCGGTTGAGGGGCCTGTGCAGGTTGTGCCGGATCAGCTTCTCAAAGAACAAAACGATGTGGTGTTTAGCGGCGAACGGCTTGTGGTGAACCGGCAGGTGAAGGAGCAGTATGCCGATGTATACGAAGAGCATCTGTACCGTTACGAATTGGCCAGCCGTTACGTCAAGGGGCTGAAAGTGCTGGATGCCGCCTGCGGAGCGGGATACGGTTCGGCGCTATTGAAGCGTGCCGGGGCTTCGGAGGTTACAGGCATCGATATCGACGCCGCTTCCGCCCGGCTTGCGGAACGGGATTACGGCGGAGAAGGGATACGCTTTGAGAAGGGAGATGTGCTGAAGCTTCCTTTTGAGGGCGAGTCCTTTGACGCGGTTGTGTCCTTTGAGACGATTGAGCACGTAAGCGAAGGGGCGGCGTGGATCAGGGAATCGGCCCGCGTGCTGAAGCCGGGCGGATTGTTTATCGTGTCCACCCCGAACCGCTCGGTAACGAATCCTCCGCTTTATTACGAAGAGCAGCCATTTAACGAATATCACCGCTTCGAGTACCGGACTTCGGAGCTGGTTGGCGAACTGCTTGCCTGCTATGACATTGAAGCGATGTTCGGGCAAAACCCGGTTGACGATTCAAGACTGCTCTCGATGAATTGGATGCGGGAGAAGGTTGGTCTGCCGCTGGGAAGAGCCGAGCAGCACCTGCTGAGGGCGGAAGGGCATGAACCGCTGCCGCTTGCGAGCTTCAAGAGCTGCGATCCGATGTACGTGATTGCGGTATGCAGGAAAAAGCGGACCTTGCAAAGCTGAATAAAGGCGGCAACGCCCCATTTTTGGAAGAACTGTCTACCTTGTACTAGGGCTTTTATTGTAAGCGGCCATCGGGTATAATGACGTGAGATTGTTACTTCGGAAAATGGGGTGTCTTATTTCATGGCTTTGAAAGCAGGTGTCGTGGGTCTGCCGAATGTCGGCAAGTCCACTTTATTTAATGCAATTACGCAAGCAGGGGCGGAATCCGCGAACTATCCGTTCTGTACGATTGACCCGAACGTTGGCGTGGTAGAGGTGCCGGACTACCGTCTGGACAAACTGACAGAGCTCGTGCAGCCGAACAAAACGGTTCCGACTGCATTCGAATTCGTTGATATTGCCGGCCTTGTGGCAGGCGCAAGCAAAGGCGAAGGCCTTGGCAACAAGTTCCTCGCGCATATCCGCGAAGTAGACGCGATTGTTCACGTTGTTCGCTGCTTCGAAGACGAGAACATCACGCACGTGAACGGCAAAGTGGATCCGCTTGGCGATATCCAAACCATCAATCTTGAGCTGATTCTGGCGGACATCGAGTCCGTTGAGAAAAAAATCGAGCGTTCCCGCAAAAACCTGAAAGGCGGCGACAAAAAAATCGCCCTGGAAGTGGAAGTGCTGGAACGCGTCAAAGAAGCTCTGTACAACGACCAGCCTGCGCGCAGCGTAGAGCTGTCCGATGACGAGAAGCTGGTTATCCGCGATCTTCACCTGCTTACTATGAAGCCGGTGCTGTATGCGGCAAACGTAGCCGAGTCGGAAGTTGCGGACACGGATAATAACAAGTTCGTGCAAGTCGTTCGTGAATTCGCAGCTGCCGAAGGCGCGCAAGTGGTGCCAATCAGCGCGAAGGTGGAAGAAGAAATCGCTGAGCTTGAAGGCGAAGACAAAGCGATGTTCCTCGAAGAGCTAGGCCTGCAGGAATCCGGTCTTAACCGTCTGATCAACGCGGCGTACAAGCTTCTTGGCTTGTATACGTACTTCACGGCCGGCGTGCAGGAGGTTCGTGCCTGGACGATTCGTAAAGGCATGAAGGCGCCGCAAGCGGCCGGCGTTATCCATACCGACTTCGAGCGCGGCTTCATTCGCGCCGAGGTTGTATCGTTCGAGGACCTGGCTGCTGCCGGTACGATGAACGTGGCAAAAGAAAGAGGCCAGCTGCGCCTCGAAGGCAAAGAATACGTAGTGCAGGACGGCGACGTTATGCACTTCCGTTTCAACGTTTAATAGCAGCGGAAAAAAAGCGGTATTGTTCTCATTTGGAGAGCAATACCGTTTTGCTCTGTTCTCATGGAAAAATGCCTTTTGCCTAAGCCTAGCTCGAACGAGTCATGCGGAATGCGGCTTGCGGTCGTACAATGGGAAGGAAGCTAAAGAATAGGAGTATGGTGTTATGACCTTACATACGTTACCAAAGTTACCGAAACGAATGCTGGCAGCGGTTATGCTGCTTGTTGTATTGGCATTAACGCTTGCGCCGCAGGCTTTTGCGCATGCGACTCTGGAGAAGACCGTTCCTGCCGCGAATGTGAAGCTTGCAGAGTCGCCGCCTTTCGTGGAGCTTACGTTTAACGAGGCGGTCGAGCCCGGGGCTGGATCCTTGGAAGTCGTCGATTCGAAGTCGAACAAAATAAAGACGGAAGACCCTGTTCTGGAGAACGGCGGAACCACTCTTAAAGCAGGTCTTCCTACGCTTGGAGACGGCGTTTATTCAGTCTCTTATCATATTATTTCGGAGGATGGCCATCCGATCAGCGGCTCTTATGCGTTTGTTGTCGGCAATCCGCCCGACTGGAAGGACGGAGAGACTTTTGCCGCTCAGGTAAACAGCTCAAAAGGGATGCAGCAAAACATGCTGTATGTCGTGCGGGTGCTTTACTATGCTGCACTGCTGCTGGCGACGGGTATCGCTTTATGGTCGGTCTTTATCCGGAAACCAAGCGATTCGCTGCAGTCAGCCTTCAAACGTTTGTCCGTGATTGGCCTGCGGGCGCTTTTGCTTACGGTACTGGTTCATATTTTCCTGCAGGTCAATGAATTGATGAAAGGCCAGCCGATCTCCTCCTGGGGGTCGCTGTTTACGAATACAACTACCGGACGGGCATGGCTCGAGCTCATTATTCTAGTTCTGCTTGGTTTTGTGGCCCAGCGGTTCAAAGAGAAGTTTGTCAGTCTGCTGTGGGTGGTTCTGCTGCTTGGCGTGGAAAGCCTGATCGGCCATCCGGCGGCAAATGACCAGAAGGTGCTGACGATTGCTTTTGACTTTATCCACTTGATTGCTTCCGCGGTATGGGCTGGCGGTTTGGCCGCGCTCCTGTATGTCTGGTACGCGGACCGGAAGGAAGCGGGGCGCTTTGGCGCAAGCTTCTCGCAGGGCGCTTTAATTTCCCTTGTTGTACTGGTCATCAGCGGGGTTACGATGACGCTGTTGTTCCTGCCGAAGCTGTCGTATTTGTGGCTGACCACATGGGGCGGACTGCTTACCGTAAAAGTCGTTCTTGTCGTTGCGGTGCTTGTAACGGGTACTCTGCTGCGTCTCCGGATGAAAAAGAACGGTTTCCCGGCCGGAAGTCTGCTGAAGGCGGATGCCATTATGATGGCCTGTATCGTGGCGATTGCAGCCGTGTTTACTTATATGAGCCCGCTGCCTCCAAACGAGCCGTATAACTTCCACCAGATGGGTGAGGATATGCACGTAACGTTTAACGTATCGCCTAACGTACCGGGCGGGGACAATACGATTTCTCTCCACGTCTGGCTGCCGGAAGCGTCGGGGGCGCCTAAGTCGGTTATTCTGCGCCTGCATTCGGGCATTAAGAAGGATGCTCCGATCGATATTCCGCTGGTGAAGGACGACAGCGAGCCTAACGATGCTTTCCCGGGCTACATCAGCGCGTCCTATGAAGCGACTGGTCCATTCCTGCCTTACGCCTCCAAGTGGACGGCCGAGATCCGCGTCATGGATCAGGACGATAATGAGCTTGTGCGGGAAGCCGCGTTCCGCAATTATTAGAACGGGCAGACACATAATAGTCATAACCGGGTAGCCCTTTCGAGTCATGTCAGGCATTATGCGCAGGTTATATACTCATCTCAGAGAAGCGCACGACAGGCTAATGATGATCCGAAAGGGAGATGTGTCAGATGAAGAAGCAGATAAAAAAATGGGTTATAGCGGCCACAATGGCCGTGTGCCTGATGATGTTCGCAGGCGTGGCAAGCGCCCACGTGACGGTTCAGCCGCCATCCGTACCGGCTAATTCGTATCAGGTATTCGCGGTACGCGTGCCTAGCGAAGAGAAAGGCGTTAACACCGTCAAGGTACAGGTTAAGGTGGCTGACGGCGCGGTGATTTCCCGGGTTGAGCCCAAGCCGGGCTGGACCAGCGAGCTTGAAAAGGATGGAAACGGCGTTGTGACAACCATTACCTGGACGGCTGCGGACGGCGGCGGCCTCAGCGAAACGGAATTTACCGAATTCCGCATGAGCGGCAAAGTAAACGAGGATGCCACCCAGCTCGTGTGGAAAGCTTACCAGACCTACAGCGACAACAAGGTTGTCGAGTGGGTTGGAGCGGACGGCTCGGATAAACCGGCTTCCGTAACGACGGTAACGGCGGCTGTTGCGGAAGGCGACGGCCACGGCCATGATACCGGCGCTGCGGCAGATGCAAGCGATTCGAAGGACTCGGGTTCGGACTCTGCGCTTCCGCTTGCGTTGTCGATTATCGCGGTTGTGCTCGGCTTGGTTGCCGTAGTGCTCGCAGCTAGAAAAAACAAGAAATAAACAGGATAAAGGGGCTCCGTTTTCCTTAGGGAAGACGCGGAGCCCCTTTCGGGCGACTTTAGGCAAATACACCAGTCGAAAACGCGGGTCCATTGTGCTATAATGAGTGATACCATTAAGCAAAATCATAGAGGTGAATCATTGTGTTGGACCGTTTACAAGCGCTCGCAGACCGTTACGAGAAATTAAGTGAACTGTTGTGCGATCCGGATGTAGCCAGTGATCCGAAGCGCCTGCGGGAATATTCCAAGGAGCAATCGGATTTACAAGAGGCTTATGAAGCCTTCACAGAATATAAGCAAGTGTCGGAACAGCTTGAAGATGCCAAGCTTATGCAAGGCGAGAAGCTAGACGACGAAATGCGCGAGATGGTCAAGATGGAGATTGATGAATTGACCGAGCGTAAGACAGCGCTGGATGAGAAGATCCGTATCGTCCTGCTGCCGAAAGACCCTAACGACGACAAGAACGTTATCGTGGAGATCCGCGGCGCAGCGGGCGGCGATGAAGCTGCTTTGTTCGCATACGAGCTGTACCGGATGTACACGAAGTTTGCGGACGCGCAAGGCTGGCGTTGCGAGCTGATGGATTTGAACGAGAATGATCTCGGCGGCTTCAAAGAGGTAATCTTTATGATTACCGGCAAAGGCGCTTACAGCAAGATGAAATACGAGAGCGGCGCGCACCGCGTACAGCGTATTCCGGTAACGGAATCCGGCGGCCGTATTCATACGTCTACATCGACGGTATCGGTAATGCCCGAGGTTGAAGAAGTTGAAGTTGAAATCCTGGATAAAGACATCCGGATCGATACTTTCTGCTCCAGCGGTGCAGGCGGTCAGTCGGTTAATACGACCAAGTCGGCCGTTCGCGTGCTTCACGTTCCTACCGGCATTATGGCGACTTGCCAAGACGGAAAATCGCAGAACGAGAACAAGGCGAAGGCCCTTCAAGTTCTTCGTGCCCGGATCTCTGATATCCGCCGTCAAGAAGAGGAAGCGAAATATGCGGGCGAGCGTAAGCTGAAGGTTGGCACAGGCGACCGAAGCGAGCGTATCCGTACGTATAACTTCCCGCAAAGCCGCGTAACGGACCATCGCATCGGTCTTACGCTGCATAAGCTGGATTCGGTGATGAACGGCGACATGGCAGAGATCGTATCGTCGCTGACGATTGCCGAGCAGGCGGAATTGATGGAGCGAGAGCTTAACTAAAAGACCTTCGAGTCCAAAGACTCCCGAGGAAGGGACGCTAGAGAGATGAGCGATCATACAGACGAACGGTTGTTTTTTGCACCGTCGTTTTCAATTAGGGAAGCCTGCATGCAGGCTTCTTCGTTTTTGGCGGAGCTTGGCGTTATGGAGCCGCGCTCCAATGCCGAGCGGCTGCTGCTGCATGTGCTTGGCATCGATCGGTCGACGATGCTGCGCGACTTTGGCGAGCCCTTTCCGGCGGCTCATGCCGCGGAATGGGTGGAGCTGATCCGCCGCAAGGCGGCGGGCGAGCCGGTGCAGTATATCATCGGCGAGGAATGGTTCTACGGCCGGCCGTTTACGGTTACGCCGGCCACGCTTATCCCGCGGCCGGAGACGGAGCTGCTCGTCGAGGCCGTGCTTGAGGCGGCCGATAAGCTGTGGCCGCCTGATGGGGCTGAAGTGCCGACGGTGGTTGACGTCGGCACCGGCACCGGCGCCATCGGCGTGACGCTAGCTTCGCAGCGTCCGCGTTGGCGCGTAAGCGCGTCCGATCTGTCGCCGGACGCGCTTGCGGTCGCCCGCACGAACGCGGCCCGCCATGAGGCGGCGGGGCGCATGGCGTTCGTGCAGGGCGACCTGCTGGCGCCGTTTGCGAAGCGCGGCGCCGCAGGGGCTGCACTCGATGCGGAGGACATCCGCATCGATGTGCTTGTGTCCAATCCGCCGTATATTCCGGCGGATGATCTTCCGGGCCTTCAGCCCGAGGTGCGCGATTACGAGCCGCGCCTCGCGCTGGACGGCGGGGCGGACGGGCTGGACCCGTACCGCCGCATGGTGGGGCAGCTGCCTTCTCTTGCGCAGCTGCCGCGTATTGTCGCCTTCGAGCTTGGCATGGGCCAAGCCCGGGACGTTGCCGCGCTGCTGCGGAATGTCGGCGAATGGGACGACATTCGTATCATTACCGACTATGGCGGCATCGAGCGTCACGTCATCGCGGTCCGCACAAAAGAGTAACTTCTTCAAACACGCTGTTGGTGCATCATCCGATGCCGGCAGCGTGTTTTTTTTGCTTAAACTCCGCTGTAACACGGAAAAACCGTGTTACAGCCGCTTACCGCCGCCGCCGTCTGCGTCATTCCCCGCTGCAACACGGAAAAACCGTGTTACAGCCGCTTACCGCCGCCGCCGTCCGCGCCATTCCCCGCTGCAACACGGAAAAACCGTGTTACAGCCGCTTACCGCCGCCGCCGTCCGCGCCATTCCCCGCTGCAACACGGAAAAACCGTGTTACAGCCACACGCCCCCGCCACAGCCCGCGCCTTACTCCCTCCCCATCAGCCCGCGATGGCTCCCCGTAACATTGAAAGTTGTGTTATGAAAACAACTCTATCATTTTCATTTTTTCTGCTAGGTTTATAGAGCCGGGAACGCGGACATAATGACGGATAGATACGTTCCGGAACGCAAGCTGATGCACCGACGGGTGCGATCGAGAGGAGCTTGTGTTATTATGAACCGCACTAATTCCCTTTTTTATTTCCGTAAATCTTATGCTTTGTTGATTATCGTTTTGTTTGTTCTTGTGATGAGCTGGGAGCAGCAGCGTACGGATGCGGCTGTGGTCGATACGATTATTCCGCAGGATTCCATTCGTCTGCGCATCTTGGCTAATTCGGACTCGCCTGCCGATCAGGCCGTAAAACGTGTTGTCCGCGACGCTGTCGTGAAAGCAATGGACAGCTGGGTTACGGGTCCGCAAACAATTGAAGAAGCGCGCCAAACGGTGCATGATCATATGGACGAAATCGAAGGTATCGTAGCTGGCGTACTGGCAAGCCGCGGATTTGACTATAGTTATCACGCGGAGCTGGGTCAGGTTCCGTTCCCGACAAAAATGTACAGCAACGAAGTGTATCCGGCAGGCAATTATGAAGCGCTCCTGATTACGCTTGGCGAAGGTAAAGGCCAGAACTGGTGGTGCGTACTGTTCCCGCCGTTGTGCTTCATTGATGCTGCAACCGGCGAAGCGGCAGCAGCCGATCCGGACGCTGATACTGCAAGAGCAGAAACCGTAAAAACGGCTTCATCCGACCATAAAGATAACGCGAAAGTTGAAAAGGCTTCCGACAGCAAAGACGGTAAATCCGAAGCTTCCGTTCAAAAATCGCAAGACGAAAACAAGCAAGGCGAAGCGCCGAAAGCGAAGTTTTTCCTGTTGGAAATCATTGAGCAATTCATCAACTGGCTGAAAAGCCTGTTTTAATACAAGCGGCGGTCTTCTTAGCGCATAAGCGCGGGCAAGGCCGCTGCTCTTCATTTTAGGGCGTATATGCTATAATGGGGGCAGTTAGATGATGAACGATTACTTCTGAATAGCAGGGATTGAAGGATAGAGATGACAACAACGAAGGTTTGGCAGGTTGCGGAGGCGGCTTCTGCCGATGCGCTGGCCGGACAATTGGAGGAAGCGGCGTCGCTGCTGCGGGATGGAGAGCTGGTTGCTTTTCCGACCGAAACGGTATACGGACTAGGTGCCGATGCCCGGAACACAACGGCGGTTGAAGGCATATTCAAGGCAAAAGGCCGACCGTCGGATAATCCTCTTATCGTGCATATCGCGGATGAAAATCAGCTGGCAGAGCTTGTGCTTCCTTATCCGGAGCTTGCAGGGCGGCTGATGAAAGAACTATGGCCGGGTCCGCTTACGATTGTACTGCCGGTACGCACAGGTGCGGTATCTCCGCTTGTTACGGCAGGACTCACAACCGTCGGCATCCGAATGCCGGATCATCCGGCCGCGCTTGCCCTTATTCGGCAATCCGGCTGTCCGGTAGCTGCTCCAAGCGCAAACCGCTCCGGCAGGCCTAGCCCTACGCTTGCAGCGCATGTGCTCGAAGATCTAGCCGGTAAAATCAGCGGCATCGTAGACGGAGGCGCAACGGGCGTCGGATTGGAATCAACCGTTATTGAGCTGCCGGATTCGAATACAATCCGTATTCTCCGTCCCGGAGGGATTACGGCCGAGCAGCTGCGGAGCGCTGCGCCGGAGGCGGTAATCGATGCTCCTGCGGCAGCCAATCCGGATGTAACGGAAGCGCCGCGCTCGCCAGGCATGAAATATGCGCATTATGCTCCGGAGGGCGATCTCCGGATTGTGCTGGGCGAACCCGCTAAGGCGGTAAGTTACATTCAGGAGCAACTAAGCCTTTCGACAACAACGTCTATGAAGACCGGTGTTCTGACTTTCGACGAGAGAGCAGCCGCTTATGATGCCGATCTAATCCTTAGCTACGGCAGCGAGCTGCATCCGGAACAAGCGGCGCATAACCTGTACGCAGCACTCCGCCGGTTTGACTCGGAAGGCATTCAGCTTATATGGGCGGAAGGCTGCTCCGAGGAAGGAATAGGCCTTGCTCTGATGAATCGTCTGGCGAAGGCAGCAGGACATCAAATCGTCCGGGTATAGAGTAGTATGTTTGTCCCCTTGTCCGCATATCTTGGTTAAGAATGGATGTGGACATGGGGGCGATAGCGTGACTGATGCAACTTTGCATGCCGGACAATTCGCGACACTGCTCATTATGGCGGTTGCGCTTGGCATGGATGCTTTTTCGTTAGGAATCGGAATCGGGCTGAAGGGGATTCGCCTGCGCGATGTGCTCAGGTTAAGCAGCATCATTGCGTTATTCCATGTGCTGATGCCCCTTGGCGGCATATATGCCGGGCATTTTGTCAGCGGACTGCTTGGCCATGTTGCGACGATGGCTGCAGGCGTACTGCTGCTTTTGCTTGGCGGACACATGATTTATAGCTCGCTCAAAGGGGAAACGGTGCAAACGATGGATTACCGTTCCTCGGTCGGAACGTTCTTATTTGCTTTCAGCGTCAGCATCGACTCCTTCTCCGTTGGCGTAACTTTGGGTATGTTCGAGGCCGATATTTTGCTGACGGTGCTATTGTTTGGCTTTTTCGGCGGATTGATGTCCGTTCTGGGACTTCTGCTTGGTCGCCGTGTCAGTGAAAATCTGGGCGGCTACGGGGAGGCGCTCGGCGGGGCGATCTTGCTCATTTTCGGTCTTTTATTTATATTTTAATACAACAATGGAATCAGCCATACCAGAAAGGGGAATGCAGCATGACGCGCATCTTGTTTGTTTGTACCGGCAATACCTGCCGCTCGCCGATGGCGGAAGCCATGCTGAGGACGATGGCGCGGCAGAAGGGGGTTTCGCTGGAAGTCCGTTCTGCCGGAGTATCTACCATTGACGGTCTGCCGATCTCGTCGCATGCGGCTACAACGCTGCGGGGCAAATCGGTGGAGCATAGGGGCTCGTCTCGCGCATTAAGCGGGGAAGCCATTGCTTGGGCGGACCTCATTCTGACGATGACAGCCGGACACAAACGCGGCTTGCTCAACTACTTCCCTGAAGCCGTGGATAAAGCGTATACGCTTAAGGAATATGTCAATCAGGATACCGCCGTTCAGGCCGACATTGAAGAACTGGAACGCTTATATACGGAAATGCATATGAAGCAGGTGCTGGGCCAGCAGCTGTCGGCTGCGGAGCGTTCGCGTCTTCTGGAGCTGGAACGCCGGATTCCGAGCTTTGATATCGCTGATCCGTTCGGCGGAACGCTGGGCATGTATGAAAGCTGCGCCAAAGAAATCGAAGAGAGCCTGAAGGCCCTTCTTCAAATGCTTCAAAAGGGATGAAATTCCATGCCGGAATTAGGCCTGATTTATGCGTATATTTGATTGATTTTCACGGTTGAATAAGCTATCATGAAGGTAACAAAGACGGTTTCCGATGTAACTGGCGACGGAAGTGGGTAACCACGGTGGAGCATCGGAACATACGGCCGGTCGCCTGGGCAAAGAGCAGCATGCTACTCATAGCATGTCATGCTCTTTTTTCGTCTTTTTGAGGATTTTAGGTATAATAAGTCCGTATGATTCGACAACTAGCAGGAGGGTTTTGCGTTGAAAATTGCAATTGGTGCAGATCATGCGGGTTACCGTCTGAAAGATGAAATTGTTCCGTTTCTTTTATCGCTTGGTCATGAAATTGAAGACTTGGGCTGCGACTGCAGCCAGTCGGTGGATTATCCCGATTATGCGCTGCCCGTAGCAGACAGAGTGGCCAGCGGCCAGGCTGACCGCGGCATTCTGATCTGCGGCACGGGTATCGGCATGTCAATCGCGGCGAACAAAGTTCCGGGTATCCGCTGCGCGCTGGTGCATGATATGTTTTCGGCACAAGCAACCCGCGAGCATAACGATACAAACGTGCTTGCGATGGGAGAGCGTATTATCGGCCCTGGTCTTGCACAGGAAATTGTCCGCATCTGGATGGAAACACCGTTCTCAAGCGGCGAGCGCCATGTTGGGCGTGTCCGGAAAGTGAAGGAAATCGAGCAGCAGTATACGGTTCATCCTTAGGTCCATGCTTTCGAAGCAAGAATTATCATTAACCGCTTAATTAACCGGCCATTGGTGTAATTAATCCTTAAGCGATTCGTGTGATCATTCTTTGTATTCATAGGAGGTATGTACAATGAACAATCAAAAGGAAACCATTACTATTGCAGCTGACGTAGAGATTATTGTTAGGGAGCTTGTTGCGGCAGGAGGACTGAGAGCCGGCCAACTGCTGGTTATCGGCACCAGCACAAGCGAGGTGCTTGGCCGCCGGATCGGTACTTCGGGGACGGTCGAGACGGCGTCTCAAATCTATGCAGGCATTGAAGCGGTCCGTAAGGATGTAGGTTTTTATCCGGTTTATCAATGCTGCGAGCATTTGAACCGGGCGCTTGTCCTTCCCCGTGAGGCGGCGGACAAGTATGGACTGGATGAGGTCGCAGCCGTTCCTGTTCCGAAAGCAGGCGGTTCGATGGCGGCTTATGCATACCGGCATTTGCCGGATGCCTGTCTGGTTGAGACCGTTCAGGCACATGCGGGTATCGATATCGGCGACACCTTTATCGGCATGCACCTGCGCCGGGTTGCCGTTCCGGTCAGACCGTCAATCCGGTCGATTGGAGCAGCCCATGTCACAATGGCTTTTGCAAGACCTAAGCTGATTGGCGGTGCGCGTGCGGTTTATACTTTGGAAGACAGCGGCCTGGCGTCAGAGCAGACGTCAGGAACTTGCGAATAATCATATTTAGG
The DNA here is from genome assembly GCF_000023585.1 of Paenibacillus sp. JDR-2. NCBI lineage: Bacteria > Bacillati > Bacillota > Bacilli > Caryophanales > Paenibacillaceae > Paenibacillus > Paenibacillus sp. JDR-2. The sequence goes on along the minus strand of NC_012914.1, from coordinate 6,694,200 downwards.
AGGCTTTTCACAATGGAAAACTTACGTAACCAAGATCCTGAAGTATTAAAGGCAATGGGCCTTGAGCTGCAGCGCCAACGCGACAACATCGAGCTGATCGCATCCGAGAACATCGTGAGCGAAGCGGTTCTGGAAGCAATGGGTTCGGTCCTGACGAATAAATATGCAGAAGGCTACCCTGGCAAACGTTTCTACGGCGGCTGCGAGCATGTGGACATTGTGGAAGACATCGCACGCGAACGCGCGAAAGAAATCTTTGGCGCCGAGCATGCGAACGTTCAGCCTCACTCCGGTGCGCAAGCAAACATGGCGGTATACCTTGCCGTTCTCAAACCAGGCGACACGGTTCTTGGCATGAACCTGGCTCACGGCGGTCACTTGACGCACGGCAGCCCGGTTAACGCATCCGGTCTCTTGTACAACTTCGTTGCTTATGGCGTTGAAGAAGATACATTTACAATCAACTACGAAGAAGTTCGCAAAGCGGCCTTCAAACACCGTCCTCGTCTGATCGTTGCCGGCGCGAGCGCGTACCCGCGTACAATCGATTTCGAGAAGCTTGGCCAAATCGCTCAAGACGTAGGCGCATTGTTCATGGTGGATATGGCTCATATCGCAGGTCTTGTTGCAGCGGGTCTGCATCCAAACCCAGTGCCTCATGCGCATTTTGTTACAACAACAACTCACAAAACGCTCCGCGGTCCTCGCGGCGGTATGATTCTCTGCCGCAAGCCTTGGGCTGCAGCGATCGATAAAGCGGTATTCCCTGGTTCGCAGGGCGGTCCTCTGATGCACATTATTGCAGCAAAAGCTGTAGCATTCGGCGAAGCTCTTCAACCATCCTTCAAAGAATACGCGCAAAAAGTTGTAAGCAACGCGAAAGTATTGTCCGAAACGCTGATCGCGGAAGGCATCAACATCGTTTCCGGCGGCACTGACAACCACCTGATGCTGATTGACACGCGCAGCCTGAACATCTCGGGCCGCGACGCTGAGCATGTTCTTGATTCGATCGGTATTACGGCGAATAAAAATGCAATTCCGTTCGATCCAACAAGCCCGTTTGTAACAAGCGGAATTCGTCTCGGTACGCCGGCTGCTACTTCCCGCGGCATGGACGAGAGCGCAATGAAAACAATCGGCGAGATTATTGCCATGACGCTGAAGAGCCCGAAAGACGAAGCGGTGTTGGCTAAAGCAACCGGAATGGTTCGCGACCTGACTGCTCAATACCCGCTTTACCCGAACATGAAGTACTAAGTTTTATCGCTATGCAAAGAGGCTGTTCCCAAAGGTCGAATCGACCGCTTGGGAACAGCCTCTTTTTTTATTCTAAGAATGTATAGGGTTTTCTTGAACGACAGATATAGTGAATTCGCTATGCATGTATAGAAGTAATGGAATGGTTCGTTGTTTCTCTTTTCTCTATGATTTTAAATTAGGGGTATTTTCAGCGCGATAGCCGTTTCACCTTGGTTTTATGAATTAAGTTAAAGCGATTGCAGCATGCTATATAAGCGTGTTCCACGAAGCTACAGATCTCGTCATAATTCGACAATTTTAGAAATGTAATTTCTGGGGCGTGACAAATCATTATAAATTATGTATATTTGTTAATGGTATATTAATTAACATTACTTTTGTACTAATTTGGCCTGAACATTTGTAAAACAGGGTGATTGAACATATGTTCATTGATAATTATTCAATGTTTCGTATTAATTCTCGCATTGTTTAATTATGTAATGTCAGATTATTACAATAGAAAGCAAGAGAAGAACATCCAGGGGAGGAAGTAAAATGTCGAAGAAGTATGGCTTTACCATGATTTCCGTACTGCTTGCACTGGCTCTTGTAGCCGTCGGCTGTACACCTAAGCAAGAGTCCGGAAGCAGCGAAGGCTCTGTGTTCCGCATGAACCTTGCAACTGAACCGCCGTCCCTTGACCCGGCTCAGGTACAAGACCAAGTGTCCGCAACTGTTGTAAACGGTTTGTTTGAAGGTCTGACTCTTAAAAACGAGAAGGGCGAAGTTGAACCAGCTGTCGCTAAAGAGTGGAAAATCTCCGATGACGGCAAGACTTACACGTTCACCATTCGCGATGACGCGAAATGGAGCAACGGTGATCCAGTAACTGCAGGTGACTTCGAATACGCTTGGAAGCGTGCTCTTGATCCAAACCTGAAACCAGCAGCATCTGCTTATGCTTACCAGCTGTACTACATCAAGAATGCTGAAGCTTACAACACTGCCGCTGACGGCGTGACGGCTGACGATGTTGGTGTTAAAGCGGTTGACGATCACACGCTGCAAGTTGAGCTGAACGCGCCAACTCCTTATTTCCTTGGTCTGATGTCCTTCACAGTATTCTATCCGGTTCACAAATCGGTTAAAGAAAACGAACAATGGGCAACTGACGTTTCGACTCTGGTATCCAACGGTCCGTTCAAAATGAGCGAGTGGAAAAAGAACAACTCCATTACGATCGCTAAGAACGACAACTACTATGCAAAAGACGACATCAAGCTCTCCAAGGTTGTCTTCTCTGAAGTTAACGACTCGAATACAGAGCTGAGCATGTATCAAACAGGCGAACTGGATTATGCGGGTATGCCTACTGGCTTGATTCCTAACGAACAATTCCCGACGCTTAAGCAAAACAATCCGGATGAGTTCAAAATCCAAGGCAGCGCATCGATCTACTACTACCTGTTCAATACAACGCAAAAGCCTTACGATAACGAAAAAATCCGTCAAGCGCTCTCGATGGCGATCAGCCGCCAAGATATCGTTGACAACGTAACAAAAGGCGAGCAAAAGCCTGCTTACGGTATCGTTCCTCCAGGTATCAAAGGCGAGAAAGAAGACTACCGTACGGAGCATCCGGACAGCTACTTCAAAGAAGACGTTGAAGAAGCTAAGAAATTGCTTGCTGAAGGTCTGAAAGAAGAAGGCCTGACTGCAATGCCTACGGTTAAAGTAACTTACAACACGAACGAACTGCACCAAGCGGTTGCTGAAGCAATTGCTGAAATGTGGAGCAAAAACCTCGGTATCAAAACCGAAGTTAGCAAGCAAGAATGGGGCGTATTCCTCGACAACCGTAACCACCTGAACTATGATGTGGCACGCGGCGGTTGGGGCGCTGACTACGATGATCCAATGACGTTCATTGACCTGTTCTCGTCGAAATCCGGTAACAACAACACTGGCTTTGCTAACAAAGAATACGATGCTCTGATCAAAGAAGCTTACAGCACTGACGATCAAGCTAAACGTATGGAAGCAATGTCCAAAGCTGAATCGCTTGTAATTGGTACTCGCGCGATTATGCCGATCTACTACTACAGCACAGTTTATATGATTAAGCCTGGTTTCAAAGGCATCTTTATCGACTACAAAGGCGACATTGATTACAACCGCGGATACTACGAAGCGAAGTAATTAAAGCTCGGCACGGATTGAGGGATATATGCGGCCAATGATAGCTGCATATATCCCCTTTCACTTTTAACTTTCGGAAGTTTAAATATTTTAATTTTCGAAAGCCTTGGCTTTCGAAATAATGAATCATCATAATGGCTCTAAAAATGGCTGTTCGGGTGATAATTCATTTTAGGAGGTGCCATGACGTTTGGTCCGCTATGTGCTTCAGAAGCTGTTGTTCATGATCGTGTCGATCTTTGTACTGGCCTCGGCCACTTTTTTTCTGATGAAGGCCATTCCAGGCAACCCGTTCCAAAGTGAGAAGAACATTCCTCCTGCCATTCAAGAGCGTTTGAATGAAGCGTATGGACTTAATGATCCGCTGGGCGTTCAATATTTGCATTATTTGAACAACCTGATTCACTTTAATCTCGGGATGTCCATGAAACAACAGTATGTTACTGTAGTTGATATTATTAAGACTGGTTTTATCTACTCGCTTCAAATCGGTGTTTTCGCCATTATTTTGGCGATTGCAGCCGGCGTGTTGTTCGGTCTGATTGCTGCGCTTAACCACCGCAAGTTTCTTGACGGCTTTACGATTTTGCTGGCAGTACTTGGTGTATCGATACCGAGTTTCGTTGTCGCCCCATTCTTGCAGTATGTATTTGGCGTCAAATTGCGCTGGTTCGACGTAGCCGGATTGAATGACCCGACGGACTTTATTATGCCGGTCATTGCTTTGTCTTTCCTGCCGGCCGCGTTTATTGCGCGACTTGTACGCTCCAGCATGCTGGAAGTGCTTAGCGCCGACTATATGAAAACCGCACGCGCCAAAGGTTTGTCCGGCCGTGTTATTCTCGTCCGCCATGCTTTGCGCAATGCCATTTTGCCGGTTGTTACCTACATCGGTCCGATGACGGCGAATATCATCACCGGTTCGGTTGTTATTGAACAAATTTTCGGTATCGGCGGTCTTGGCAAGTTCTTCGTCAACAGTATTACCAACCGTGACTACACGCTGATTATGGGACTCACGCTGTTCTATGCCGTCATTCTGATGCTGGCGCGTTTCCTTACAGATATCGCTTACGGATTTGTGGATCCGCGTATTAAGATGACCAGCAGGAAGGGGGGCTAATCGATGAAGGAACAAGCTGTGCTGCAGCCTAATGATTTTGAAAAACTGAGCCATGACGAGAAGCAAACGGAGACGGTTGTCCGCGAAAGTATTTCCGCTTGGAAGGACGCATGGTTCCGTCTGAAATCCAATCGTATGGCGATGATCAGCCTTTGGATATTAGCCCTTATCGTCCTGATGGCGATTTTTGGCCAAGCTATTGCCCATCAGTTTACCGGCAATGATTTCTCTTCTAACGATCTGAAGGCAACCAACCAGGCGCCATCCGGCAATCACTGGTTTGGCACGGACGGCCTTGGCCGCGATATGTTCGCAAGAACATGGATGGGTGCGGGCATCTCGCTTCAGGTTGGTATTTATGCGGCAATCGTCGATTTGATCGTCGGCGTTATTATGGGCAGCATCATGGGTTATTTCGGCGGTAAAGTCGATGAAATTCTTAACCGCATCTGTGAAATTTTATATTCGATTCCGAGCTTGCTTGTTGTTATCCTGCTCATTGTCGTAATGGAACCAAGCATGTTCACCATTATCGTAGCTTTAAGTATTACGGGCTGGATTAACATGGCCTGGATCGTTCGCGGTCAAATCATGCAGCTCAAGAATCAAGAGTATGTTCTTGCTGCGCGTGCACTCGGTGCAAATCCGGTTCGAATTATGTTCAAACATCTTATCCCGAATGCGATGGGTCCCATTATCGTTACCATCACGATGACGGTTCCGAATGCGATCTTCGCGGAAGCATTCCTCAGCTTCCTTGGTCTTGGCGTTCAATCGCCGGCCGCGTCTCTTGGTACTTTGATTAATGACGCCATCAAGGCGATGACTGTATATCCATGGCGTATGCTATATCCAGCAATTTTACTCAGCTTGACCATGCTTTGCTTTAATATTTTCGGTGACGGCTTGCGCGACGCACTTGATCCGAAGATGAAAAAGTAGGAGGTGCAACTATGGAACGTTTGCTCGAAGTGAATGATCTTCGTGTTAATTTCAAAGTTCGCGGCGGTACCGTACAAGCGGTACGCGGCGTTAACTTTCATATAAACAAAGGCGAAGCCGTGGCAATCGTTGGTGAGTCCGGCTGCGGTAAATCCGTAACGGCGCAGACACTGATGCGCCTTATTCCAAGCCCGCCTGCGATGACCAGCGGCTCGATTATGTTCAAAGGACAAGAGATCTTGTCCAAGACGCCAAAGGAAATGGAAAGCATCCGCGGTAAAGAGATGGGCATGATCTTCCAGGATCCAATGACCTCGCTTAACCCAACGCTGACGATCGGCCGTCAAATTACGGAAGGTCTGGTTAAGCACCAAGGCATGAGCTCTTCGGCTGCCCGTGCCCGTGCGGTAGAGATGCTGAATCTCGTAGGCATTCCTAACCCGGCGGCACGCTTTAACCAATACCCGCATGAATTCTCCGGCGGTATGCGCCAGCGTGCGATGATCGCGATCGCTCTTGCTTGCAATCCTTCGCTTCTTATTGCGGACGAGCCAACTACGGCGCTCGACGTAACGATTCAGGCGCAGATTCTGCGCGTTATGAAGGATCTTCAAGAGCGTATGGGGACTTCCATTATCCTGATTACGCATGACCTTGGCGTTGTAGCGGATATTTGCGACCGCGTTATCGTTATGTATGCAGGCAAGGTTGTCGAGAGCGGCACGAAATGGGAAATCTTCAAAAATCCGAAGCATCCATATACAAAAGGCCTTCTTCGTTCTGTGCCTCGTCTCGACCAGAGAAAAGACGAGCCGCTTATTCCGATCTACGGTACGCCGCCGGATCTGATTAAGCCTCCTGCAGGCTGCAGCTTCTGCGCGCGTTGCGACGAAGCGATGCGCGTCTGCGTCGACAACGATCCGGAGCTTCTGCCGGTTGACGGCAACGAGTCGCATACATCGGCATGCTGGATGGCACATCCTTACGCGAAGCCTGCGAAACGGGAGGTATCCGTATGAGCGAGCCGTTAGTAAAGGTTAGTAATCTGCGCAAGTTCTTTAACCTGGGCGGAGGCAATATTCTGAAGGCGGTCAACGAGATCGACTTCTCTATCGCCAAAGGCGAGACCGTAGGCGTCGTTGGCGAATCCGGCTGCGGCAAGTCGACGGCTGGCCGTACGATTCTTCGTCTGTACGAGCCTACAAGCGGTAACGTTACGTTTAACGGCGAGGACATCTATAAGATGAAAGGCGCCAAGCTGAAGCAAATGCGCCGCGATATGCAGATGATCTTCCAGGATCCTTATGCATCGCTGAATCCGCGGATGACCATTACCGACGTTATCGGCGAAGCGCTTGATATCCACGGTTTGGTAGGAAGCCGTGCCGAGCGGAAGCGGCGTGTTGAGGATCTTCTTGATCTGGTTGGTCTGAATCCGGACCATGCTACCCGTTACCCGCACGAGTTCTCCGGCGGTCAACGCCAGCGGATCGGTATCGCCCGCGCTCTTGCGGTTGATCCGAAGTTTATTATTGCGGACGAGCCGATCTCCGCACTCGACGTGTCGATCCAGGCACAGGTCGTGAACCTGATGCAGGATTTGCAGCGCAAAATGGGCCTGACTTATTTGTTTATTGCGCATGACCTGTCGATGGTTAAGCATATCAGTGACCGCGTTGCGGTTATGTATCTTGGCAAAATCGTTGAGCTTGCGGAAAGCAGCGAGCTGTATAGCAGCCCTGCGCATCCTTACACGCGCGCTCTCTTGTCTGCCAATCCGATTCCGGATCCGGAAATTGAAGCTACCCGCGAGCGTATCGTGCTCGCCGGCGATCTGCCGAGCCCGATTAATCCGCCTGCAGGCTGCCAGTTCCACACCCGCTGCCCAATGGCGACGGATAAATGTAAAACCGTTGAACCTAAGCTTGTCGAAGTGAAAAAGGGGCACTTTGCTTCCTGCCACTACGCATCGGTATAATTTTACAGGACGAAGCAGAGATTACATCTGTTTCGTCCTTTTTTATGGACAAACCGTCGTTATATAGCCATAAAACTCTGGATGCATCGCAGGGGGCAGAGTGATATAATAAACGGGATTGTGTCCAAGACTATAGGAATAACTTATTCACACAGGAGGAATTACGCTCCATGAGCAAAGTGGTTATATGCGACCATCCATTAATTCAGCATAAGCTGACCTTTATTAGAAACAAAGATACCAATACGAAGGACTTTCGTGAACTGGTTGACGAGGTAGCCACTCTGATGGCTTACGAAATTACAAGAGACGTACCTCTTGATACCATTACGGTGGAGACGCCTGTCGCAACGACAGAAGCGAAGGTGGTATCCGGACGCATGCTGGGGCTCATCCCGATTCTGCGTGCGGGACTTGGTATGGTTGAAGGGATGCTTAAGCTGATTCCGGCCGCTAAAGTGGGTCATATCGGACTTGTCCGAGACCACGAAACACTCCAGCCAACCGAATACTACATTAACCTGCCTACAGATGCGGCTAACCGTCAGCTGATTGTCATCGATCCGATGCTGGCTACCGGCGGCTCGGCGATTGCGGCGATCAACTCGCTGAAGAAGCGCGGCTGCGACCAGATTAAGCTGATGTGCCTGATTGCTGCTCCGGAAGGAGTAAAGGCGGTACAGGATGCGCATCCGGATATCGATATTTACCTTGCCGCGCTCGACGATGCGTTGAATGAGAAGGGCTACATCGTGCCAGGTCTCGGCGATGCCGGTGACCGTCTGTTCGGTACGAATTAATAAGCATGAATGCCACAAATCGCTTTAATTGAGCTCTTTAAGTCACCATTCATTTAAAGCGTATGCTTACGAAGCATGAATGCCACAAATCGCTTTAATTGAGCTCTTTAAGTCACCATTCATTTTAGGAGTGAATCGTTTTGTCTAAACTGAAAGTAATGACGATTTTTGGTACTCGTCCGGAAGCCGTAAAGATGGCTCCGCTTGTGCTGGAATTGAACAAGCATGCCGATCAGATCGAATCGATCGTCTGCGTAACGGCGCAGCATCGCCAAATGCTCGACCAGGTGCTTGATTTCTTCGAGATTCAGCCGAACTATGACCTGAATGTCATGAAGGACCGCCAGACGCTGACCGAGACAACCGTACGCGTTCTGGAGGGCCTGGACCCTGTTCTCGCGGAAGCAAAGCCGGATATCGTGCTTGTGCATGGCGATACGCAGACAACGTTCCTGGCGAGCTATGCGTCCTTCCTGAAGCAAATTCAAGTTGGCCACGTTGAAGCCGGTCTTCGTACGTGGAACAAGCTGTCTCCGTATCCGGAAGAAATGAACCGCCAGCTGGCAGGCGTTCTGTCGGATGTGCATTTCGCTCCTACGGAATGGTCCGCAGGCAATCTGCGCAAGGAGAACAAATCGGAGGCATCGATTTACGTAACGGGCAATACCGCAACGGATGTCTTCCAATATACGGTTGACCCGTCGTTCTCCCATCCGGTCATCGAATGGGCGAAGGGCAAGCGCATGATCCTGATGACGGCGCACCGCCGTGAAGCATTGGGCGAGCCGCACCGCAACATTTTCCGCGCGGTTAAACGGATCGCCGATGAGCATGAAGACGTAGCGATCGTCTATGCCGTGCACCCGAACCCGGCTGTTAGAGAGCCGGCTAACGAGATTCTTGGCAATCATCCGCGCATTCAATTAATCGAACCGCTTGATGTATTCGAATTCCATAATTTCTATCCTCATGCCTATATGATTATGACCGATTCCGGCGGCCTGCAGGAAGAAGCGCCATCGTTTGGCGTGCCAACCCTGGTACTCCGGGACACAACGGAACGTCCGGAAGGGATCGAAGCCGGAACGCTTGAGCTGGTTGGCACGGATGAAGAAACAGTATACAGCCGTGCGCGTGCTCTTTTGAACGACGCAGCCTTGTACGAAAAAATGAGCAAATCTGCCAATCCTTACGGCGACGGACAAGCTTCGGTACGTATTGTTCAGGCGATTTTACATCATTTTGGAAGAACAAACGAGCGGCCTGAACCGTTCACACAACGTTCATAGTTTTTGAAGCGGACAGCTGCTAGATAAGCAATGTACAGCATACAGTGGTACTGTACGGTTTGAAGCTCGAAAAATCCTTTATTTATAAGGATTTTCGGGCCGCTGTTCACTAAATGTTTGAATTTAAATGAATTGACAAAAGTTTAACAGCTTCGATAAAATAAATGAGAGTTTTGGAGTGATTCTGCATGGATCCATCCAAAGAACAACCGTCCAAAGAAAATCAGAATAAGTCGGATCATGGCAGTTTCGGAGACGACCCTTGGAGAGCAATGGGATTGGTCGGCACTATTGGGGCCGATCTAGCCGCATGTCTGGGGCTTGGCTACTGGCTCGGTCATAAAGCCGATCTTGCAAACGGTACCGAATACTATTCCATTATCGGATTGGTAGCGGGACTTGCAATAGGCATCATCACGGTTATATTCCTGATTCGGACGTTTGCGGGAGGCAAAGCGAAATAATGGACGATTTGTCGGCCCACTTGAAAGCCGTTACAAGAGTTACTTTCTTATTCATGTCCCTATGCTGTATTGCTTGGGCGGTTCTGCCCGAGTATGAGAGCTGGTGGGGCGGTCTGATGATCGGAGGAGCAGCTAGCCTGGTGAACGCAAGAATACTTGGCTGGAAGGTTACGAAGATTGGAGCGAATGCCGCCGTGCAAGGTACGAAAAGGACGAATATCGGCTTTTTCACCCGGTCGTGCGTCGCGTTGTTGGCAGTTGTGATTGCGACACAAACATACACGTTTCAGCTTTCAGCGACTGTTGCCGGATTATTTGTCGCACAATTGGCAACACTCATACTGGGATTTTTGTCCAGAAGAAAGCTGATGGCGTCGAATCCTACCGATGAAAGGGGTGAAAATAACTAATGGATCATATTTCTCCTACCGTTCATGTAGCTGGAATCGAATTTGATTTGGCTGTTATCGCGATGATTTTGATCACTAGCATCATTGTCTTTGTACTTGCGAGGCTCTCAGTGAGAAACATTTCGGTTACGAATCCAACGAAGCTTCAGAACTTCCTGGAGTGGGTTATCGAATTCGTACAGAACATTATCGGTACGTCTATGGACCTCAAGAAAGGCCGTCCATATCTTATCCTCGGTCTCACCCTGATTATGTATATTTTTGTCGGCGACATGCTTGGTCTGCCGCTGGGTATTGTTACTGAAGTGCATCACGGTGCGTCAATCTTCGGTATGAACCTTGATTTGGGCGGGGAAGAAGAAGCGCATATCGCTTGGTGGAAATCACCGACTGCAGACGTTGCAGTAACAGGCGCCCTAACGCTGATCGTTGTCCTGCTGACGCATATCGAGGGTCTTCGTCTGAACACGAAGCATTACCTGAAACACTATGTTGAACCGCATTGGCTCTTCCTGCCTCTGTCCCTGATCAAAGAAGTATCGAAACCGTTGTCGCTTGCTTTGCGTCTTTACGGTAACATCTTCGCGGGCGAGGTCATGATTGCCGTAATCCTCGGAATGGGTGTTTGGGGTATCCCGGCGCTTGTCGTGTGGCAAGGTTTCAGCGTATTCGTAGGTGCAATACAAGCATTCGTATTCTGTATGCTTACGATGGTTTACATGTCGCAAGCGATTGTGCATGAAGAGCATGGCGAGCAGCATTAAAGGCTTCAAACCGGCGGAATACCGGCGGTCAATATAAAAAAACTATTTTCACGAAAATTGAGGAGGATTTTTCTAATGGGAGCATTGGCATTAGTTGCAGCAGCAATTGTATTCGGTTTGGGCGCACTTGGCGCAGGTATTGGTAACGGTCTGATCGTAGGTCGCACGGTTGAGGGTATTTCCCGTCAACCAGAACTTCGCGGTACTCTTCAAACAACGATGTTTATCGGTGTCGCACTCGTCGAAGCACTTCCAGTTATCACACTGGTACTCGCGTTCATCTTCTTGGGTAAATCCTAATATCACAAGCATAAACATGGCGGGGAGTGTGGCTTTGCCTCCACGCCTTCCTTTTTGTTCAGCCCTGTAGAGCGGGGCGGTAAGTCCGAATGAAATTGTTTTAAGCTATAGAAGGGAGTGACGTTTTTTGCATATCGTATGGTCGAGTCTTGTCATCCAACTAGTTGCGTTCCTGATCCTTCTGTACTTGCTGAAACGCTACGCATTTGGTCCATTGCTGAGCGTAATGGAGCAACGCAGACAGTATGTTGCAGAGCAAATCGCTAATGCGGAAACAAGCAAGAAAGAAGCTGAACAGCAGCTGGAGCAACAAAAACAAGCACTTCAGGAAGCTCGTAAAGAAGCTTATGACATTATTGAGCAAGCTAAAGCTACAAGCACGAAACAAGCCGATGACATTATTCAAGTTGCGAAATCCGAATCCACTCGTCTGAAGGACGAAGCGGTTAAAGATATCGAGAGCGAGAAAAATAAAGCGGTTGCTGCACTTCGCGAAGAGGTTGGCGGTATCTCCGTCAAAATCGCGTCGAAAATTATCGAGAAGCAAGTGGACGAGAAATCCCAGGAGCAATTGGTTAACCAATACCTGAAAGAAGTTGGAAGCAAATGAGCCGGGATACTGTCGTAGCGAAGCGCTACGCTAAAGCACTGTTTGAGCTTGCTAACGAGCAAAGCATTGTATCGGAAACGGAAGATCAGCTTAAGCTGATTGTTCAAGGCCTGAAAAATGATGCTGACGCGCGCAAATTCCTGGAGCTTCCTAGCATCGAGCCGGAGAAAAAGATCGCTGTGCTGAAAGGCGCATTTGGCGATCATGTATCCGCGCTTGTCCTTCATACGCTTGAACTTATTCTTGTTCGCGGGCGCCAAGAGCTGATCTCGGATGTATACGATGCGTATACAAAGATCGCCGGCGAAGCACTTGGTCAAGCGCATGCGGTTGTTTACACAGCCCATAGCTTGTCGGCTTCGGAACTGGCTGAGGTAGAAGTTAGCTTCGGCAAGCTCAGCGGCAAGAAAATTGTTGCGGAACAAATCGTCAAACCGGATTTGCTCGGCGGCGTACAAGTACGCATCGGCGACCGTCTGTATGACGGCAGCCTGTCCGGCAAGCTGGAACGTTTACAAAAATCGTTTAAAATCTAATGCAGGTAGATAGGGGTGAACGAATTGAGTATCAGACCTGATGAAATCAGCACGCTGATTAAACAACAGATCGAACAATATAAATCCGAAATTCAAGTCGTTGACGTCGGCACCGTAATCAATGTCGGTGACGGTATTGCCCGCGTACACGGTTTGGAAAATGCGATGCAGGGCGAACTGCTCGAATTCTCCAACGGCGTTGTAGGCATGGCGCTCAACTTGGAAGAAAGCAACGTCGGTGTCGTAATCCTCGGTCCTTACACGGATATCCGTGAAGGCGACCAAGTAAAACGTACGGGCCGCATCATGGAAGTGCCGGTAGGCGAAGAGCTTCTGGGCCGCGTTGTTAACCCGCTGGGCCAGCCGCTTGACGGCAAAGGTCCAATCAACACAACTCAATTCCGAGCGATTGAATCCCCGGCTCCTGGCGTAATTGACCGTAAATCGGTACATGAGCCAATGCAAACGGGTATCAAAGCAATCGACGCGATGGTACCGGTTGGCCGCGGTCAACGCGAGCTGATCATCGGCGACCGTCAAACAGGTAAAACGGCGATTGCGATCGACGCAATCATCAACCAAAAAGGCAACGGCGTGAAATGTATCTACGTTGCCGTAGGTCAAAAACAATCCACTGTTGCAGGCGTTGTTGAAACACTTCGCAAGCACGGTGCTCTTGATTACACAATCATCGTAACGGCTGGCGCATCCGAACCGGCTCCATTGCTCTTCCTGGCTCCTTATGCAGGCTGCTCGATGGGTGAGTACTTCATGTACAAAGGCGAGCACGTTCTCGTTATTTACGATGACTTGTCGAAACAAGCGGCTGCATACCGCGAATTGTCCCTGTTGCTCCGCCGTCCTCCGGGTCGGGAAGCATACCCAGGTGACGTATTCTACCTGCATTCCCGTTTGCTCGAGCGCGCTGCTAAACTTAGCGACGCACTTGGCGGCGGCTCGCTGACGGCTCTTCCGTTCATCGAGACTCAAGCGTCTGACGTATCGGCTTACATTCCTACGAACGTAATCTCGATCACTGACGGACAAATCTTCCTGGAATCCGACCTGTTCTACTCCGGCCAACGTCCGGCGGTTAACGTAGGTATCTCCGTATCCCGCGTAGGCGGTTCCGCTCAAATCAAAGCAATGAAAAAGGTTGCCGGTACACTCCGTCTGGACCTTGCGGCTTACCGCGAGCTCCAAGCGTTCTCGCAGTTCGGCTCCGATCTTGATAAAGGTACACTCGCCCGTTTGAACCGCGGTGCTCGTACAATGGAAATTCTGAAGCAAGGCGTTAACCAGCCGATGCCGGTTGAGAAGCAAGTAATCTCGATCTACTCCGCGGTTAAAGGCCACCTGGACGAAATTCCAGTTGCTGATATTCAACGCTTCGAGAAAGAATTCCTGGCGTTCCTGGATTCCAATCATCCGGAAATCGGCGAATCCATCCGTACAACAAAAGACCTCGTTGCCGACAACGAGAAGGCTCTTGTTGACGCGATTGCGAAGTTCAAAAAAGGCTTTTCTGTAACGGCTTAATAGCCTGAAAAAGCCTCCGAATAAATGTCTCGCGCCCGTCTTCGTACGGGCGCAGGCGCTTAACACCAGGCTTTGTTCGTACAGTAGCTTTTTTCGATTAGCCTGTTGTATGGAAGGAAACTGTGTGAGCCGAGAGTTTACGTGCTGCTTTTGAAGCTGTATCCTCACCGCGAGGTGATTGTTCAAAGGATACAGCTTCAATGGCGGCCGAGGTGAAATACAGGTTCCTGGAGTACAACTATCCGCTAATCGGAAACTTCCACTGCGCAGCAAAGCAACAAAGGCGGGTGACAATGCAATGGCAAAAGGCATGCGCGATATTAAACGCGAAATCAAAAGTAAACAAAACATGAAGCAAATCACGAAAGCGATGGAGATGGTTGCGGCTTCCAAGCTCAGAAGAGCACAAGAAGCATCGACGAAAGCCCGTCCTTATTCGGATAAGCTGAAGGAAGTAGTAGCAAGCATCGCAGCTGGCTCCAAAGGTGTGAAACACCCGATGCTCGAAACGCGTCCGGTACAAAAAACGGGTTACCTCGTTATCACATCCGACCGTGGTCTGGCAGGCGGCTACAATGCGAACGTCCTTCGTAAAGTAACGCAAACGATTCGCGAGAAGCACAAATCGAATGATGAGTACGTGTTGTTCGTTATCGGACGTAAAGGCCGGGATTATTTCCGCCGCCGCAATATGCCGATCATCGACGAGGTAATCGGTCTTTCCGATTCCCCGACATTCGCTGACATCAAATCGGTTGCTTACAACGCAGTCAAAATGTTCTCTGAGGGCAAATACGATGAGCTGTACATCTGCTACAACCAATTCGTAAACGCCATTACTCAGATCCCGACAGAAACTCGTTTGCTTCCGCTGCAGGAAGTAAGCGGCAACGGTCCGGTAACCTCGTACGAGTACGAGCCGTCCCCGGAAGGTGTTCTGGAGGTGCTGCTGCCGAAATATGCGGAGACGCTTATTTACAGCGCGGTGCTTGACGGGAAAGCCAGTGAGCAGGGCGCTCGTATGACTGCCATGGGCAGCGCGACGAAGAATGCTAACAAAATGATCAACCAATTGACGCTGACATACAACCGGGCACGTCAAGCGGCGATCACGCAAGAGATCTCGGAGATCGTAGCAGGTGCAAACGCACAGGCTTAAGGAATATAGAAGCAAAAGAAAGTACCAGGAGGGAAAACCATGAAAAAAGGACGCGTTGTATCCGTCATGGGTCCAGTCGTTGACTTGGAGTTCGAACGCGGCAACCTGCCGGAAATTTTGAACGCCGTCAAAATCGTTCAACAGGCCCCAGCAGGCGGCATCGATATTAATCTGACGCTTGAAGTAGCAGTTCATCTGGGTGATAACCTGGTTCGTGCCGTTGCGATGAGCACAACTGACGGTCTGGTCCGCGGCATGGAAGCTGTAGACACAGGCGCACCAATCACAATTCCAGTTGGCGCAGCAACACTCGGCCGCGTATTTAACGTACTTGGCGAACCTATCGACCAAGCAGGCGAGGCAGTTTCGGAAACGAACCTTCCGATTCACCGTCAAGCACCTGCATTCGATGAATTGTCCACGCAATCGGAAATTCTCGAAACAGGCATCAAAGTTATCGACTTGCTCGCTCCATACGCTAAAGGCGGTAAAATCGGCCTGTTCGGCGGCGCGGGTGTAGGTAAAACGGTAACAATCCAAGAGCTTATCAACAACATCGCTCAAGAGCACGGCGGTATTTCCGTATTCGCCGGCGTAGGCGAGCGTACTCGTGAAGGTAATGACCTTTACCACGAGATGAAGGATTCCGGCGTACTTCCTAAAACAGCGATGGTATTCGGACAAATGAACGAACCGCCAGGCGCACGCCAACGTGTAGCCCTGACTGGTCTTACAATGGCTGAATACTTCCGTGATGCAGAAGGCAAAGACGTACTTCTGTTCGTCGACAACATCTTCCGCTTCACGCAAGCAGGCTCCGAGGTATCGGCCCTTCTTGGCCGTATGCCTTCCGCGGTAGGTTACCAGCCAACGCTGGCAACTGAAATGGGTCAATTGCAAGAGCGTATCACGTCGACGAAAAAAGGTTCGGTTACTTCGATCCAAGCGATCTACGTACCTGCCGATGACTACACGGATCCGGCTCCTGCAACGACGTTTGCTCACTTGGACGCTACGACTAACCTCGAGCGTAAAATCTCCGAGATGGGTATCTTCCCAGCGGTAGATCCACTTGCTTCGTCGTCCCGTCTCCTTAACCCAGAGATTCTGGGCGAAGAGCATTACAACGTAGCTCAAGGCGTTAAGAGAATTCTTCAGCGCTATAAAGAGCTTCAAGATATCATCGCAATCCTTGGTATGGACGAGTTGACAGAGGAAGACAAGCTGACTGTATCGCGCGCGCGCCGCATTCAATTGTTCCTGTCCCAACCGTTCCACGTTGCTGAACCGTTCACAGGTATCAAAGGTAAATACGTACCTGTTAAAGAAATCGTTCGCAGCTTTAAAGAAATTCTCGAGGGCAAACATGACGACCTTCCGGAAGAAGCTTTCCGATATGTAGGTGTGATTGAAGAGGCCGTGGAGAAAGCCAAAACGCTGTAATAGCGAAAGGCGGGAGGAATCCACATGAGTACTTTTCTGGTTGAAATCGTAACTCCGGAGCGCAAGGTATATGCGGAGACGGCTAATATGGTCAGCGTTAAAGGGATCGCGGGCGAGCTCGGCATTTTGCCGAACCACATTCCGCTGGTAACACCGCTGCGCATTGCGCCGATCAGCATTAAGCGCGACGGTAAAGTTGATGTTCTTGCTGTAGGCGGAGGTTTCATTGAAGTCCGTAAGGACAAAGTGGTAATCTTGGCTGAAAGCGCTGAGCTGGCTTCCGAAATCGATGTAAACCGTGCACAAGCTGCCAAACAGCGCGCTGAAGAGCGTCTGGCTGCTAAGCGCGACGAAGTCGACTTCAAACGCGCAGAGCTTGCTCTGCAGCGTGCATCGAACCGGATCAACGTTACAGAACGCTAAGAACTTAAAGCCGTTCAAATCTCATCTAAGGAGATTTGAACGGCTTTTTAATTTCGACAATTGTTATCATATGATTTTGTCATAATGCCGACTTGCGTCTCATTGACTTCAATATAAGAATCTCTCACAATGGAGGAAATAAGATGAACGGTAGAGCAGGGGGGCGCTGGCATGATTGATATACATACGCATATATTGCCTGGCATCGACGATGGTGCCGCGGATTGGGATTATTCGATTCAGCTGGCCCGTGCCGCGGCTGCTGAAGGAATTACGGGGATAATAGCGACACCTCATCATTATGACGGCAAATATAGCAATGACAAAGAAACCGTGATAGCGCTGGTTTCCGAATTAAACGGCAGGTTGAGCGAACTTGCAATTCCGTTAAAGATTCAGACGGGCCAGGAGATCCGGATCCATTCCGAGTTTCTGTCCAATTGGCAAAGCGGAAAGCTGCTGCCAATGGGCGAATCTCCTTATGTACTCATAGAGATGCCTTCCTCGCAGGTTCCCAAATCAATGGAGCAGGTCGTATACGAGCTGCGCTTGCTAGGCGTCCGCGCCGTTATTGCCCATCCGGAGCGTAATGCGGAGGTGGTTCAGAATCCGGACCGTCTGGCTGAGCTGGTGGAGCTAGGGGCTTACGCACAGGTTACGACCCATTCCTTGCTGGGAGGCTTCGGAAGAGGGATTGAGAAATCGGCTTGGACGCTCTGCAGGCAGGGTCTTATTCATTTGGTTTCTTCCGATGCTCATCATCTGGAGTGGCGGAGTTTCAAGATGAAAGAGGCCTATGAACGGATAGAATCCGAGCTTGGGCCGGTATGGAGAAGGTATTTCGAACGCAATGCGCAGGCGATCTGGAATGCTAGAGAATTATCCGATCAACCGACTCTTGTACAGCAGACTGCAAAATCGGGAGGCTGGGGCAAGATTAAATCCTTGTTCGGCAAATAATAAAAGATTAAAGATAAAAGAATGACCTGTCAGACATGATGAAATTATGATCATGTGGTGACAGGTCGTTTTTTTCTATTGAAAAGATGGTTCATTTCTATTGACTTCAATAATGATAATCCTTATCATTGAGAAAGTAAATATTGAGAATGATAATCATTTTGTGGGGGTTTAGCAATGAAACAAATGAAATGGACAGGTCTCATTCTTGCAGCAATGATGGTATTCCTCGCTGCATGCGGGGGCGGCAACAACGCAGGCAATAACAAGCAAGAATCCGAGCAAGCAAGCTCAAACGCGAATGCAAATGCAAGCACAAATACAGCAGCTGATGAGACGGCAGAACGCACGATCAAGCATGCGCTTGGCGAAACAAAAATTACCGGAACGCCTAAAAAAGTCGTTGTTCTGGAGTGGACATATGCAGAGGACCTGATCGCGCTTGGCGTACAGCCTACCGGCGTAGCGGATGTGAAGGGCTATGGGGAATGGTACGGAGCTATTGATCCAAAGCTGGATGCAACGGTTGTGGATGTAGGTACTCGCCAAGAGCCAAGCATCGAGACGATCACCAGCCTGGAACCGGATCTGATTATCGGCGTGAATTTCCGCCACGAAGCAATCTACGATCAGCTGTCGGCCATTGCGCCTACTCTTATTTTTAACCCGTATCCGGAAAATGGCGGTCTGGACCAATACAGCGAAATGGAGCAAACCTTCTCGGCTATTGCGGATGCTCTCGGTAAAAAGGCAGAAGGGGAGAAAGTACTCGCCGATCTCCATAGCTACTATGATGAGTCCAAAGCGAAGCTGGCTAGCGCAGGCAAAGAAGGACAAGAGGTTGTATTTACGCAAGCTTGGACCAATGAGGGTGTAGCAACCTTCCGCTTGTTCACCGACAACTCGATGGCGATGGCGATTCTTGCGAAAATCGGCCTGAAAAATGCGCACCAGGACAGCACGTTCCAGCAATACGGCTATTCGGAAACGGATATCGAAGGCTTGACCAAAACGCCGGATGCAAGCGTACTGTACACAACAAGCGCGACGGATACCGTCTTCAGCGAACTGCTTCCCAAGAATGAAGTATACAAGAACCTGAACTTCGCAAAAGAAAACCGCGTGTATGACATGAAAGGCATTTGGCCGTTTGGCGGTCCACTGTCTGCAAAACTTCTTGTAGAACGCACGCTTGAAGCGCTCGGCTAATGAATACGAACCTTCAAACGACAAAGGAAACAAGTAAGGGCATCTGGAGCCCGCTGCTGTTATCAGCGGCGGGTCTTCTGCTGCTCCTTGCTTTAGCTTCTTATCACTTGACTCTTGGAGAAGCCGCTATGCCGGTGAAGACCGTATGGCGGGCTATTTTCGAATCCACTCCCGTATTGGAGCATCAAATTTTGTGGACGGTCCGGCTGCCCCGCATGGTGATCGGCATTCTGACAGGCGGAGCTTTGGCCGTGGCTGGCGCGTTATTTCAAAATGTGACCCGCAACCCGTTAGCGTCTGCCGGTACGCTGGGGATAAACGCGGGAGCTTTTCTCGCCCTGACGGTAGGGACGATTATGTTCCCCGGTCTTGCGATGGGCTTCCCTCTGCTGCTTACATTCATCGGTGCAATTGCTGCCGCAGGTGCGGCTTTTGTGATGGCGGGAGGTACGAAGGCGTCCCCCGTACGGCTTGCTTTGTCCGGGATGATCGTTACGATGACCGCGGCGGCTTTTACAGGCGTGCTTCAATTATTCCACGAACAAAAGACGCAAGGTTTGTTCATGTGGGGCTCCGGGTCGCTTGTGCAAAATGACTGGGGCGGCGTTCAGCATGCCTGGCCTTGGATTATCGGCTGCTTCCTGCTTGCTTTTCTGCTGGCTGGCAAATGGGATCTAATGGAGCTGGATGAGGATACGGTTACCTCCCTGGGGCAAAAGGTTGGCAGGATCCGCCTTACGGGACTTGGCATTGCCGTATTGCTCGCGGCAGCTGCCGTCAGCGTAGTTGGACCAATCGGCTTCGTTGGCCTGATAGCGCCGCATCTGATGCGGATGTTAGGAGCGAAACGACACGTTGTGCTGCTCCCGCTGTCTTTCCTATGGGGAGCTATTATCGTCATTGGCTCGGATGCCGTTGCGATGCATTTCAAATATTCGCTTGGACCGTTGCCTGCCGGTGCCGTAACGGCCCTTATCGGCGGTCCATGGCTTGCTTGGCTTGTTCTGCGCACGGTAAAAGCCCGCAAGGAAGGGGCGCCGCAGACAGGCACCTCACCGGGGCGTTCGGCTACGAAAGTGCCGTTTGGCTGGTGGGTCGCGATATTCTCGCTGCTGCTGGTCGCAAGTCTTATTGTGAGTCTAGCTTTCGGAAGCCTGCGCATTCCGGTAGCGGATGTCGTTAATGCCTTGTTTGGCCATGGGGCAGACAGTACGCAGCGTATTGTCGAGATGAGGATCCCCCGTACGCTGGTGGCCGCTCTTGCCGGTGCCACGCTTGCCGTAAGCGGTCTGCTGCTGCAGGGTATCGTCCGGAACCCGCTGGCGGATCCGTCTATTATCGGCGTAACAGGCGGCGCTAGCGTTGGGGCTATGCTGATGCTTGCCGTATTTACGCAGATATCGGTGCAATGGCTGCCTGCGGGTGCTTTTATTGGCGCGGTAAGCGCAGCGGTAATCGTGTTCCTGCTTGGGCGGAAAAGCTCCTTTAATCCGTCGGTTGTCGCCCTGATTGGTCTTGCCGTCTCTTCGATGGCCAGCGCAATCGTTCAGGTGCTCGTTATCCGTATGAAACTGACATTGGCATCTGCTCTCGTATGGTTATCCGGTACGACTTATGCGCGCAACTGGGATGACTTCTGGCAGCTGGTGTTCTGGCCGATTGTCCTGCTGCCAGTCGCCTGGTATCTGGCCCGCAAGGTGGATGTACTTCAATTCTCGGATGCAACCGTTACGAATCTGGGCCTTCGCGTTGACCGGACACGTCTGGTCATCGGCGGAGTTGGCGTTGCCATGGCCGCAGCGGCTGTTGCGACGGTAGGCTCGATTGGTTTTATCGGATTGATCGCGCCTCACATGACTCGAATGCTGGTTGGGCCGAAATACCGCAAGCTAGTTCCTTTAACGGCTTTGCTCGGGGCTTTGCTGCTGGTCCTCGCCGATACGATGGGACGGTCGCTGCTTGCTCCCAAAGAGCTGCCCTCCGGACTGGTCGCGGCGGTCATCGGAGCGCCGTATTTTATGTATCTGATGTATCGTTCTGGTAAAAAATAGAAGGTTATGGAAGGAAGGCTGTCCTAAGGCTCGTTATATGAGCCTTAGGGCGGCCTTTTTTCGACGCATTTAGTGCTTATGTAACAAAAATGTTTAAAAAATTATACAAAATGGCGAAAAATACCTTACATATCTATCAAATTTTATCAGTTCATATGTTAGTATATATGACATAATAACTAGATGACCAGGATATGGGGGATGCACATGTTCGACTGGCTGGGTACAAAAAAAGGACTGCCGCTTTGGGTCTCATGGAGCTTGAATCATGGAATGAAGAAAGACGTTGAACAGATCTTCGAAGGCATTGCAGAGACGCGTAAAGAGCTGCTTACTTCTTGGGCTCATGAATATTGGGGATATATCGAGCGGCTGTCGGAGCAGATAGCGGCGGTATCCGTAGATGGCAAACCGGTGCATCAGGAAGAGCAAAAGCTGGTTATTACCCGTCTGCTCGAACGTACATATACCAGAGGGAATGACTGGACAGAGCTGTTCCTGCTTGATCGGGAAGGACAGGTTCTGGTCTCAACATACGAGAAACATAAAGGGACGGTCTATGGCAGCGGCAGCATGATTGAACCGGGTCTTAACTATGCCAAAGCTGGCGGCAAACCGCGGCCGTGCTTGTACGGACCCTACGGCGACCCGGTTACGTTAAGCCTGGGGCCAAGATCCTCCTCTTTCCACGATAAAATGACCCTGCTCTTCATCTATCCCCTTCTAGTGAATGGAGAATATGCAGGGACGTTATGCGGTCGGGTTCCGAACGATGTGCTGGGGGATCTGATCCAGCGGGAATCCGGGCACGTCTATCCGGACTCGGGCGATAACTATATTTTTATGGCGAAGCCGCAATTGAATCAGCATATCGCGCTTGGAACCGCGTTGTCGCGAAGCCGCTTTGAGGACCGGACGTTTACGTTTGGCGAGAATTTGAAGGACGGGGTTACGACCGACTGGGGAATGGTCTCGATCAAGGAGCATACGGAGCTGGAGATCATCTTTACGGATCCGGCTACGGGCGAGCTTCATCCCGGTGTCCGCAGCACGATTGATAACGGCAGCAACCTGTTTGTGGAATTCCCCGGCTATTCGGATTACCGTCATATCCCGGTTATCGGGAAGGGCGTAACGCTGCAGATGCCGCATTGCCCGGACGTATGGGGGATGATGTGCGAAGGCGACCTGGAAGAGGTGTACCGGATTCGCAGCATCCGCTGGCGCTTCAGCAAGCTTCAGCTGTTGCAGACGCTCATTCAGGCCGTGCTGGCAGCGGTGCTGGTGGCGGTTCTCGCCTCGGCAGCTCCGGTATGGGTAACTGCGGCGGCAGCAGGCGTATGGACTTTAGTGTTCGGACAGTTTGTTGCCGGTGCCGTGCAGCGGAAGGAATCCCGCCGGGTTGTCCGCAACTTGCGGCGAATCAACCGGTTTATCCGTATTAACGCGGAGGGCAAAGGGGATTTAACGCAGCGTCTTGAACCTGCCAAGTTCGACAACGATGAGACGAGAGAGCTTGCCAAATGGATTAATAACATGATTGACTCGCTCGAGGGAATTATGCTGAAGGTGAAGCTGGCCGCATCGGACGTACTCTCCAGCCAAAATGTCATGAATGAGTCGGCCGCCGTTACCGCGAAGTCGACGGAGCGGGTAAGCCGTAAAGTTGGCGATATGATCGGAAGCATCCGCAACCAGCTGAAGGATATCGATATGGCGAAGCATTCCGCCGACGAGATGAGGGATACGCTGCGTCTCCTGGAGCTGCAGGCTGCCGAGCAGATTGCCGTGGCGCAATCGGAAGTAGACCGGATCGGGGATAAAATGCAGCATATCTCTACGAAAGTCGGAGACACGAATGATACGATCCGCCGGTTTATGCACACGGTTGAAGAGATTCGCGGCGTTCTGCAGGTTATCGAGGAGATTTCGGCGCAAACGAATTTGCTTGCGTTAAATGCCTCCATCGAGGCGGCACGCGTTGGCGAGCAGGGACGCGGCTTTGCCGTTGTAGCTTCGGAAATCCGCAAGCTGGCGGATATGACCCGCCGTTCCACGGAGGAAGTGCATCAGATTACGCATCAAATCTATGATGAAGCGAAGCAGGCTTACGCGTCGATGGACGAAGGAACAAAGGTCGTCGAGGAAGGCACGCAGCTGGTTGCGGCCGCAGCCAGCACGCTGCAGACGGCGCAAAGCGAGGACAGCCGGAAATCGCAGGTCGTAGACGAAGTGGTGAATCTGATGGAACGGATTGCCCTTGTCAGCATGGAGAACCGCAAGGTCTCCTCCGATGTGGAGGGCAAGGTGCAGGAGCTGATCGGAGAGATGGACAGCGTACGCCAAACCTCGGAGAGCGTAGAGTCGATCACGAAGTTCTTGCAGCAGCTGGTCGGCCAGTTCAAGCTGACGGAGTCGCGGTTGAGGTAATGATGAGCACATGGGGGACGCCTGTTGGAAGGCGTCCTTCTTGTGTTTTTTTGCGTTGAGGAGGGGAGCTAATGCCGCTAGGTAGTGCGGATTGGGCTGCTTAACGATGCGGGACATCGTTAAGGGAGTCGTAATTTCTAAAGCAACTCTAGGATGAGAGATTGGATTTGTTCAACTTTGGGATATCGTTAGGGGTGGCGAGCATAGGCTAATAGTGTGACAGGCGGGTATCGTGCTGACCGGGTGTCCGGCGGGTGCCTCACGGTTCCCGGGAAGCCGCGCCGTTACGGGCTTGTCCGGCTCTTCGGAGAGGCGGAGTCGAACAACTCTTTCATAGACGGCTGTGGAAGCATTTGTTATAATTGTGAAGAAAAATGACCAAGCGGCTGGTCCGCTTTGACGGAGGCGATGGTGTGGACAACTACGTCAACCAGTATGTCGTCGTGGCTATTTTTATTTTTCTCGGGATCTTGCTCCCGGCAGCGGCGCTGACCGTCGGAAGACTGCTCAGACCGCATAAGCCGAATGATCCGAAGCAAGCAACCTACGAGAGCGGCAATGAGCCGGTCGGCGAGGGGCAAGTACGCTTCAACATCCGGTATTATATCTTTGCGTTAATGTTTGTCATCTTTGATGTGGAAACCGTTTTCTTATACCCTTGGGCCGTCGCATATAAAAAGCTCGGCCTTTTTGTGCTGGTCGAGATGTTCATTTTTGCGGCAATGCTGTTTATCGGACTTCTATATGCCTGGAAAAAGAAGGTGCTGAAATGGAATTCAGTTTAGAGTCGATATCGATGGAAGAACGCAAGGAACTGGAACGCAACGTATTTATGGGGACGCTGGAGCAGCTTAAGGCCTGGGCGCGGAGCAACTCGCTTTGGCCGCTGACCTTTGGCCTGGCCTGCTGCGCGATTGAAATGATGGGAACCGGGGCATCCCATTACGATCTTGACCGGTTCGGCGTGATGTTCCGTACCTCGCCGCGCCAGTCGGACGTCATGATTGTCGCTGGCACCGTGACGAAGAAGATGGGGCCACTGCTGCGCCGTCTGTATGACCAGATGCCCGAGCCTAAATGGGTGATTGCAATGGGCTCCTGCGCGACTGCCGGCGGACCGTATATCAAGTCGTATGCGGTGATGAAGGGCGTGGACCAAATTGTCCCCGTCGATGTTTACATACCGGGCTGTCCGCCTAATCCTGCTGCGCTGATCTACGGCATTAACAAGCTGCAAGAAAAAATCCGTTACGAAGCGAAGACCGGGAAGCGGGTGACGGACCGATGAGCGAGGAGAAGGACGAAGGGAAAAAGCCGGAAGAGTTAAAGCCGGATGAGATAAAGGTTGAAGAAATAAAAC
Source organism: Paenibacillus sp. JDR-2 (assembly GCF_000023585.1). Lineage (NCBI taxonomy): Bacteria > Bacillati > Bacillota > Bacilli > Caryophanales > Paenibacillaceae > Paenibacillus > Paenibacillus sp. JDR-2. The sequence goes on along the minus strand of NC_012914.1, from coordinate 6,668,966 downwards.
CGGAAGAAATAAAGGTTGAAAAGGAAGTGAAGGCTGCCTCGGAAGCGCCGGAGGGCGCGGTAGACGCGGAGCGGGAAGCGAAGCTGAAGGCGGCGGCGGAAGCTCGCGCGGCGAGAGCGGCGGCGAAGGAAGCTGCGAACGCGGGCGGAGCAGCGCCGGAGGGCGGAGCAGCGCCGGAGGGCGCGGTGGATGCGGAGCGGGAGGCGAAGCTGAAGGCGGCGGCGGAAGCCCGCGCGGCGAGAGCGGCGGCGAAGGAAGCTGCGAACGCGGGCGGAGCAGCGCCGGAGGGCGCGGAGCCGGCACCACCGCCGGAGCCGTCTCCCAAGCAGCCGGAGCTTGATGCGGCAGCGAAGCTGATTCGCAGCCTCGTTCATGAAGAGGCGCTGGAGGATGCTTATATTAACGAGTTGAGCCGGCATATGCCGACGATTATCGTGAAGAATGTGCATTGGGCCGCGACGGCGGAGCTGCTGAAGCAGCATGAAGAGCTTTATTTTACCTACTTGCGGAATGTCTCCGGCGTTGATTATGAGACGCATCTGGAGGTTGTTTATCACCTGGTCCATCTCGAAAGCCGGCGCGAGCTGGCTGTGAAGGTTAAGGCAGACCGCGGTGATCCCGTAATCGCTTCGGCGACGCCCGTCTGGGCAACCGCGAATTGGAACGAACGCGAAATCTTTGATCTGTTAGGAGTAACATTCCCGGGCCATCCCGATCTGCGCCGCATTATGATGTCCGACGACTGGGTCGGCCACCCGCTGCGCAAAGATTATGAGCCGCTCGATTCGGAGGTGTAGCTGCAGCGTGATTCGTACCGAAGAACTTCTATTAAATGTCGGTCCCCAGCATCCCAGCACGCATGGCGTATTCCGTATCGTTGTCAAACTGGATGGTGAAGTCATCACGGAAGCAACCCCGGTTATGGGGTATTTGCACCGCGGAACCGAGAAGCTTGCCGAGCAATTGAATTATACGCAGATTATTCCTTATACCGACCGGATGGATTACGTGTCGGCCATGACCAATAACTATGTGCTGGTTCATGCCGTCGAGACGATGATGGGGCTAGAAATCCCGGAGCGCGCGGAGTTTATGCGCCTTATTGTGATGGAGCTGCAGCGGGTTGCCAGCCACCTCGTATGGTGGGGGACTTATCTTCTCGATATCGGGGCAATGAGCCCGTTTCTCTATGCCTTTCGCGATCGGGAAATTATTATTAATTTATTTAATGAACTGTGCGGGGCCCGTTTGACTTACAATTATATGAGGGTTGGCGGAGTAAAATGGGATGCGCCTCCGGGCTGGCTGGATAAAGTTCGGGATTTCATTCCGTACATGTACGGCAAACTGCAGGAATACGACAAGCTGGTAAGCGGCAATGAGATTTTCCTTGCCCGGATCAAAGGCATTGGCCGATACGATGCGGCAACGGCGATTGATTACGGTCTGTCCGGCGCCAACCTGCGCTGTACCGGCGTAGACTGGGATTTGCGCAAGGCGGAGCCGTACAGCTTGTATAACCGCTTCGACTTTGATGTACCGCTGGGCAAAAGCGGGGACTGCTATGACCGTTATGTCATCCGGCTGGAGGAAATTAAGCAGAGTCTCCGCATTCTCGAGCAGGCGCTTGAGCAGATGCCGTCAGGCGGAGAGACGATGGGCAAGGTGCCCCGCGTTATCCGTCCTCCGGCAGGAGAAGTGTATGTCCGTATTGAATCACCCCGCGGGGAAATCGGCTGTCATATCGTCTCAAAAGGAAAAGCAGAGCCTTACCGCCTGAAGTTCCGGCGGCCGTCCTTTGTTAATCTGCAGATTTTGCCCAAGCTGCTGGTGGGAGAGACGATGACCAACCTGATTACGATCCTCGGCGGCGTCGACATTGTAGTCGGGGAGGTTGATTGCTGATGGGTGCTTGGCTGCATGACTCGATGACCTGGGGCAATGCGGTTATTATTTTTCTGTGGGGCGCGGTGTTTCTCTTCGTTGTGCTTGGCTTTGTTACCTACGCCATTTATTTCGAGCGGAAGGTGATCGGCTGGATGCAGCTTCGAATCGGTCCAAACCGGGTTGGTCCTCTGGGCCTTCTTCAGACGGTGGCCGACATATTCAAGCTTCTCATTAAGGAAGACACGATTCCGCGCAAAGCCGACCGCCTCCTGTTCGTTCTCGCCCCTATACTCTGCTACGTGCCCGCTTTTACGGTACTCGCGGTTATTCCTTATACGGAAAAGCTTTATTTTGCCGATCTGAACGTCGGTTTGCTCTATTACGCTGCCTTATCGGGCATCTCGACCCTGGCCATTGTGCTTGGGGGCTGGGCTTCGAATAATAAATACGCGCTTCTTGGCGGCATGCGCTCGGCTGCGCAAATGATCAGCTACGAGGTTCCGCTCGTTATCTCCGTTGTGGGCGTAATCCTGCTCAGCGGCAGTCTGAATCTGAGGGATATCGTGGCGGCGCAGGCCGGCGGCTGGTTCTGGGATTGGAACTTCATCCCGCAGATTATCGGCTTTGTTGTATTTATGATCGCGGCGGTATCCGAGCTGAACCGCACGCCGTTTGACCTGCCCGAAGCAGAGTCGGAGCTTGTGGCCGGCTATCATGTGGAATACAGCGGCTTTCGTTTTGCGTTCTTTATGCTGTCGGAGTATGTCTACGTCTATGCAATCGCGTCTTTGACGACCGTACTGTTCCTTGGCGGGTGGCACGCGCCGGCGCCATTTCTTGATTTTGTGCCGGGAATCATTTGGTTCCTGCTCAAATTCGCGTTTATCGTGTTCTTCTTATTCTGGATCCGGGCGAGCTTTCCGCGTATCCGGGTTGATCAGCTGATGGGGCTGGGCTGGAAGGTGCTGCTGCCGGTATCGCTGCTGAACGTATTTCTGACGGCAGGCTACCTGGAGCTGTTCGTAAAATAAAGGCTGCTTCGCAATTCTTTAAGCGTATGCTTACGAGGTAAGAATTTCTTCGAAATTCTTTTTAGGAGGATCTAGCCATGAATGGACTTGTGCAAGGGCTTGGCGTGACGCTTAAATCAATGGTATCGAAAAAAGTGACGACTTCTTATCCCGACGAGCCGTTTCTAATGCCGGACCGGTTTCGCGGCATTCAGCATTTTATTCCGGACCTCTGCATCGTCTGCAACCAGTGCGCAAGAATCTGTCCGACCGACTGCATTACGCTGACCGGCAAGCCTAATCCCGATCCGGCCAAAAAGGGTAAGGTAATCGATACGTTTGATCTCAATTTCGAAATTTGCATCTTATGCGATTTATGCACCGAGGTTTGTCCGACGGAAGCGATTGTAATGACCAATCATTTCGAGCTGTCCGCGTACAGCCGGGATGATCTGTTTAAGGATGTCGAGTGGCTGACCGATAATAACACGCTGGTCCGTCAGGATAACAATAACATCGGAGCTCCTGCGAAAGGAGGCGCCAAATAAGTTGTTCAATATTGATTTTAATGGCGAGTTCGCCACTTTTTTTATCTTCTCGGCGATTATGATCATCGGAGCTGTCCTTATGGTTAGTCTTCAGAAGGTCGTGCATATGGTCATCTCCATGGCTGCTGTGTTCCTGGGCCTGGCAGGTATGTTTGTGCTGTTGGACGCGGAGTTTGTGGCTTTCGTCCAGGTGCTGATCTATGCGGGGGCTGTGTCCATTCTGATGATATTCGGCATTATGATGACCAATCATCAGAATAAACAGGCCGATCCGGTCAAGCCTCTCCACGAGACGTTGGCCGCTGTGGGAGCGTTATGCCTGTTCGGGATTCTGTTCTATGCGATCAGGACGACGGATTTTCCCGATGCCCAGCCGCTTCAAGCGGTGGAGGATAATACGTCGAGCATTGGCCAGCTGCTGTATACGGGATACGTCGTGCCGTTCGAGCTGTTGTCGGTGCTGCTGACGGTTGCCTTTATTGGCGCGATTGCTATTGCGAAAAAGGGGGCGGATTAACATGCTTCCATCTTATCTGACGATGGCGGCGATCCTGTTTTGCATCGGACTGTATGGAGCTTTGGTGAAACGGAATGCCGTGATCGTCCTGTTATCGATTGAGCTAATGCTGAACGCGGTGAATCTGAATTTGGTCGCGTTCTCCAAATACGGGGTTGTCCCGTCCCTAACCGGCCAGGTATTCGCTTTGTTTGCCATTACGGTGGCGGCGGCGGAGGCTGCCGTTGGGGTGGCGGTGCTGATCGCCCTGTTCCGCGCGCGAGGTACCGTTAATGTAGATGAATTCGACGAGATGAAGAGGTGATGTGACCCGTGGATCAATTAACGAAAGCAGCGTGGCTCATTCCGCTCTTCCCGTTTGCTTCCTTTCTGCTGCTGACGGCCCTGGGCAGGAGCTACCGGCTGGCTGGCGTGCTGATCGGTTCGATTGGCTCGCTTGCGTCGCTGGTCATGTCCCTGCTTGTTTTTATCGAGAGACTAGGGCCGAATGCAGTAGATTACAGCGGCGACAGCTACAAATGGATTGGTCTTGGCGAATATACGCTTAAGATCGGTTTTGAAATCACGAATCTGAATGCCCTTATGCTTGTAATCGTGACGGTGGTCAGCTTTCTCGTGAACGTGTATTCGGCCGGCTATATGAAAAAGGATGAGCGGATCACCGTCTTTTACGGCTATGTCGCGCTCTTTACCTTTGCGATGCTGGGGCTGGTGCTGTCGGACAATATGCTGGTCTTCTATATGTTCTGGGAGCTGGTTGGCGTCTGCTCTTTCTTGCTTGTTGGCTTCTGGTATGCAAAACCGGCGGCCCGCGCAGCGGCGAAAAAGGCGTTTATCGTGACCAGAATCGGCGATGCGGGGCTGCTGCTTGGCATTATCGTGCTGTTCTGGTATATGCCCGGCCATGCGCTTGATTTCAGCAGTATACATAATGTATTTACCGAAGGGCAGTCCGGTACGATAACGATGACCATCACAACCTCGATTGCCCTGCTTCTGTTCATGGGAGTCATCGGCAAGTCCGGTCAATTCCCGCTGCACGTGTGGCTTCCGGATGCGATGGAGGGGCCAACGCCGATCAGTGCCTTGATCCATGCGGCGACGATGGTAGCGGCCGGCGTATTCCTCCTCGCGAGAACGTTTGACATCTTCGAGGCCTCCGCGTCTGCGATGCATACGGTTGCCTACTTCGGCGGGTTTACGGCGATATTCGCCGCAACCGTAGCGCTCGCGCAAAACGATATTAAACGGATTCTTGCCTACTCAACCATCAGCCAGCTTGGCTACATGGTTATGGCGATGGGGCTTGGCTCAATGACCGGCGGTGTTTTCCACCTGTTCACGCATGCTTTCTTCAAAGCGCTTCTGTTCCTGGCGGCCGGCAGCGTGATTCATGCGGTACATACCCAGAACATTCACGAGATGGGCGGCCTTGGCTCCAAAATGCGAATCACGGCATGGACCTTCGCAATCGGAGCGTTATCCCTATCCGGCATCCCGCCATTCTCGGGCTTCTGGTCCAAGGATGCGATTCTGGCTTCCGCGCTTGACGAGAATCCGTTCCTGTTTGCCGTTGGACTGGCAGCGGCCTTCTGTACGGCGCTGTATATGTCTCGATTATTCTTCATCGTCTTTATGGGCAAGTCCCGTCTTCAACAGCCAGCCGAGGTGAAGGAATCTTCGAAGGTGATGACTATTCCGCTGCTCGTGCTTGCCGTTATATCGGTTGGAGCGGGTTTTATCGAAACGCCTTGGAACGGTTGGCTGGGCAGCTGGCTGACGGACGGTGCAGAGGAAGTTCATGCAAGCGGCGCGGCGATTGTTGCTTCCATAGCCGTTGGCGTGCTTGGCATTTACGTAGGGTGGCTTATGTACGGCAAAGGCAGCATCGAGCGCGGCGCGGCGGCAGCCAAAATGCCGTGGCTTGTTAATTTGCTGGAGCGCCAATATTACGTGAACGAATTTTATAACGCTGTTATTGTCAACTCGGTTCGCGCCTTGGGAAAAGGCCTGAATGCTTTTGACGAATATGTGATTGGCGGCGCAGTCCGGCTGGTTGGCTTTACCGCTGGAGCGGGCGGCCGGGTGCTGACCAGGCTGAACAACGGGCAGACGCAAACATATGGCTTGACCGCAATTATTGGTCTTATCGTTATTATCGCGGCAATCGTTGGAAGGAGGTTTTGGTAAATGACGGACCTGACCGATCTTCCGATTCTATCGATTATTCTCGTAACCCCGCTTATCGGGCTTCTGGTTGTTCTTCTGCTGCCGAAGCATCGTAACAGGTGGCTGCAGGTGGCAGCTATCGTTGCCACGCTGATTCCGCTTCTCTTGTCCCTATGGCTGTATGCCGATTACGACAAGCATCAGGGCGGCAACACCTTTGAGGAAACGGCTACCTGGGTAGAGGTCCCTTTAAACAAAGAGACGCAAGCCTCGAATGGGGTAACGAACTATACGCTGTCGTTCCAGTATGATGTTGGTATCGACGGTTTGTCCTTGCCTCTTGTTATTCTTACGACGCTGATTACGGCGATGGCGGCTTTTGCTTCCGTTCATGTGAAAAAGCGATGGAAGGCGTTCTACGCCTGGTTTCTGCTCCTGGAGACAGGCGTGCTTGGGGTATTTATGGCGCGGGATTTATTCCTGTTCTTTATTTTCTTCGAAATAACGCTTATCGCGATGTACTTCCTGATCGGGATCTGGGGTTACTTCAACCGGGAGCGGGCCGCTAATCAGTTCGTTATCTATAACGGCCTTGGATCGGCTATCATGCTTATTGCTTTTATTCTTCTCGTTAATACAGCCGGCTTCCATATCGATCAGGATACGTCATCCTTTATTTACAGCGGCAGCTATGCGGATATCCTCCGCAATCTATCCGATCCCTCCGCATGGGTGAACCTTGCTCCGGATCAGACGGGCGGGCTGAACCCGTTTCATATGTCGGAAACGATGCACACGGTTATTTTCCTCCTGCTGGTGGTGGCGTTTGGGATCAAGCTTCCGATTCTGCCGTTCCACACCTGGATGCTGAAGGTCCACAATGAGGCGCATCCGGCAATCGTCATGATTCACTCCGGCGTACTGCTCAAGATGGGCGCATACGGTCTAATCCGGTTCGGTATCGTATTATTCCCCGAGCAGGCGAAGGATTGGGCGGTTGTATTGGCATCACTTGGTCTGGCCAATCTCTTGTACGGGGCGCTTATTGCTTTCCGGCAGACGGATCTCAAGCTGGTGCTCGCTTATTCCTCGATCAGCCATATGGGGATTGTTCTGCTGGGGCTTGCGGCTTTTAACGGGATTGGCTTGCAGGGGGCTGTATTCCAGCTTGTCTCGCATGGTCTGATCTCGGCGCTCCTCTTCCTGATTGTCGGGAGCTTATATGAGAGGACGAAGACCACAACCTTATCCGAGCTTGGCGGGCTGGCGCGATCGATGCCGTTTATCTCGGGTATTCTGCTAGCCGCAGGTCTTGCATCCTTAGGTCTGCCGGGTCTATCGGGCTTTGTAGGCGAGTTCCTGTCGCTGCTTGGTTTGTTCGACAGCCAGCCATGGATTGCCGGCTTCTCGGTTATCGGCGTTATTCTGACCGCCGTATATATCCTGAGGGCTGTACTCAAAACAACTTTTGGCCCTATTGAAGAACGGTATCTCGGAGTTAAGGACGCCAGGCTGGTTGAAGCCCTGCCGATGATTGTGCTGCTGGCGTTTATCCTGCTGCTGGGCTGTTACCCGTCCGTGCTGACGGATACGTTCCAGTACAGCGTTGAAGGCCTGTTCAAGCCGTTATTTTCGTTAAGGATGGGGGGATAAGCGATGACCGAATTTGTACCGCTGACATGGCATGATACGCTTTATCTCGCCCCGGAGCTTATCCTTGCCGCCATGTTCCTGATCCTTATCGTAACGGACTTGATTCTTCCAGGGCGGACGAACCGCGCGATTATCGGCTGGTTGTCTTTAGCGGGTTTGCTGCTGTCGCTTGCAGCCGTCATCTGGCGGATGATTGATATGAATCCGTCCGGCGTATCGGCGGCGGAGGCGGCGGAAGCCGGTAAGGCTATCTCGCTCCTTGGCGCCAGCTATCGGGTGGATGATTACGGTAATTTGTTGAAAATAATATTTTTGATCGGTACGTCATTGGTCGTATTGCTGGGACTTGGCTCCACGCAAAAGGATGACGCGGTAACGGACAAAGCCGAATTCTATTATTTGCTGCTTCCGGCAGCGGCTGGAGCTATGATTATGGCCTCCTCCGGCAACCTCGTGACCTTGTATATCGGACTTGAGCTGCTCAGTATTACGACTTATGTGCTGGTCGGCTTACGGAAGCGCTCGTCACTATCGGCCGAGGCGGCCTTCAAATACGTGGTTACGGGCGGAATCGCATCAGCGTTTGTCCTGTTCGGGATGTCTTATCTGTACGGCGTGACCGGATCGGTAAGCCTGGCGGATTTCCCGACAGCGCTGCCGCAGGCGTTCACGGATTATAAGGCTTTGGTTTATGTAGGGTTCTTCTTCCTGATCGCGGGCTTCGGAATCAAAATCGCAGCTGCGCCGTTCCATATCTGGGCAGCGGATGTTTATCAAGGAGCGCCAACGCCCGTTTCCGCTTTCCTTGCGGTTATTGCGAAGGGAGCAGCACTGGCCGCGGTATTCCGCTTCTTGTACAGCAGCGCGTTTTTCCTCACCGGCGGTCCGGGGAAGCAAGCGGGTGATGATGTCTTCTTCGCCCTGTTGGTCATTGCCGCTGCCGCGATGATAGCCGGTACGGTCTCGGCTCTGCGGCAAAAGCAGGTGAAACGGCTGCTTGCCTTATCCGGCGTAGCGAATGCCGGGTATCTGCTCGTTCCGATTGCGATCTCGGTGACGATCATCCATAGCAACAATTTCTCGGAATTTGTATTCTATCTGGTTGCTTACCTGCTCATGAACGTAGGGGCATTTGCCGTTGTAACGGTCATTGCGAGGGCCGCGGGACATGAAGAGCTGAAGGGCTTCTCCGGTCTCTATTACCGGGCGCCGTGGACAGCGGCAGCTATGCTGATCTTTATATTATCGTTCTCGGGATTGCCGGTTACGGCCGGATTTTTCGGCAAGCTGTTTATCCTGCTCGGAGCGGCAAGCGTAAAAGCTTACTGGCTGGTGGCCATTATGGTAGTCAGCACCGTTATTTCCTACTACTTCTACTTCGGTATTATCCGGCAGATGTTTATGCGGTCGAATGGCGAGGAAGAGGATCGCATTCATGTGCCGGCTGTAACGGGGACTGTCATCTGGATCTGCGCGGCCGCAACGGTTGCCCTTGGCGTATTGCCGGGTCCGCTTATGAAATGGATTGACGCGGTGTTTACGATTCAGGCGGATTTGTTCGTGAGGTAGATGGGGAGAGCCCGGCGGCAGGGTGCCGCTGGGCTTTTTTTGTTGAGAAGGGGAGCGAACTGGATTCGGCGTAGATATGAAAAACATAGGGTGGCTGGCGATGATTCCTCTTGTAGAAAGCGGGAAAGGGAAAGGACGGGACGATAAGACCCTGCCAGGGTCTTATCAAGCTGGTTTGGGGCTGGAATAGGCAGGATAAGACCCTAGCAGGGTCTTATTGCCTTGGAAGTGGATTAATCTAGCTCCATAAGCAGCTTGTTCGCATGGAATAAGACCCTGCGGATCCTTTATCGGGTTAGCTGGCTGGCTGCCGGATTGGAGTGCATAAAACCCTGGCAGGGTCTTATGCACTATGAGGAGAAAGCACGAATGAGTCTAAGTAGGGTGATTTGAGGTGGTATGCGGCGGAAATGCGGGTGAGGCGTAAGTTAAGGTCCCTAAAGGGCTTTAATAGACAAGGCGTAGCTAGTTTGTGTGCGGTTAAGGTCCCTGAGGGACCTTAAGTAGAGTGGCCCTGGTGGGAATGCGGAGGAAATGCGGGTGGAGGCGTAAGTTAAGGTCCTTAAGGGGCCTTAATAGACAAGGCGTAGCTAGTTTGTGTGCGGTTAAGGTCCCTGAGGGACCTTAAGTAGAGTGGCCCTGGTGGGAATGCGGAGGAAATGCGGGTGGAGGCGTAAGTTAAGGTCCTTAAGGGGCCTTAATAGACAAGGCGTAGCTAGTTTGTGTGCGGTTAAGGTCCCTGAGGGCCCTTAAGTAGAGTGGCCGAGGTGGGAATGCGGCGGAAATACGGGTAGAGGCGGAAGTTAAGGTGCCTAAAGGGCTTTAATAGACAAGGCGTAGCTAGTTTGTGTGCGGTTAAGGTTCCTGAGGGACCTTAAGTAGAGTGGCCGTGGTGGGGATGCGGCGGAAATGCGGGTGGAGGCGTGAGTTAAGGTGCCTAAAGGGCTTTGATAGACAAGGCGTAGCTAGTTTGTGTGCGGTTAAGTCCCTGAGGGCCCTTAAGTAGAGTGGCCGAGGTGGGGATGCGGAATATGGGGAATGACGGAAGTGCAGGGGAGATACGAAACTTCGAGGGAGCAAAATGATGGTTATACCAGTCTCTTTACAGGTAATTATCTTTTGCTAGAGACAGGAGATCGGGGTCTGGAAATCGAATGGTAATAAGAGATAAATAGAGACTATTATACAGTCATAGAGAAACGTGTGGCAAGAGCATACGTATAATTTGAGACGGAGACAAATATACCGATAAAGGCAGAAACAGATGAGAAGAGATGCTCTCGGCAGCGTATTGAAAAGAACCCTCCCCGCGCTTCTCCTCGCGGGGATTCTCGCCTGCGGGGCGGCTATGCCCGCCGCCCCTGCAGGCTTAGCCCCGGCTGGGGCCGCTGCGGCGGGCAAAGCCGCCGCCGGCGCCCCCGCCGGGGCAAAAGAGGAGCCGCAAGGCTGGCTCCTCAAATGGCGCGAACCCGCGCAGGCGCATGAGCTGCGCGGGACGCGTGTGCTCCGCCGCCAGAGCAGCGAGGCGGCGGAGGTCTGGCTCGTCCAGCCTGCGGACAGCGGGGCGGACGCCAGTGCTTGGGCCGCCCGGCTGCAACGCGAGCCGGGCGTGGAATACGTGCACCCGAATGAGCGGGTGCATATCCTCGCAGCGGAGCAGACCGCGGCGGATGATCCTGAAATCGGCAAGCAGACCTACCTGAAGCAGATTGGCGCGCTGGAAGCTTGGAAGACCGTGCGGACGCAGACCGATCTGACCATTGCGATTGTGGATACGGGGATTGATCTTGATCACCCGGATTTGAAGCGGAATCTGGTTCCCGGCACCAACTTTGTGCAGCCGAACAAACCGCCGGATGACGATAACGGACACGGAACCGCGGTGGCTGGCGTTATTGCGGCTGCGGGCAATAACGGTTTAGGGGTAAGCGGCATTCTATGGGAAGCCAAGCTGATGCCAATTAAAGCGCTTGACTCGCAGGGAGACGGCACGGAACGCGATTTAGGGGAGGCCATCCTGTATGCGGTCCGTAACGGTGCCCGGATTGTTGTCATGTCGGTTGGCCTTAACCGTTACTCGCCTTATATGCTGGACATCGTTAATTACGCCGAAAGCAAAGGCGTGCTCCTTGTTGCGGCCGCAGGCAACGACGGTCTGACCCACGGGGATAAAGCGGAAGTCAAATATCCCGCCGCTTATCCGACTGTGCTTGGCGTCAGCGGAGCGAAGCCGGACAACACGCCGGATCCGCGTTCGAACCCCGGACCGGAAATCGATCTTGCGGCATCCTGGAATGTATATACGACCGCAATGGGAGGACGCTATAAAAGAGAAGAAGGGACGTCCATGGCGGCCCCGCAGGTTGCGGCTGCGGCTGCGCTGGTCTGGGCCCGTTATCCTTCGCTTGAGCCTTACCAGGTGAGGGAGCTTCTCCGCCAGTCCGCCAAGGATATCGGTGCGCCCGGCTTGGATGACAAATCCGGATACGGTCTGCTGCAGGTGGATAAAGCCGTTACGATGACGGCGAAGTCCGACCGCTTCGAGCCTAACGGCACCCGTGCGAGCGCCAAGCCGCTGCCGGCAGGCAAACAGGTTACGGCGCTGCTCTCCGGCGGAAGCGATCTGGATTGGTATACGTTGGATGCTCCCTATGACGGCACCATAACGCTGAATTTTGAAGGTCTGCCCCCCGAAGGCAGCGCAACGCCGGCTGTCCGTCTATCGCATTATGCCGGCGACACGCTGAAGGCTTCGGCAGAGACCAAGCTCGGGAGCCGCGTAGTTGATTTTGCTGTGAAAAAGGGCAAGCAAGCATTTCTGATTCAATATATGAACACGGACATGGACCTGAAGCTGCCTTATCTGTTGACGGCAACCTTCAGCATGGCCCCGGACAGCTACGAGCCTAATGACAAACCGTACGAGGCGTTTACGCTTCAGCCGCGCAGCCAGAGCATCACCGGCTCGTTTCATCAGCTTGCCGACAGAGACTGGTATGCGGTGACGTTTACGCAAGGCGGTACGCTTAGTCTGCGGGTAACGACCAATACGGTACGGATTGATCCTGAGCTTGCGGTTCAGCAGGCGGGGCAGGCGCTCATGTCTTACGACGAGGAGCGGGAAGGCGAGGCCGAACAGTCTCCCGTTCTAACCGTTTCACCGGGCAAATACTATATCCGGGTGCACAATGCGATAGCTTCCGAAGCAAGTCCCACCGTCGGAACCTACACGCTAAAGATGGACTACGTTCCCAAATACGTGGATCCCAATGAGCCCAACGATAAATATTACGAAGCGCTAATGACAACCTCCGGCACGGAATACGTCGGGGTAATAGGCAGCGCAAGCGATGTTGACTGGTTCCAAATCCGACTTGCGTCAACAAGTGTCGTAGACCTGAATTTGTTTAACGTTCCGGCAGGCAAAATGATGAAGCTGGAAGCATACGATAAGAAGCAGAAGCTGGTCTTTACTCAACTGACCGGACGAAGCGGATCGCTTCAAGCCGCAAATAAGGTTCTGCAGCCTGGCGTGTACTACATAAAACTTACGGCAAACGGCGCTTTTGACAAGCAGTATTACCGTTTTAAAGTGAAGTTCGATCCGCTCGTGGCAGGCTTCCGCGATATCGGCAGCCATTGGTCGAGGGACGCAGTCGTGGAGATGAGCCAGCTTGGCATCGTGAGCGGCACCGGTCCTTATACCTTTGAACCGAACCGTCCGATTACCCGCGCGGAAGCGGTAGCGATGGCAATCAAAGCGTATAAGCCGGTCGTATACGGCATGCCTTCCGATGTCCGCTTCAAGGATCTGGATTACGATCATTGGGCTTACGAAGCGATTGCCAAGGCGGTTCAGAAGGGATGGATAAAAGGATTCCCGGATGGGACCTTCCGTCCGGAACAACCGGTAACAAGAGCCGAGATGGCGATGATTATCGGTTATGCGGATCAGGTAAGGCCCGTAGCGCCGCTTGGCAATCCGTTCAAGGATGTCGGGCGTAACCATTGGGCTGCTCCGATGTTGAACGCACTGAAGCTGAAGGGGGTTATCAGCGGTACGGAGGACAATGTATACGAGCCGGGCAAAAAAGCAAGCAGGGCGGAGTTTACAACGATTTTATACCGGGTATATAGACATTAACCATGGATCAGACATATTGATGTAGAAGGGAAATTAAAACCAGATGGGTATCGATCAAATGGTGAACGATGCGCAAAATGCAACCGGGACCATCGCGTTATTTTCAATCGTCGTTAATTTATTCAGTATAGTATTCGTCTGGTATATCCTGCAGGAGATCAAGCTGGATGTATTCTTTAAATTCCCGCGCAGTCCGAAGGCAAGGATGTTTCAGGTTGTCATGGCGGTTGTTATCGGTCATGGCTTCGCCGGTTTTATACTCGATTATTGGAACTGGACGAAGCTCCTGCGGTATTTTGTCGAATAACAACGTTCAAAAAAGACAACAATGGATACTACAGGACGGTATGAAAATGACACGAGACTACGAACAACTATATATAAAGTCCGGATTCGAATTGAAAATGCTGCCCGCACGGCAACGGAGGGCAGTGCTTTCGACTCGGCATTAGCGGTTTTTTTAGTGCTTTTTGACGATCTTTCTGGTAATAATTTACCGCTTGTCGATTTGTGTAAATGAATGATAAGATGAAGGTTGGATAAAGCATGGATTTGTCATTTTCTTATACTAAAAATGGAACTAATGTTTGGAGAAATTCAGTTCGCGGAGGGAACTATAAGATGACCAAAATTATCGTCCGCGGAGGCCAGCGTCTATCGGGAACGGTCCGTGTCAGCGGTGCAAAAAATGCAGTACTTCCCATTTTGGCGGCCTCGTTATTAGCGGCGGAAGGAGACAGCGTCATCTGTGACGTTCCCCTCCTCGACGATGTAATGACCATTCAGAAAGTATTAGCTTCGTTAGGCGCAAAAATTACTTACAACAATGAGACGATGCAAATTTCTGCGGGGACGATTTCCACCTTTGAGGCTCCATACGAGTTTGTACGCAAAATGCGCGCATCCTTCCTCGTTATGGGTCCGCTTCTCGCCAGAATCGGCAAGGTCCGTATTTCGCTTCCGGGCGGCTGCGCGATTGGTACAAGACCGATTGACCAGCACCTGAAGGGCTTCGAGGCAATGGGAGCGGAGATTACGCTTGGACACGGCTTCATTGAAGCAAGTACTAAGACGCGTCTAAAAGGTGCGAAGATCTATCTGGATGTAGCCAGCGTCGGGGCAACGGAAAATATTATGATGGCCGCCGCTTTGGCGGAAGGCACAACAACGATCGAGAATGCGGCGAAAGAGCCGGAGATCGTTGATCTTGCTAACTACTTGAATGCCATGGGTGCCAAGGTTCGCGGTGCCGGTACCGGCGAGATCCGGATCGAAGGCGTTAAGTGTATGCATGGCGTAACGCATAACGTTATTCCCGACCGTGTGGAAGCAGGCACGTATATGATTGCTGCAGCAATCACGGGCGGAGACGTATTTGTGGAAAATGCGATTGGCGACCATTTGACGCCGGTCATTTCGAAGCTCCAGGAGATGGGCGTGGAAGTTATGGAATCGGATAACGGCATTCGTGTCCGTGCCCCTAAAGCGCTCAAATCGGTGGATGTGAAAACATTGCCGCATCCGGGCTTCCCGACTGACATGCAGTCGCAGATGATGGCGCTCTTGCTTGCATCGGAAGGAACCTCGGTTGTGACGGAGACGGTATTCGAGAACCGCTTCATGCATGTGGAAGAGTTCAAGAAGATGAGCGCGCAGATTAAGGTCGAAGGCCGTTCGGCATTCGTAACCGGCAATGTACCGCTTGTTGGCGCCAAAGTGTGCGCAACCGATCTACGCGCAGGCGCTGCGCTGATCTGTGCGGGTCTTCGCGCAGACGGCGAGACGGAAGTATCCGGCATTTACCACGTAGACCGCGGTTATGTCGATATTACCGGCAAGCTTGCCGCTCTGGGTGCGGATATTAGACGGGTTGAACCGGAAGCCGCGGTAGCCGCAGCGCCAGCCGTAGAGCTTGAGCCGGTCGGCACCTATAAGCGCGAAGCTGCAGTCTTGAAAGTACAGCCTACTTGGGCGTAACGGATAAAATAGTAAAAAAGCTGGTTCCTGACAAAGGAAGCAGCTTTTTTTGTGTGCAATTCTAAATGTTATTGTATGTTCACGTTGACGTGATTTTGAAGCCCATAGTCCCATGCCCATAGGCTTGTTCATGCTCTGTTCATTTTCCCGTGATATATTCGTCGGTAGATATGACCGATGGAGGGTGGAGTACAGTCAATGAAGAAGTGGACATTATGGCTTGGTATAATCATTATTCTTGCTGCCGCCGGCGGGGGCGCGTATTACTACTATTACATGCGCGACGATAAGGCAACAACCGAGACGCCTCTTGCCGTACAGGCTAGAGCGATCAAAGGCGATATTAAGACCTCGATAAGCGGTACGGGCTCGGTAGAGGCCAACTCGAGAGAGACGGTAACCGCAGGCAAAAGCGGCACGATTGCAACTCTTTCCTTCAAAGAAGGGGACAAAGTGAAGAAAGGGCAGGTGCTTGCCACTTTCGAGGACAACGATAATTATGATGATCAGATCGAGTCGATCAACAAAAATATCACCAAAACAAAAGATCAGATCGCTGACAAGCAAGAGGAATATAAACAGGCGATCGGCACCGAAAATGAAGAGCAATCGACGAAATCGATCAAGGATGAGATTGATGATCTAGAGTCCACCATTGATGATTATAACGATCAGCTTGCAAAAATCTATGAGGATCAAGCGAAAGAAGTGAAGCAGGTTATCGCTCCAATTGATGGTGAAGTCACAACCAGCGATATAAGCGTTGGCGATGAGGTTCAGGCGAATACAACCATCGCCGAGATTGTTGACTATACGCATCTTGAGTTTGTTACGAGCATTGATGAGCTGGATATTCCTAACGTTAAGCTGAAGCAAACGGCTCAAATTACGCTTAGCGCAATTACGGACCATTCCCTTGAAGCAACGGTATCCGAAATTGCGAAGGAAGGTACATCTTCCAACGGTTCCGCATCCTACAGCGTAAGCTTGCTGCTCAATGATATTGACGGCGTTATGGTGGGCATGTCCGGCCAGGCGGATATCGTAACGGAACAAAGCGCGGATGCCGTGCTTGTGCCGGTTAATGCGGTTGTTGAATTCGGCGGAAAATCCTATGTCCGCGTGCCTGGCACCGGAAGCGGAACAGGTACGGGAACAGGCGCAGCGGGTTCGGGTACGGCGCCGAGCGGATCAACAAGCGGACAGCAAGGCCAGCGCAATCAAGGTACGCAGGGCGCGACAGGCAATGAAGCGGCGGCTGCCGGCGGCTGGCAGGGCAGAGGCGGAACTGGCGGCAACGGCGAAGGCGGCGGCAGATTCCAAGGTGCCGGCGGAGGAACAACGACGGCGGGAGGCGGCCAAGGTACGGGACGCAATATCGCGGCTGCAGACGGAGGCAGTCAGAGTGGAACGGGAACAACTCCGGGAGGAGCGGCTTCAGGCGGAGGTACAACTCCAGGGGGAGCAGCGCAAGGCACAACGCCAGGCGGTACGATCCCTGGAGGAACTGGCCAGGGCAATGCATCGGGCGGTAATTTCCCTGGAGGCAACGGCGCATCGGGAGGCCAAGGCGGAAGAAACGGCATGGCTAACCAGATGAGAGAGAGCATTACGCTTGGCGGCCAACTGAAGGAAGTGACGGTAGGGATCAGCAACGAGACTTACGTGGAGATCAAATCCGGTCTAGCAGAAGGCGATACCGTTCTGATTCCGGTAGCAACAGGTACGCAAGGCATGGGCTCTTCCTCTACACAGCAGCAAACCCAGCAGTTCGGCGGTTTCGGCGGAGGCGGTTTTGGCGGTAACTTCCCAACTGGCGGCTTTGGCGGCGGAGGCGGAGGCGGAAATGTAAGAACCTCGACACGGGCAGCAACTGGCGGCGGCGGTGGTGCACGATGACCGGGCAATCCGCGCTAATTGAAATGAATGATATCGTCAAATATTACAAAATGGCCGGAGAAAAAATGACGGTCCTGCATAATGTCTCGCTGACGGTCAACCATGGCGATTTTCTGGCCATTGTTGGCCCGTCCGGCTCGGGTAAGTCCACGTTGATGAATATCATCGGCTGTTTGGACGTACCGAATGAAGGCAGCTACAAGCTTGACGGCATGGAGGTTCGCGGACAAAACGACAACAGGCTGACGGAGATGCGCAATAAGAAGATCGGTTTTATCTTTCAAGGGTATCATCTGCTGCCCAGGCTGACGGCGCTCGAGAATTGCGAGCTTCCGCTTATCTACCGGGGATTGTCAGCGAAGGAAAGACGCAGCCGGGCGATGGAAGCGCTGGAGCGCGTTGGACTTGGAGAAAGGGTCGGCCATCGCCAGAATGAATTGTCCGGCGGCCAGCAGCAGCGCGTAGCGATTGCGCGGGCGCTAGCTACCAATCCGCCGCTCCTGCTGGCGGATGAGCCGACAGGCGCGCTTGATTCCAAGACAGGTATGGAAGTGCTCGGCATGATGGAGGAGCTTAACCGTGCCGGACAGACGATTGTACTGATCACGCATGATATGGAAGTTGCCCAGCGTGCCAGACGTACGGTTATTATCCGAGATGGGGTGTTGACGGAGCAGAAAAGGAGGGACAGCCATGAAGATTTCGCAGGGCCTCATAATGGCGGTCAAAAGCGTCTTATCGAACAAGCTTAGAACCATCCTTTCGATGCTCGGCATTCTAATTGGGGTTGCGACCGTTATTGCGCTTGTTGCAATGGGCAAGGCATCATCCAACGAAGTGGCAAGCCAGGTCTCGACGCTTGGAAGCCCGGATTCGCTTTCCGTTACGATTACAGGACGGGGTACGGTAACTTCTTTGTCCGTCGATGAGGCGCTGAAGCTTGGCGATTTGAATAACGTAAGCGGGGTTGCTCCCATTACAAGCACAACCGGCTATGCCAAATACGGTCGGACTCAAGTTTCCGTAAGCGTAGAGGGCATTACGCCTGAATATGAGGAAGTTAAAGACTTCAGCGTGCAGGACGGCCGGTACATTGCGGCTCCAGACATCAATAACAAGACGAAGGTAGCGTTAATCGGTACGCAGACCGCTCAAGACCTGTTCGAGGATGAGAGAGTGGATCCGGAGGATGCAGTCGGACGGAAGATTACGATTAACGGTTATATTTTCACCATTGTCGGCTTGTTGGAATCGAAGGGCGACTCGCTGACGGGCTCCAATGACGAGAAGATTCTTATCCCGATCTCGACAGCCCAGAAGATTTTTCAGGTTAATGGCGTAACCACGATTAATATGAAGGTAACGGACACCAAGCAAATGACTTCGGTTGTGAGCGAGGTGGAAGCGAACCTGTACGAGAAGTTCCGCGGCAACGAGAACGCCTACCGGGTACTTAATCAGGAAGAAGCGATGAAGACGCTGAATTCCGTTAACGAAACGATGAACCGTCAGCTGATCTATGTGGCAGCCATCTCGCTTGTTGTTGGCGGAATCGGGATTATGAATATTATGCTAGTCTCTGTAACGGAGCGTACCCGAGAAATTGGTATACGGAAATCGCTAGGCGCGAAGAAAAGGGATATCTTATTCCAGTTTCTTGTAGAAGCCGTCGTGATAAGCGGCCTCGGCGGACTACTCGGTATCCTTATCGGCAATATAGCCTCTTATATCATAGGCCAGGTCATGAAAACGCCAACCGAAGTACCGATGAATACGATGCTTCTGTCCTTTGGCTTCTCGGCCTTTGTTGGTGTCGTATTTGGATACCTGCCCGCCAACAAAGCAGCAAGTCTACGTCCGGTAGATGCGCTGCGCCATGACTAAAACAATAGAATATACGTCGTGCTTGAACTAGAACCGCGGGTTCTATCCTATTAATCAGGCTCATAGAATAAATCCATCAAGGCCGGCTTTAAGAGAGTTCACTCTCTTAAAGCGGCTTATAGGCGGAGAGGAGATCTATGAGATACGTAATAGGCAGACCGAAACGGGCGATCAGGCGTCCCGGCAGCAGGTGGTTAGCCGCTGTATGCTGGACAGCCTTCGGAATTGGAATAGTGATGAGTATTTCTGTACTGCTGGCGACTTCCGCATACCGGAGCGCCGAATCAAGCAGTGCCGGATCTGATCGGTTCCAGGGGGAGAGCAGCGGCGTAACGTCTAGCAATAAGGCGTCTGCCGACGGGTTCGGGCAGGCGCCTTTGCCGTCTCCATCCGGAAAGCCGAACTCGGCGGCAAGCAGCAAGGAAACGTATATTACGGTCTATTTAACAAAGGAGCAACGTACGGAGCGGGTTACGCTGGAGACCTATGTCAGAGGCGTAGTTGCGGGGGAAATGCCCGCCGATTTTGGTCTTGAGGCGTTAAAGGCCCAGGCTATCGCCGCACGTACTTATATAGTGAGAAGGATTGAGCTTGATGATCATAGCGGCATGCCGGCAACCGGTGCGGCGTCCCGGGCCGATGTCACCGATACGATTGATCATCAAATCTATATTTCGATCGATAAGCTAAAGGAGCTTTGGCCAAAGGGTGAACAGGAGTCGAGAATGGCGAAGCTGAACAAAGCCGTAAGCGAGACTCGCGGGGAAGTGATTACCTATGAAGGCGAACCGATTCAGGCGGTATTTTTCTCCACGAGCAACGGGTATACGGAAAACTCGGAGCAATACTTTCAGGAGGAGCTTCCCTATCTTCGAAGCGTAGCAAGCCCTTGGGACAAACAGCTTTCGCCCCGCTATCAGGAGACGGTGAAGCTGCAACTCTCTGATTTTAATGCAAGACTAGGGCTGGCCAGCAAGAAAAAGCCGGTTATACGGGTGCTGGATAAAACAGAGGGAAACCGAATTGCCGATATTCTGATAGACGGCAAGACGTACACCGGACGGGAAGTGCGGGAGAAGCTTGGACTTGCTTCCTCAGAATTTACATGGAAGCTGGATGGGGACGAGATTGATATAACGACCTTTGGCTACGGTCATGGAGTGGGCATGAGCCAATGGGGAGCCAACGGCATGGCGGAAGAAGGGAAAAGCGCCGAGCAAATCGTAACCTACTATTATACGGGCACAAAAGTCGAACAAGCTTCGAAGCTTGCAGCGAAATTTCGTTAAAAGTTTCATTTCTCAAAAAATAGTAACCCCTCACGTATAAAGCTAGATGTTCTGGCAACAATGGCTAGTGAGGTGATATCAAATGAATGAAAATCAAAACAAACCTAAGCAAGAATCTCCTAAAAACGTACTAGGAGAAGTATCTGCCGCTAAGTCTAGCAATGGCTTTAAAAAACTGCTGTCGAAGAAATGGGTAACCCCGGCAGCGTTTATGGCAGCCGCGGCAATCATCGTAGCCTTAATGTGGATCTACCAGGGTTCGGACAACACCAAAGAAACTTCAGCTACGACTTCCGAAAACACGGAGACCGTTGCAGGCAGCGATGCTGCAAAGCCGGATGACCAAGCGCTCCAAGCGGAAAGAAAAGGCGAGAAATTGGAATGGCCGGTAGTAAACAAAGACAATCTGGATGAAGTGCTCCCTTACTATGATGTAAACGCAACGAGCGACGAGAAAGCGAAAGCCGTTATCCAAATCGGCGATAACACGCTTGCTCCTCACACCGGCGTAGACTTTGCGGATCCAAGCGATCAACCGTTTGACGTACTCGCTGCTCTCTCCGGTAAAGTAACCCGCGTTGAGAAGCATCCTACAAACGGTAACGTTGTAGAGATCAGCCACGGCGACGGTCTCGTAACGGTATATCAAAGCCTTAGCGACATCCAAGTAGCCGTAGGCGACGATGTGAAGCAAGGAACGAAAATCGCAGTAGCGGGCCGCAATGATCTCGAGAAGGATCTCGGCGTTCACCTTCACTTCAGCGTGCAGGAGAACGGCAAGTCGGTTAACCCGGCTTCCGTCGTTGGGCAATCGCTTGCTCAAGAAAAAAAATAGGACGAAAGTCTCACAGGCAGGGGTGGAAACCCCTGCCTGTTTCGTTTTTTTATGAAATTTTTAGGCCAAACACGCCACTAAGGCTTGACCATAAAGAATATATACCCGTACCCCTCATATACTGTACCAAACTATCTCGAGTAGGGAGGCGGGAACGTGCATGATTACATCAAAGAACGAACCATTAAAATAGGTCGCTGCATCGTTGAAACCAAACATACGGTGCGTACGATCGCTAAAGAGTTCGGCGTTTCCAAAAGTACGGTTCATAAGGATTTGACCGAGCGTTTGCCGGAAATCAACCCCGACCTGGCGGACCAGGTGAAGCACATTCTCGAGTACCACAAGTCGATCCGTCATCTGAGGGGAGGGGAAGCTACAAAGATCAAATACAAGAAGACCAGCACGAAGAAACGGGAAGTTATCGCAGCTGGCAAAAGTTAAACATTTTTCGAGTTTTTGTGCACATAAATAAGAGGAATTTTGTGGTTTTTGGCGAATAATGTACATCAGTATGTCCTATGTCGTGGGAACTATTTATGGACGGGATGATTACATTATTGGTTGGAGGACTATAGCCTTATGCTTAGCAAGGATATCGGTATTGATTTGGGTACAGCAAATGTATCCATTCACGTAAAAGGGAAGGGCGTTGTTCTCGACGAACCTTCGGTAGTCGCGATTGAAAGCGATTCGAAACGGGTGCTCGCCGTTGGCGAAGAAGCGCACCGCATGGTTGGGCGTACTCCCGGCAACATCGTTGCCATCCGTCCGCTTCGCGACGGCGTTATTGCCGATTTCGAAATTACGGAAATTATGCTTAAGGCTTTTATTGACCGTGTTGAAGGCCGCAAATGGTTCAGCCGTCCGCGTATTCTGATCTGCGCTCCTACCAATATTACGTCGGTAGAGCAGAAAGCGATCCGCGAAGCGGCTGAACGGAGCGGCGCGAAGGAAGTATTTCTGGAGGAAGAGCCAAAAGCTGCCGCTATCGGGGCTGGAATGGACATATTCCAGCCTAGCGGCAACATGGTCGTAGACATTGGCGGCGGTACTACCGACGTGGCGGTTCTGTCGATGGGCGATGTCGTGACCTCATCCTCGATCAAAGTCGCGGGGGACAAGTTCGACGCAGCGATTATGAAGTATATCAAGGATAAGTACCGTCTTCTGATCGGTGAGCGGACAAGCGAAGATATCAAGATCAAGATCGGTACGGTGTACGAGGATGGACGGCATGACGAGATCGATATTCGCGGACGCGATATGGTGTCCGGTCTGCCGCTGACGATTACCATTCGTTCAGCCGAAGTGCGCGAAGCATTGTGGGATCCGGTGATGTCTATTGTTGCTGCGGCAAAAATGGTGCTGGAGCGCACACCGCCCGAATTGTCGTCCGATATTATCGACCGCGGCGTCATTCTGACCGGCGGCGGCGCGCTGCTGGACGGGCTGGATGCTCTGCTTGCGGACGAGCTTAAGGTTCCTGTTCTTATCGCGGAGGACCCGATGCATTGCGTCGTGAAGGGGACAGGCATCCTTCTTGATAACTTGGACAAGCTCGGCAAAAAAAGCCGGGCCTAAATCTGTGCAATTTGTGCAGGTAGGGCGCTGTGGGGAGCGCGCCGAAGCATAAATGAGTCGAAGGTCGCAGAGAGGATCTATAACGGCGGCCCTGTACGAAGCCGATATTATATATGAAGAGATACGATTTTTTTAAGAGCACGGCTTCGTAAGCGGACCGGCCGGGGAGGCGCCACATGTTAAGAGGTCTTTATACGGCTGCGGCGGGTATGACCGCGCAGCAGCGCAGACATGATACGATAACGAATAATATTACCAATATTAATACGCCTGGTTATAAGCAGACCTATGCGGTAACCCGTTCTTTTCCGGAGATGCTGCTGTCGCTGACGGGAGTAGACCAGAAAGACGAGAAGCAGATTGGCAAGGTCAGCACCGGTGTGTTTGCTGAAGAAAGCCTTGCGATTCATCTGCAGGGCGACCTGATGCAGACGGGCAAATCATCGGATTTTGCCCTTGTCTCCAATATCGATGTGCCGGGAATGGCTTTTGATGCATCAGGCAAGTACGTGTCGCCGGACGGCGATGTGACGTTCCAGCCTCAAGCCTTTTTTACGCTGCAGGACAAGAACGGCGAGATCCGCTATACGCGCGGAGGCTCCTTTACCTTGACGTCGGATGGCTTCTTGGTAGCCGGTGACGGATCGAATGTGCTCGGGGCGGACGGCAACCCGATTCAGTTTCCTCAGGGAGTCAGCCTTGACGGCCTGACCTTGACGGCGGACCAACGTTTTGTTGATGCAAAGACCGGTGCGGATTCAGGAAGACAGCTTTTGCTTACCCGGATCGATAATCCTAACGAGCTGGCCCGCGAAGGGGACGGGAAATTCCGTCTGGCCGGCGATGCCCAGGATGCCCGCCCTGTTGTCGCAGGTGAACGCGTTGAGGTGCGTCAGGGTTACGTAGAGCGCTCCAATGTTGACGCCGCGCAATCCTCGGTAGATTTGATGGCCGCGCTGCGCGCTTATGAAGCGAATCAGAAGGTTATCCAATTCTACGATGAAAGCTTGGATAAAGCGGTGAATCAAGTGGGCCGGGTATAGGGCTTCAAGGAGGCATATATAAATGAACAGCTCGATGATTAATGCCAGCGTATCGATGAATGCTCTTCAGCAAAAATTGGACATGCTGGCGGATAATATTGCGAATGTGAATACGGTAGGCTATAAACGTAAGGAAGCTACCTTCGAAGATTTGCTCAATAATACAAGGAAGCAGCCGGACGCGTTCAATCAGCCCGGAAGATTGACTTCCCTGAATTTCAATCAAGGCTGGGGCTCGAGGCTTGCGATGATTCAGCCGAATCTGCAGCAGGGGACGATCAAAACGACGGAAAAGGATACCGACCTTGCGATTGAAGGCGACGCGTTGTTCGAGGTTGCCGTTAACGCAAACGGGGACCGCGCTTATACCCGCAATGGCGCGCTGCAGTTGACGGTTGCGGCAAACGGTGATACGATTTTGGCAACGCCGGAAGGATATCCGGTTGTTGCGAATACGCCGGCAGGCGAGGGACCTCTTGTCGTGCCAAGCGGTTATCAGCTTCGGGTTAATGCGGACGGTACGGCGGAAGGCGTGGCTACTGACGGAAGCACGATTGAGCTTGGCTCCATCAAGCTTGTTCAAGCAACCCGTCCCGCAGCCTTAACGCTGGTTGCCGACAATTTGTATGAAATAGCCGATGGCATTAACGTTGCAGACGTGCTGCAGAACGTAACGCCAAACGGCGAGAATGGCATAGCGCTTCGTCAAGGCGCCCTAGAGCAATCGAATGTTAACCTGGGTGACGAGATGACGGAGCTTATTAATGTGCAGCGAGCTTACCAGATGGCCGCAAGAGCTTTAACGTCCAGCGACACCATGATGGGGTTAGCCAACAGCCTGCGCAAATAGATAGGGTGAGAGTATGACGGATGAACGGGCGGTTCTGACGCGGAGCGCGCCGAAAAATCAGGAGAAGTCGCCAGTCGAGGAAAGAAGCAAAGCGGTGGGCGGCGACCATTCCGAGAAAAAGCAGCGTTCCACAGGTGCGCGAATCGCATTTTGGATTTTGCGCAAAAGTATGGTGCCGGTCATCATGGTCATTATGCTCATCACCGGTCTGTATGTCGGGTATGCGGTTGTAGGCAAGCAGCCGGGCAGCGATGTATTCCATTGGGAGACCTGGCAGCATATGTATGATTTAGTTTTCTCCGATTCGTAGAACATGAATATTTATTAATGAAGGGCTGTTTCCGGAAGTCATTATGTTATGGTGACTGGGGAGCAGCTTTTTTTGGTTTCCCGCGGACGGTTGGTGCTGTTTTCATTTTCATATGGTAGTTGTATAATGATTGGGAACCTTGTATAGAAGAAACGGATAAAGGTAGAGGGGCGTGCGCGTTTGAATCTGCCGAATTTTTTAACGTCGCTGCGTTTTGCAATGATCCCCGTCTATGTCGCGATATTTGCGCAGGGACACATGATTTACGCCTTTCTGGTTGTCGTGGCAGCAGGCCTCACGGATATACTCGACGGGTATATTGCCCGGCGCACAGGGCAGGTAACGACAGCCGGTCAGATGCTCGATCCGCTCGCAGACAAGCTGATGTTCATTTCCGTCATTTTATCGCTACTCCTTGCCGGCCACATTTCGTGGGCAGCGGCTGCAGCGATCTTTTTGCGCGATTTTGGAATGATAGCCGGAGGCATGATTTTTCACTTTAAAGGGAAAAAGACCGTGCCGGCGAATTGGATGGGCAAACTGACAACGGTGCTGTTTTATATCGGCATCATGTTTGTATTTCTTGAAGCGCCGTTTGCCGATTCGTACTTGTGGGCAGTCATTGCCTTCTCGTTTCTGACGGCAATTGTGTACATTATTTTGTTCCAGGCGCTGAACAAGCCGGGCTCCGGACAGAACAAGACCATTGGGCCGGGGCAATAGGCAAGGCAGTAGGCGCACAAAGAGGCTTGGCCCGTGGATTATCGATATCCGCCAGCCAAGCCCCCTTATCTCAACCTTCACAACCTGCAGTTTGATGAAGGATACTATTAGTTTTCGTAAAGTAAACGTATTTTATACCTGTTAACCCGTGAAAGGAGCGAATATTCATGCTCGATATTAACCAAATCCAAGAAATTATTCCGCATCGCCCGCCATTTCTGCTCGTGGACCGCATTACAGAGGTAGAGCCGGGCGTCCGCGCCGTAGGCATCAAAAACGTAACGATGAACGAACCTCACTTTGTAGGGCACTTCCCCGGATATCCGGTTATGCCGGGTGTACTAATCGTTGAGGCGCTCGCGCAAGTAGGTTCCGTTGCCATGCTGATGGTTGAAGCGAACCGCGGCAAGCTCGGCTTCTTCGCCGGCATCGACGGCTTCCGTTTCCGCGGTCAGGTAAAACCGGGCGACACGCTTGAGCTGGAAGTGGAAATTACCCGTCTTAAAGGGCCTATCGGCAAAGGGAAAGCGACAGCAAAAGTTGACGGACAAGTGGTTGCGGAAGGCGAGCTTATGTTTGCATTGTCGGAACGCTAGGTACCACAATAGAATTTATAAGTTCCGGGATAGTGGAAACTGAAATTCTATTTGGCGATAAAACTTACCTCTAAACGCGGCCCTTCATCGTCGAAAGACTTCGATAGAGGTTTTTTTATAGAGAACCATAATCTTTTTATAAAAAAGGAGTGAAGCTGTTTAATGAATCAAAATGAAAAAGCAGTTGAACGTTACCAGGCTTGGCTGAATGATACGCTTATCGACGAGGCTACAAAGGAAGAGCTTCGCAGCATTGAAGGACAAGAGAAGGAAATTACGGACCGTTTCTACCGCGATCTTGAGTTTGGGACAGGCGGTCTTCGCGGCGTCATGGGCGCAGGCACAAACCGTCTGAATGCTTATACCGTAGGCAAAGCTACGCAAGGTCTCGCGAACTGGGTGCTTTCCCGAGTGGAGGGACAACCATCCGCTGTAATCGCTCACGACTCGCGTAACAACTCGCCCGAATTTGCGCTTGACTCCGCTCTGGTGCTTGCCGCAAATGGCGTAAAAACCTATCTGTTCCCTTCGCTGCGCCCAACGCCTCAGCTGTCTTATGCGGTACGCGCGCTTGGCTGCTCGACGGGTATCGTCATTACGGCGAGCCACAACCCGCCGGAATATAACGGTTATAAAGCTTACGGCGCTGACGGCTGCCAGCTGATCCCTGAAGACGCAGAGCAAGTTATTGCTTCTATCGGCCAGGTGACCGGTTTTGATCAAGTGAAAAGAATGAGCCGCGAGGACGCGGAAGCACAAGGCCTTCTTGTATGGCTTGATGCGGAAGCAGACGAGCAATACACGGATACCGTTGTTGCGCAAAGCTTGAATAAAGAGCTGCTGCAAAGCGGCCTTGGCGAGAAATTTAAAGTAGTCTTTACGCCGCTTCATGGTTCCGGCAACCTGCCTGTCCGCGAAGTGCTGCGCAAAGCGGGCTTCAGCAATGTTCACATCGTAGCCGAGCAGGAGGCGCCTGACGGTTACTTCAGCACGGTCAAATCGCCGAATCCGGAAGAGCGCGAAGCTTTTACGCTTGCGATGAAGCTTGCTCAAGAGATTAATGCCGACATTATTATGGGTACGGACCCGGATGCCGACCGCATGGGTGCGGTTGTTAAAAACAACAATGGCGAATATGTCGTCCTGACCGGCAATCAGTCGGGCGCCTTGATGATCGAATATGTGCTCAGTCAATTGAAGGAGCGCGGCCAGCTGCCGGCTAACGGCGTCGTTATCAAAACGATCGTTACCAGCGAGATGGGGGCCGATATCGCTCGTTCCTATGGCGCAGCCGTAGAGAATACATTGACTGGCTTCAAATATATTGGCGAGAAAATGACGGCTTACGAGCAAACAGGCGAGCATGCTTTCCTGTTCGGTTATGAAGAAAGCTACGGTTATTTGACTGGCGATTATGCCCGCGACAAAGATGCGGTTGTGGCTTCGTTATTGATTTGCGAAGCGGCGGCATACTATAGCAGTCAAGGAAAAACGTTGTATGACGTTCTTCTTGAGCTGTATGCGAAGCATGGCTTCTACCTCGAAGGCCTTGAGTCGCGTACGCTGAAGGGTCTTGACGGCGTGCAGCAGATTGCCGGCATTATGAATGACTGGCGCAACAATCCGCCTGCCGAGATCAACGGCGTGAAGGTGGAGAAAGTGCTTGATTACCTTGGCGGACTTGACGGGCTTCGTCCGGAGAACGTACTGAAATACATGCTCGCCGACGGATCGTGGTTCTGCCTGCGTCCATCCGGTACGGAGCCTAAGATTAAAGTGTATTTCGCCGTTCGCGGGGAGTCCACGGAGCATGCAGCCGAGCTGCTTGGAAATCTCCGCGGCGCCGTAATGGAACGCGTAGACAGCAAAGCTTAATCCGCCGTGGCGGGTTATTGTCAGATAGAGATCACATTCGCAAGAGATTGAACGGAGGATTATTGTGCTTCAACGTTGGCAGCAATGGAACCGCAAAGCGATACTCTGGCTGTGGGTTATTGCAATTATTGGCGCAATCGCCGCAATGCCGATCGGTATGAATCGAATGAATATGGAAGCATCCTCGAAATCCGTGGAATATGTATTCGATTATCGCGATCTGGTTGAAATCTCGGAATACCAGACGCGGCCGCAGCAGTTTATCGACGAGCAGCTGGACAAAATGAAAGGCGCCGGCATTACGACGATGTCTCTGTACGAAAGCTCCCTGAAGGAGCTTTCCCAGGCCGGGCGCCTGAAATATTACAGCTCGAAGGATATCGCTCTGCTTCAAAGCAAGCTGGAGCCGGTAGGGCAGAACTTTACTTACATTCTGTTCAGCGGTCCGGAAGAGGAAGAGAAAGTTGGACCAATCGTCCGTCAGGCGATGGATCATGCCGGTGCAACGTACCGTCCTTGGTCCTTTGACGGCCGCAACGGACTTGTCGTTGAATTGCCGCTGCAGTCCGTGCTGCTGCAGCCGATGGATTTCGACCCGATTACGCTTCAGACCCTGCACGACAAAGGTTTTCATATCCTGGCCCGTTTCTCGGACCGCGTGCTGCCTTACGATGAGGCCGCAACGGATACGCAGCTGGCCCGTCTGAAGGAAGTTGGCGTAACGCGCGTATTGTTTGACGGTGCTACGGTGAAGGGCTACAAGGATCAAGTCGAGCTTCACAGCCTTAATTCGTTCGCTGATTTGCTCAACAAATACGGTATGGGTATCGCAACGATCGAGAACTTGAAAAAACCTCAAGCCGGCATAAATAAATTAGCATATATTACAAATTATAATATCGTACGCTTGTATTCCCTGTCGGCTGAGGATGCTATCGGCAAATCGCCGGAGGTGCTCACCGACCGCTTCCTGCTTGCTGCGAAGGACCGCAACATCCGGATGTTCTTCCTGAATGCCGGCGTGCAGACAAGCCTGGAGAAGTCGGCCGTCGTAAGCGGTCTGGATAATCTCTATATCACGATGAAGGGCAAAGACGGCCTGGTTCAGCGTTTGACCGATGCCGGCTTCTCTCCGAATCTGGCACAGCCGTTTGACGTGAAGCATCCGTCTTATATCAAGCCGCTTAAGATGGTTGTAGCTGCAGGCGCCGTTGCTCTGATCGCCCTGCTCGTTAACGTATTCATCCCAGGTACGCTGATTCCGCTTTATTTGATCGGTCTAGTTGGGGCTGCAGGTCTGTTCCAGATTAACAGTCCGCTTGCCGAGCAGGCGCTGGCGCTTGGAGCCGGCATCAGTGCTCCTACCCTTGCGCTTGTCTGGGTTATGAATCGCGTCTATTCCCGTACCGAGGGCAGCCTCCGCACGGTGGGCGGGGCCGCCTGGAATGGACGAGCCGGCGCTCCTGGCGAAGGCAAATGGATATTCGAAGGCTTGACGGTAGGTCGTCGCCTTGGCCTTGCGGTGATCTGGTTTATCGTAACCGCGCTGATCTCGCTGATGGCGGTGCCATTTGTCTTTGGTCTTCTGAACAATATTACGTACAGCATGGTGCTGCAGCAGTTCCGCGGCGTCAGCCTTCTTCATTTGGCGCCTATCGGCTTAACGGCGATTTACGTGCTGCTCTATACCGGCAATTCTCCGGTACGCCGTATCCGCAAATTTGCTAATATGCCGATTACCGTGTTTATGGTTGTGGCCTTTGTGGTAATTGCCGTAGTAGGTATGTACTATCTGTCGCGGACAGGCAACGAAGGCTCGGCTTCTTCGCTGGAGCTGACGTTCCGTAACTGGCTGGAGCAGACGTTCGGCGTTCGCCCGCGAAGCAAGGAGTTCCTCTTGGCGCATCCGCTGCTCTTGGCGGGTCTGTTCCTTGCGCTTCGTTACCGCGCAGCGTGGGTGTTCATTATTGTAGGCTCGATCGGACAGCTGTCGATGGTCGATACGTTCGCTCACATTCATACGCCGCTGTACATTTCGATTATCCGCGTATTCCTCGGTCTTGGCCTTGGCGCGATTATCGGCCTGATCGTGATTGGCGTGTGGCAAGTGGTGGAAGGGGTTTGGCGTAAATGGTCACCGGGACTGATAAAAAAAATTACCGAATAGTGATCTCCGGCTACTACGGTTTTCGCAACAGCGGCGACGAAGCGGTACTCCGCTCGATCCTGCTCGCGTTAGCCGAGCAGGGCGAGGCTAACGGTGTTCAAATTCAGCCGGTCGTGCTGTCGGCCGACCCGGCTTGGACGAGCCGCATGTACGGCGTGGAAGCCGTCCGGAGGATGCATCCGAAGGACGTGCTGAATGCGCTCCGTGCAAGCGACGGGCTGATCAGCGGCGGCGGAAGCCTGCTGCAGGATGCTACGGGAGCGAAGACGATTCCGTATTACACAGGAATCATCAAGCTTGCCCAGTGGCTTGGCAAGCCGACGTTTATTTATTCGCAAGGGATCGGGCCGGTGAACCGGCGCTGGATGGATCCGCTCATCCGCTCGAGTATGCGGAAGAGCGCGTACGTGTCGGTGCGGGACGCCGAATCCGCTGAGCTATTGAAGCGGATTGGCGTTGCGGCTGGCCGGATCGAGGTTGTACCCGATCCGGTAATGGGGCTGCCGCTGCCGGCTGGCGCGGCAGCGGGGCGGGCTGCAGCCGCCGCAGGCGAAGCCGCGGCTGTGCCCGTGCTGGGCGTGTCCTTGCGGCATTGGCGCAAGGACGGCGAGGATCTTGGCCGCGCGGCAGACGCGCTGGCCGAGCTTGCCAGCCGCCGCCCGGTGCGGCTGAGGTTCTTACCGTTCCATACCCCTGACGATGCGGAAGCATCGAAGCTGGTTATGGAACGGCTCGGCGGCAGGCTGGCCGGCGGAAGCTCGGCTGAGCTTGCCGCCCCTGGCGACGACCCCCAGCAAATGCTGCTGGAGGTAAGCCGCTGCGATGCGCTGTTTGGCATGCGCCTTCACGCGCTCATCTACGCGGCGAACCAAATGGTTCCGATGCTTGGCTTATCGTACGATCCGAAGATCGATCAGTTCCTTCACCGTCTCGGTCTAACGCCGGTCGGCACGACTGAACAGCTTGATCCAATCGCTTTCGCGGACAGCGCCCAGCGGCTGCTGGACGACGCAAACGGCTGGAAAGAGAAGCATCGCGAAGCGATCGAACGATTAAGACAACAATCGCAGCAGCCAGCGCAACAAATTGCGCAGTTATTGCGTCATACCATATCGAGGTGATTTTCACTTGTCGAAACAAGTCCCAACGGTGCCGATTTACGGAATTCCATTCTCCAAGATGAGCATGGACGAGACGGTCAAATATCTAACAGAAGCAATTGAACACAAGCGCCAGACGCATGTCATTACGGCTAATCCGATTATGGTAATGTCGGCTGTCGAAAGCCAGGATTACTACAAGATGATGAGAAAAGCCGAGCTTATCGTACCGGACGGTGCGGGAGTCGTATGGGCGGCCAATTATGTGGGGACCCCGGTGACAGAACGCGTAACGGGCTTTGACCTGTTGCATCGTCTTATGCAAGAGGGCGAAAAACGGAAATGGACAGCTTATTTGCTTGGCACATCGACGGAAATTATTGAAGCGGCGGCCGAAAAGCTGCAGCTGCAATATCCGCAGGTTCGCATCGTAGGCTGCCGCAACGGCTACTTTGGCCCCGAACAGGACGCAGAAGTAATCGAAGCGGTTCGGCAGGCAGCACCGGATTTACTGTTTGTGGCACGAGGCGCGGACACGCAGGAGCCTTGGATTGCCAAATATAAGAAGCAGCTTGGCGTTCCATTTATTATGGGAGTTGGAGGAAGCTTCGATATTATTGCAGGCAAGCTGAAAAGAGCGCCAGTGCTGTTCCAGAAGCTGCGTTTGGAGTGGTTTTACCGGTTATTACAGGAGCCGAAAAGGCTGCCAAGAATGATGGTATTGCCGAAATTCGTCGTGAAAGTGGTTCGCGATAAAGAAAACGTCAAGAAACCACGCCCTACTACGTAATAACCTCCCAAAACCGTTGAAAATACGTGAAAACGGGATTTGGAGTTTCTTCTTCTGTCGGAGTATAATTCACTTCGGTAGAAAGAAAAAGGGGAGCTGCACAATATGCCAGCAGGCTTACTGTACACACTAGGATTTATCATATCTCTAATAATAGCTCTAGTTATGACACCGCTAGTTAAAAAATTCGCTTTCAAGGTTGGAGCGATCGATAAACCGAATCACCGCAAAGTACATACGCGGATTATGCCCCGTATGGGTGGTCTCGGGATCTATCTTGCTTTTGCAGTCGGATTTCTCATTCTGATGCCGTTCATTCCGGACGGATTGCTGAACCACGAGGGAGAAAATCTGATCCGCGCCGTTCTGGTTGGCGGTACGATGATTATCCTCATTGGCGCGTTTGACGACCGCTTCGAGCTGTCGGCCAAGGTGAAGCTGGTTGCGCAAATCGCTGCGGCTTGCGTAGTGGTATTCGGCTTCGGAGTGAAGATCGATCTGCTGAACGTACCGTTTGGCGCAACGATGCAGCCGATTGAAGCCTGGATCTCCATTCCGATCACGATTTTCTGGATCGTGGGCGTGACGAACGCGATCAATCTGATCGATGGTCTGGACGGGCTGGCAGGCGGCGTATCCGCTATTGCGATCGGTACCATCCTCGTGATGGCGATCATCATGGGCAATGTGCCGATTATCTTGCTGAGCGTTCTGCTCTTGGGTGGTATTGTTGGATTCCTGTACTTCAACTTCCATCCGGCCAAAATCTTTATGGGTGACTCCGGCTCATTGTTCTTAGGCTTCTGCCTGGCGATGCTGTCGATGACAAGCTTCAAGCAGATTACGATCGTATCGTTCGTGACTCCGCTGCTTATCATCGGTGTACCGTTGTCCGACACGTTCTTCGCAATCATCCGTCGTCTTGTGAACAAGCGCCCGATCTTTGCCCCGGACAAAGGACATCTGCATCATTGTCTGCAAGAGCTTGGCTTCAGCCATCGCAAGACCGTTCTTATCATCTGGAGCGTGGCTGCGGTGTTCGGCGGATTTGCGGTTCTGCAATCAACCGTCGTGCAATCAACCTCCGCGAACTGGATTACGTTTATCGTGATCTGTCTGGTGATCTTCAGCCTTCAGATTGGCGCGGAGCTCATCGGGATCGTAGACAAGTCGCGTCGTCCGCTTATTAACTTCTTGAACCGCATGCTTCGCTCGAAGGTCGATGCAAGAAGCTCGAAATAATTAAGCTATTTTTTCATACACGCAAGATCAAAGGGTTGTCCAATCGGGACAGCCCTTTTTTTCATGCCTTCATTAAAATTTCTTTATAATTCCAATCTGCCGAATGAACTAACATTTTAGGGCTAGCGGACCGATAACAAAGGTACAGAACTATTCTTCAGCCGAAGAGTGTGAGGGAGGAAGTAAATCGGAACATACAGCTTTATTAACAATCGACCTCTAATTGCAATGTCAACCAGTTGGAACCGTCGATCGTTCAATTATTCATTACGCTAACAGCCATTACATAAAGGAGGAACATCGTTTTGAAAAAGCTATTATCCCTTGTGCTGTCACTGGCGCTTCTAATTACGCTGCTGCCGCCGTTTAGTACACCGCACAAAGCATCCGCCGCGGGGACGTATTTCCTATTTCCGAATGAGCAGTATACTTCAGGAAGCGCAAGGATTACCACCGACCAGCGTGTAACCCTGAAAGGTACAATCAACAATGTAGTAGGTAACTCGATCAGCTACAGCGTTTACAACGTTTCAGTTAGCGGTGGCAAAGAGACGGTTGTCAATTCGATTGAGAATCAGACCGCCAATATCGCTTTAAGCGGAAACAATATCACGGTTAATAACGTGGAATTGTATCCGGGACTCAATAAGCTGACTTTTAAAGGCATCTACGGTACTTCTACCGTCAGCGAATCGATCTACATCGAATATCGTAACAGCCCGATGCTTTACGACTTGACGGCGACCATTCGCGGTACGAGCTATCCGATCTTGGAGGATCAGACTACGGTTCTGCAATCAGCATTGTCCGACGGCAAAACAAGCGAGGATATCTCCATCAGCGGTAAAGCTCCGAACGCAACAAAGGTTTCGGTTTCCGTAAACGGCAAGAGCTACGAATATAACGTATCCGATGCGGGTGATTACAAGTTTGTTGCCTCTCCGTTAAATATCAAGACAGGCAAGAACATTGTTACGATCCGCGTGTACAATAACAGCCAGGTTGTAGAGACGACAAGAGAGATTGCTTTCTACAATGGTTCTTCGACCTTCTATGATATGTCGGTTTCGGATGGAACAACCTCAATTGATTTGGACAAAACATCGGATTTATCAGTTGGTGCTAACAAGAACTTAACACTTTCGGGAAAAGCGATTATTCCCGTAAAATATGCAAACAACGCCTATACTCCGGATGTATCGGACTTTGCCAATCTGGCCAGCCGCTTTTTGTTTTTGCCGCAGTGGTCAGGCGGGCAGAACTATCAGCCGATTGCGACAGACATTAAAGCTGTAAGCCCGGATCAGAATTCCATTACGCAAACTACGAAATATATAACGGTCTCATTCAGCTTTGCTATTGGCAATACGTCTTCAACAGGGTTTTCATACGAAACTCCTTATCGGTTTAAAATGCAAGGTTATAACGTGGTGGACGATGAAACCCAACAGTCCCCGACCTATACACTGACGCTTCATAACAGTAATCTTCCATACATCTATGACGTAAACTACCTGACTGGTTATACCGCAGGCATGAAAGGCGATATAACTAAACTGCAAGTGCTTGAAGGCACGGACATTGAAAATGCGAATATTTACTCGCTTCCAATGGGTGTTGAAGTGTTGGTTGGCAACTACACTGCGCTAGGTAGTAATTATAACAATATCGTAACGTTAGTCGACAGCGCGGGTCAGCCGTTGCAGTCATCGGCTGGCATCAATTTTAGCCAAGATACGGTGAATCAAATCGTTTACCGGAATGTCAACGGTGTTTCCGTACCATTCCTGCGTTTATTTATGGAAGTATCGAAGCTGCCTACTGCAGGTACCCAGTTGCTGAATTTTAAAGTAGCCGGCAACACCGCTCTTAAATCAGCAACTATCAAGCTGCTATACGGTCCATTCGTGAAATACGACAGCTTGTACAATGGCATGCAAATTAAATACGACACTACCATGAAGGTTAACGAAGGCATTGACTATATTTTCGATCAGCTTGGCAGTTTCGCAGGTCAGTTCATGAATATCGCCAATGAGGACGAGATCGTTTATGCCGGCGATTCTAAACCGCAAACCGTTTTCTTCTATATTAACAACGTGGAAGTTCCGCTTGAGCAGAATGGTTCTGCTACTAAGACGAAATTTAAACTTGCTGTTAAAAAAGACGCAAACGGCGTAGATACAATAAAAGCAACAGCCTTTGGCGTCTTGAACAAAACAGGTGAAAACACCTTTAAAATCGTTTACAAGACATCCAAGAACAACTATGAAAACACAGTCAAAATCAATATCGTTCCAACTAATCTGCCATCTATTCCTGCAGCAAATACGGATGGTGTATATCCGTACAGCGTGAACCTGCAAGAACCGCTTGCAAACGATCCGAACTTTACGAATGTATCGAACATCTTCTCGACGAAAGAAGCGCGCATGAACGTATATGGCACATTCGACTTTGTTGATCTTGGTGATGATACGGTAGAGATCGCGAATAAAATGGCAGAACTAACAGATCCCGATGGAAATCCGCTTACTAATGACAGCGTGCTGACTAACTACATTCTGAAAGTAAGCTCTCCTAACTTTGCAAAAGATGTTGTGTGGGATTTAACTAAGGAATTCACGCCAACTTCTAATGGCAAACCGGTTGGCACAGCTATTAACCCGAATGCAACAGTAGCCGGTATTAAAGTGTATTACGATGTGACTAACCAGTACTTCTACTTCATTATGGAAGACCAAGAAATTCCTGAAGACGGCAGTGCGCAGGTTTATACGTTTACCGTGTTTAACAGCGGCGAGGCAGGTCCACGTGCGACTTACCGTCTCGAGGTTGACCCTGTTGCTATTCCGTATACCGTGCTTGCGCCTGTAACGGAAGAGCGTAATCTGAATTCGAACTTTGTTGACGTCATTATTGCTTCGCCAGGCGCGGACTCTATGACGATTAACAAGCTTGCTGCCAAGAAGGTTACTTACCTGGACTACAGCCAAGACCCGGTTACTCCAGTGCCTATCGAAGCTTATAAGGTTCGAGTAACAGGCTTGAAAGCCAATAAAGTAACAGCTATTCCAATTGTTATTACCCGTGGCAAGGATAAAATCACGGATTCCTTAACTGTCAATTATGAACCGGCGAACATTCCTGGTGCACAATATACGGAAACGATGGCGAGCTCCCATAAAGTGTTTGACGGCAGCCTGGCATTGACCTTCCCGAAAAATACTAAGCTTGTTCGTCCTTCTTACAACTCGACTAGCAACAATTCCAGCCAGATTTACAGCGGCAACCAGCTTCTGTTCGGTATCGCCAATCCTACGGATGGCGTAATCAACCGTTATGAATTCAGAAGCCAGCCTGCAGATTATTGGTCGGAAAACGCAGTTGGCTCGTATTACTTGAGCGAATTCTTCTCTGATCGGTTCATTAAAGTAAGTTCGCTCTTCTGGATCGACGGAGGTCTGGCGGATGATGATGCTACAAAAGCGTACGACCCAGTTACAACCGGTCAAGATCCTTATCCATACGCTATGGTTCAAGGGGATCCAACTCAGCAATTCTTCAAACGCTTCAGCAGCGGAAGAGAGATTATTCCGTCACAGCCTGGGACAATGACTTTGTCCTATGATCCTAATATCTCGCAAGGCGCCGGAACCGTTGTAACGGTATTCCGTTATGATCCGTACGAGAATGTTTGGGAGAACATGGGCGGAACGGTTGACGAGAAGAAGCACACTATTAAGGTGCCGTTCCAAAAGTTTGGCTATTATGTAGTAGGCAAGCTGACTTATGGTTTCAACGATATTAATGATCATACTTATGCTCGTAATGCCATGGAGGCTATATTTGCTAAAGGCGTTATGAATGCGGAAGACCCTACAGGTATCTTTGGTGCAGACCAATACGTATCCCGTGGTGAATTCGCGCGTATGATCGTTAAAGCACTGAGCATTCCTTTGAATTATGAGGGACCAAAGCATTTTATCGATGTACCGGTAGACCCGATTCTAAATATCGATGCACTCTATGATTACCGTTATATTGAGACAGCCGCTAGAGCGGGTATCGTTCGAGGCACTCAGCCCGTCACCTTTGAACCGGATACGAAGTTGACGCGCCAAGACGCATCGGTTATTCTAGCAAAAGCGCTTAATCTGAAGCTGGAGACAGACGCGGCAAAGGCTAAGGCCGCATTAGATAAAGCGTTTAAGGATTCCGCTAATGCTGATTACTATGCGGTACCATCGATTCTTGCGATTCAGAAAAAGGGCTTTATCCAAGGCTCGATGATTAATCCTAACGATAAGAAAGCTGGCTACGTATTTGAGCCTAGAGCGAGATTGCTGCGCAGCGACGCATCGATCCTGATCGCCAAAGTTATGGCAAGCAACAAAACATTGCCAGCAATTTACGCCAATTAATGAGGTAGAGCAGCTCGGCTCTTGGCCGAACTGCTCTATTATTAATTTTTATTAATTACCACTAATTTCTAA
This sequence comes from Paenibacillus sp. JDR-2, assembly GCF_000023585.1. Taxonomy (NCBI): domain Bacteria; kingdom Bacillati; phylum Bacillota; class Bacilli; order Caryophanales; family Paenibacillaceae; genus Paenibacillus; species Paenibacillus sp. JDR-2. The sequence continues at coordinate 6,630,809 of NC_012914.1, read as the reverse complement.
TGCAATATTTTCTAAAGTAAGTTTATCCATGGAAAATGTTTTGCAATGACGAGATTGATAGGCCAAGCTATACTAAACACATACCTAGAGAAGGGTAGCAATACATAAACAACCGAATCGAAAAAAAACTCAGAACTTTTTTGAACTGAGCGCAACTTTTTGAGCTACTATGCGTTTAATTACATGACATTGCAAAAACGAGGCATGTAGTACCTTGGGACTACTATTATTCCTGTAAGTGGAATGATTTCTCAACTTCCTCTTTACGCTGTGAGTAGCCCATTGTATAATGTTAAAGTGGTAGGTCTTCTCTAGTAATATATTTATATGGTTTTTTCGTAGGTTTACGAGTTTCTGCGACATGTTCTTACATAGGGTTGAAGCATGGAAGCAGACATCATTTATATTAAATTTTTAAATTTATGCTCTTAACTCGGGGAAGGGGGTGAATCGGCTATGAGAAAAACGAGCAATTCATTTTCTAAACAAAACTCTCAACAACCGAAGGTATTTAGAGGAGGAGAAAAAAAGGTTATGAAAAAAAGTTTACTTTCGCTGGCACTCGCTGGCTCCATGCTTTCCGCTTTGGCAGTTCCTGCATTTGCAGCTACTCCATCTGACGTAGTTGGCAAACCAGTACAATCCGCAGTTGAGCAACTGACTGCATTGGGTATCGTTCAAGGTTATGCTGACGGTACATTCAAACCGGACAACACGATCACTCGTGCTGAGCTGGCTAAAATCGTTATCGTTGCAACTGGCAACGAAAGCTCCGCAAACCTGATGGCTAACACAGCTCCTGCGTTCAAAGACGTTAAAAAAGGCGCTTGGTACACAGGTTACATCAACGCTGCTGCAGCTAAAGGTTTCATCCAAGGTTACAACGGCAACTTCCGTCCTAACGACACTATCAAGTTTGAAGAAGTTGTAGCGATCCTGGTTCGTGCTCTTGGATACCAAGACAAATACCTTTCCGGCTCGTGGCCTTACAACGTGTTGCTTCAAGCTGACGAAGTTGGTCTGTTCGAAGGCGTTGATGCAGCAAACGGTACAAACGCTACTCGTGGCGTAGTTGCTGAACTGACATCCAACACTTTGGATAAACAACTGGTATCTTACAATGCAGACGGCGATCTGGGCTACCTGCTTGTTGATACTGACGGCGACGGCAAAGGCGACGCTGCTAAATTGTTCATCAGCAAACTCGGCGCTTTCGAACCAGCTAACGTATTGACAGCTGGCGCACTGAACTCCAGCGGCCAAATCAGCCTTGGTGGTAAAAGCGTTGCAACTGCAAAAGAATTCTTCGTTACTGGCGGCAAAAAACTGTCTGAACTGTTGGGTCATACAGTTAGCGTCCTGAAAAACAAAAACGGCGAAGTTATTGCAGTAACTGATGCTCAAGAATCCGCTAAAATCGTTAATGCTTCTACTGACGTAGATACAATCACGCTTGGTAGCACAACTCCAGCGGTTCCTGCTGATCTTACATTTAAAGTTAACAACGGAGCTGCTTCTTACACGGCTACTGCTGATGTAAAAGTATTTGTAAACTCTGTTGAGCAAGCTTTGCCTTATACATTCACTAATGACCAAGATGTTCAATTGCTCTTGAACAGCAAAGGCAACGTTCAAGCGATTCTCGTGAGCACTTGGAAATCGAACAATGTATTTAAAGAAGTAGTATCTTACTCCACATACAGCAGAATCATCGGTAAAGACGGCTACTCCGTTAAAGTGGATGCTAACACAGCAATCACACTGGACGGCAAAGCGGCTGCACTGGCTGATCTGAAAGAAAACGACGTAGTTAACTTCGTTGTTAACGGCGACGGTCTTGCACTGCAAGTAGTTGCTACTCGCAACGTTGTAACTGGTAAGCTTCAAGCTGTTGGCCGTGATAACGACAACAACCCAACTTACACAGTAAACGGCACTACTTACTCGCAAGTAGGCGCTCAAATCAGCGCTCTGACAGCATCGAACATCGGTACTGAATATGCGTTCAACCTGAACAAAGACGGCAAAGTAGTATTCTACTCTTCTACTGCAGCTGTTGCAGCTTCTAACTTTGCTGTAATCCTTGATGTAGATAACACTACTAAATACTCCATCATCGATAACGGTATGGTTTCCGATAAAGTCTACAATAAAGTAGTTTACTACTCGTTGAAAGACAACACTAAAGTAACTGCATACACTAAAGACGGTGACTATGCTAAAAATACTTTGGTACCACTGAAAACTGACAGCGACGGTCGTTTGACACTGGTAAGCGCAGCTGATAAAGCGGCTGACAATACTTTGACAGTTGACACTGTTACTTCCTTGACTGGTGCTGCTGTAACTGCAGTTGATTCGTCCAAAGTAACTGCTGGTACAACATACCGTCTGGACAGCAGCACTGTTTACCTGAAATTCGGCGTAAACACTGGTACACCTTCTGATTCGACAGTAGCCGCTGGTACAGCTGCTGACGTAACTAAAGGCGCATCGATTGCTGTTCGTTCTAACGACACTGGCGTAGCTCAATACGTAATCGTTCTGGGCAGCGGCTCTGTAGACCAATTGGCTCAAGCTCAAGGTCTGTTCATCAGCAAATCGTACACTGCAACAACTACTAACGCTGCAGACAATGTTTACACTATTAACCTGAAAGTTAATGGTGAAACTAAATCGTTCAACGTAGATGCTACTACTTATGGTGCAACTTACGCTGCAAACGATCTGGTAACATTGACTGACGCTGCTACAGGTGCAGGCGCAGGCGACGGTAAATACGATGCTAAAGCAATCGTAAATACTCCAGCTACTGGCGTAGCTATCACTGACATCAGCGGCAAGAAATTCACTGTTGCTGGTCATGCTAATCCGTTTGTAGCTACTGCTGCTACTCAAGTTTACATTAAGAAAACTGACGGTACTATCGAAGTTTCGAACTTCACTGACGTACTGGTTGCAGCTGACAACTATGGCACTGCTCCTGGTAAATACGAAGTTACTGTAACTGGTACTGGCACTTCTTACAACGGCAACGACGAAGCTGGCGTGATCCTGATCACTGCTCACTAATTGCTTCTTCGGAACTATCTAGAAAGCTGAGAGCTTGCTCTCAGCTTTCTTTTTATTTTCTTAGAATCGTTCATACATAGTTCATATAAACACGTTATAGTTACTTGTATAGGCGGATTCAGAGTGAAGAGGGCGAAACATTTTTGAAAGTGCCGAAACTTATAGGATTCCATTCTCGTCTATTTAAGTAAATCTAATTATACGGAGTGAATGTGACAATGCGGAAAAGCTTTAAACGATCGACAATGCTCGTATCTCTCTTCGTCGCTTTTGTGATGCTGCTAAGTGCCATTCCGGTATCTTTCGCGGCTGCGACAACGGCATCATCGGTTAATAAGAAGGTGTACATATCAGGCAATTCCTATGTGCAGCTTACGGATGCCAGCTTGATCCCAAGTGTTAATGGCGCTACCGCCAGCTTTACATTTGAATTTTATAACGGAAGCAGCAATCCTATTAATCTTGTTGATTATTGGGCACGATTGAAAACAAAAAGCGGCACAAAATATACTCTTACGCTGCTAGATAAGGCAAATAAGAAGACGGTTAGTCCAAAGTCTAGTACAACTCTTACTTTCTATAGTGCAGTAGGCTCGAAAGTAACGATGGATCAGCTCATTCTTAACTTTGTGAAGTTTGACTTCTCCGTCTCTGGTTATGAGAAAACGATTGGCCAATTTACATTCCCGGCTGGTTATACAAATGACGTGAAAGCCGGCGGTTATCGTGCGGTTAAAGTTGGCGGCTCCAGCGTAAATATGCGTGTTAATAAAACAACGGTAGGCAAGACTGTGGATAATTACTCGGTCAATCTTACTTATGTAGCACGCAATACAAGCCAATTTGGAGTGAATCTCCCGGAGTATAACTACTATATTAAAACTTCGGTAGGCCTTTATAAATTGACATTGAAAGATACGGCAGATCAAAATCTGCTTTTGGCTCCATCGGTACTTAATACAATTGAATTGACAGGATCTATCCCTAATACCGTTTCGACATCAGGATGGAAATTCATCGTTACCCAGAAGATAACGGCTGCTGATAATACGCAAGTTGAACTGCCTGTAGTTTCTTTTGTAACACCAGTATCCGTTGGCAATACAAGCACTGGCACAGCAAAACAAACATTCACAGATGCTAATGGCACTTATAACGTTGAATTACAATCTGTACAACGCATGCCTTGGAATAATGAAGATAACGTAGTAGCTAAGCTTGCAGTGAAGAACAGCGGTACAACATACCTGCCATTGCCTGATCTTACAGGTACCATGCTGCTTGATGATTCGATTACACTGACTAGCCAGACGGTTAAAAATGCCGGAGACATCAGTATCGCACCAGGCGCTACTACTACGATGACATTTATCGGCAAACTGCAAACCGGATACAACTGGAAGAAGTTTAAGCTGCAATTAAACGAGAAATCCGGTAATGACACGGTCGATGTAGCCGAGGTTACAAAGTCTGATGTTACACCAATCTACTCGGTATCATCCGGTAGCGTTTATACTCAAAAATCGATAGGTTCGGAAATGAGCGTCAAAGTTACGGATGTTCGTACGTACAGCGGAGATACAAATGATCTCTATGCGGTGTATCTAGATGTAACGAACAATCAATCCAGAAGTAAAACTATGCCGCAGTGGTCAGGATATTTCAAATCGGCAAACGGTAATTATTACGACGTTACTTTTGTGAAAACAGCTGCAACGATCTCTCCAGGCTACAAAGAGCAGGTTATTGCTTATACGCAGCTACCTTCAAATGTAAGCCGCGAAGGCCTGCAACTGTTAATGGGTGAGGCTATCGACACAAACGGATTGCTGAAAGGTGCAACAGGAAATCCTACCGGTTATATCCGTGGCGTATTGTTTGGTCTACCAGCTGAAACGGCAACCAATAGCAACAAAGGAATCAAGATTGGTCCATATACAGTAGATCTCACTCAATTCACTATCTTTGTTCAAAATGAACTCAATGTTGTTATCAATCTGGCTAGCACAGTTAGCCGTGATTACAACTATGATGGATTCACGCAATCCAAGCTGCAATATGAACTGGTGTATGAGCCAACTGGCGATGTATTGTGGACGCAAAATGTAAGCCTAGAAGGCAAAGCAGATAACAGCCTCCAATGGAAAGTCGGCAATAACATGAATGAGATTACTCAAACGCAAAAAGAAAATAAATACTGGAGCAGCTATACATTAAATGTGTATGAAGTACTAAATGGCAACAAGAAGAAGCTGTTCTCCAAAGACGTGAAATTTGCGCCATCTTATAACTGGTTAGATGAAACGAACAACTAATCTAGTTTATGAGGAAATTTTAAAGTAAGAAATAACTGGTTAATCCCATTCAAATCTAGTATCTTAATAGAAGATACTAGATTTGTTTGCGTAATTTTGCGTAATTGCGTTAAGAAAGGAGTTTGTCGAAATTGAAGAAGTATGCACTACGGATTGTACTCGCTGTTGTTCTTGTAGGAGCAGGCATTATTGCTGGGGTGAACTGGCCGACAACCCTTGAGGCGGAATCCAATGCAGCTGTGCCAGGTTCTGCCGATGATCCGGTCGTAACCAAGAGCTATGTGGATGAGCAGATTGCCAAAGCTGGTTCCGGTTCTAACGGCGGCGGAACAACGCAGCCGGAAACAGGCGGCACAAGCGCAAAGCTTGAAGTTGTATCTGTCCCTAACGGTAAAATCCTCATTGCAAATGAAGGTACTGAGGTTGTCGTGCGTTCAGGTAAAGCCATTGTATATAGTACGGACGCGAATGGTATTGCAGATTTGACGGATGGCAAAGATTTAACGAACGGCAAATCGATCACGGCTAACCATCACATTTTATTCCCGCGCGCAGGACGCGGTATTACTACTGATCCGTCTTATAAAGGCTCGTTGACTGTATTAGTACGTGGCAGCTACGTTATTCAATAAGCTTGGATGTTATAGAACATTTTACCCGCACAGTAAATATGTTATACGCTTCAAACCGCACGGAAGGACACACAATAAAGCCACGTTCCTAATTCAAATGGAGGTGTTCTTATTATGAGTCGTTCCAACAAAGTGGTTGTACCGGATTGCAAAGCTGCACTGAACCAAATGAAGTATGAGATTGCTGCTGAGCTTGGCTTGTTTGCTTCCCATGGCGTAAGCACAGGGGCAGATACGGAGTTTGCAGGAGAGCTTGGCTCGGTAGGTGGCGGTACTCATATTCAATGGCGGGAAGTAACAAGCCGCGATGTCGGCTCGATCGGTGGAAGTATTACGCAACGTCTTGTTGCCCAAGCCGAAAAAGTGTTAAACGGCTACGTTTAAATTCTAAGCATTAATAAGTTTCTTCTTATATATATGGCTTAGAATTGTCCGGATTGAAACGCGTTTTGTCGCCTATGTCCGGCGAAGCCGTTTCATCTTATGCCGTGATCTTATATTGTATCAAAAATTGGTATCCGTTGACACCAAGCGACATTTTCGGTATTATACTGTTTTAGAGAGTTGTCTAACAACCTTTTCCTACGGGAAAAGGTTCATTTTTTGTGTAGGATGTCTGCACTTATTTCATACTAGCTGTAGGAGGTTGATACGGATGTCTGTAAAAGGTCGTCACTTGTTTACATCGGAATCGGTTACAGAAGGCCACCCGGATAAGATTTGTGACCAAATCTCGGATGCTGTTCTGGACGCGTTTCTGGAAGCGGACCCTTACGCTCGCGTAGCTTGCGAAGTTTCGGTTGCAACTGGTCTTGTACTTGTTATTGGAGAAATCAGCTCCCGTGCTGATTATGTCGATATTTCCGCTATTGCTCGCCGTACAATTAAAGAAATTGGTTATACGCGTGCAAAATACGGTTTTGACTCCAGCACTTGTGCGGTGTTGACATCGCTTAATGAACAATCCGCGGATATCGCGCAAGGCGTTAACGCTGCGCTTGAGAGCCGCGACGGGAAAGACGTTCAGAAGGAAAACGAAGATATCGGTGCCGGTGACCAAGGCCTGATGTTTGGTTTTGCTACGAACGAAACTCCTGAACTGATGCCTTTGCCAATCGCATTGTCGCATCGCATTGCTCGCCGCTTGTCTGAAGTTCGTAAGAACGATACGCTGGGTTACCTGCGTCCGGACGGCAAAACGCAAGTTACAATCGAGTACGTGGACGGTAAACCGGTTCGCGTAGACACAATCGTCGTATCGACTCAACATGCTGAAGAAATCTCGCTGGAGCAAATCCAAAAGGATATCCTTGAGCATGTTATTAAGCCAGTTGTTCCTGTTGAATGGCTGGATGAGCAAACGAAATACTTCATTAACCCTACAGGCCGTTTCGTAATCGGCGGTCCTCAAGGCGATGCTGGTCTGACTGGCCGCAAAATCATCGTTGATACTTACGGCGGTTATGCACGTCATGGCGGCGGCGCATTCTCCGGTAAGGATCCAACGAAGGTTGACCGTTCCGCAGCTTATGCAGCTCGCTATGTAGCTAAGAACATCGTTGCGGCAGGTCTGGCTGACAAATGCGAAATCCAATTGGCTTATGCCATTGGCGTAGCACAACCAGTATCGATCAACGTTGACACTTACGGCACTGGCAAAGTATCCGAAGAGCTTCTGGTAGACGTGATCAAAAAGAACTTTGATCTTCGCCCAGCAGGCATTATCAAAATGCTTGACCTTCGCCGTCCAATCTACGCTCAAACAGCTGCTTATGGTCACTTCGGCCGTACAGATGTGGATCTCCCTTGGGAGCGCGTGGACAAAGCAGAAAACCTTAAAGCAGACGCACTTGCTGCGAAATAATTGCTTTTATAACAAAGCCTTGAATCTTCGGATTCGGGGCTTTTTTGTTGTTCTTTTTCCTGGAAAGTGCAACCTTTTCGCCTCGCTTATCGACTAATACCTAGTTAGCCTAAATTTTTCAAGTTGATTTGCCGACAAATAGGGTACAAGTGTATTTAGCTGGGGAGTGATTGCGGGAAATGTTAGTACGAAGCCGATTAAGTTTCATGATAGCTGTCTTATTAGTTCTCCAACTCGTTCTTTCGGGTTGGTCAGGGGACACTCACGTGGCACAAGCTGCATCAAGCGGACCTATCGTTGTAGGCATGAGTCCAGCGGATAATGCAATTGGAGTCACGCCTACAAGCGATTTGACGCTGACGTTTGATGAAGCCGTAACAAAAGGTGCCGATTCAGCCGTTATTACCATTTATAACTACAATACAAGCGATATTGTCGAGAGCATTCCGATGTCTTCCTACAAAATCAGACTCGATGCGACAGGCCGAACAGCAACCATTAATCCGGATGCAAATTTAAATGTAAATACGGATTATTACGTATTGATTGATTACGGCGCTTTTGCGAATGTATCTAACGGTGCTTATTATGCCGGCATTTCCAGTGCGACGACGTGGAACTTCAGAACGGCAGCTGTTGTCGACACAACGGGGCCTTCGATCATTGCGAAGTCGCCGGATTCCGGCGCAACGAAAGTAGCTGTGGATAGTAAAATGATCCTTCAGTTTAGCGAGCCTGTCTATGCGGCTAGCGGCAGCGTGACGTTAAGCAGCGTAACGGATACAAAAAATATTCCGGTAACCTCAAGCATGGTGCAAGGCAGCGGAACAAGCACCATCACGATTACGCCAAATGCTCCGATGGATTCCAACACCGACTATTCGGTTACGATCCCGAGGACCGCTTTTCAGGATGCTGCAGGTAATGTGATGGAGACGGGAGGAGCTTCGTATGTAAGCTGGAGCTTCCGTACGGATATTGCCCCTCTTAATATCCTCACGGCTATACCGGCAAATTACGCGACGTCCGTATCCGTCTTAACGGATAAGCTGACCATGACGTTCGACCACAACATTGCGGCCGGAACCGAAAAATATATTGAAATCAGAGACGTGAAAAACAACACGACTTTTGCCAGAATCAAAACAAGCTCATCGCAAGTGGCGATTACGGGAATGACAGCAACCGTTACGTTGCCGGCAAGTCCTAGGTTTAACGCTAACACCTCTTATTATGTGTTAGTGGATGCGGGAGCTTTTATCGAGACGGACTCGGGCTTGAATTATCCGTTCCCGGGAATTGCTAATGCTGCCGCGTGGAATTTTACAACCGGGTATGGCAATGATACAACCAAGCCGGCTCTAAAGAGCCTTCAGCCAACAGCTGGCGGTATTCTGACCGCTACAACAGGAAAGCTTGTATTAACGTTTACGGAGCCTGTCTTTCAGGACAGCGGTACGATCGAGATTCGTACGGTAACAAGCGGCACTTTGTTCCGCTCCATTCCGGTTACTTCGGGCCGGGTATCCGGCGGCGGTACAGACACGATTACTATTGACGCAACAAGCGCTTACGGCGGCGAGGCCGCAAAAGCTTTTGTGAATAATACGGCATACTACATAACTGTCGGAAGCCGTGCTTTTAAAGACGGTGTAGGACTGTATTATGACGGGTTAACGAGTTCCTCCAGCTGGAGATTCACGGTTACGCAAGATAATGTGAAGCCGACTCTGGTCGCTACTTCACCGGCTAATAGTTCAACCTCCGCTGATCCCAAGGGAGCTTTGTCGGCCACGTTTAGCGAAGCCGTACAGCCGGGCAGCGGACAGATCTGGATTCAATGCATGAGCAGCACCAGCAGCCAATGCGCTGCACCTTCGGTAGGAACTTCGGTTTCCGTGGATCCGCTGAACAACAAGAAGCTCATTATTATGCCAAACCAGGCTCTTCAGGCAGGAACGGCTTATTATGTCGTTATTGACCCGGATGCGGTAACCGATCTTGCGGGCAATACGTTTAACGGTATTCAGAACGAATATCAATGGGCATTCAAGACGCTTGGCGGGGATACGACTCCACCTGCGATTTCGAAGCTGGAAGCCAACGGATCAACGATTGTGATGACATATAACGAAGATCTGATGGAGAATTCGATTCCTACGGCAGGAAGCTTCTATATCACGGTTGACGGCGCATACCGCTCCGTTATCGGCGTTTCGGTCTCCGGACCAAAGGTTACGTTGACGTTGTCCAGCAACATCGTAGACGGACAGCAAGTGAAGCTGTCGTACTCCAAGCCTTCGGTTGCAACGTTGGGTATTCGGGATCTTTCCGGCAACCAGGCGCTTAGTCTAGCTTCCCAGACGGTGACAACCGCTGTGGATACAACTCAGCCTCAACTGACGGGAGGGACCGCTGCAGGCGGGATCGTAACCCTGATATTCTCGAAAAATCTGGCCTCGGTCAGCAGCTATGCTTATTCACAATTCAGCGTCTATGTTGGGGGTAATTATTACACGCCAACATCTGTGTATAGCACGGCAAATAAAGTTATCCTAGCTGTGAATGCTTCAATCGATTCAAGCTCGAGTGTTAGAGTATCCTACAGCGCCGGATCTTACCCGCTGCAGGATGCCGCAGGCAACAAGGTAAGCAATTTCAGCAATTATTCATTATCAAGCACGGTAGATACATCGCTGCCGACTGTTCAAACCATTGACGCTTATGGCTCTTCTATCATCATTACTTATAATAAAACGCTGGATTCGGCCAGAAGACCGTCAACCAGCCAGTACAGCGTACTTGTTAACAACTCGCTGCGCAGCGTAACGCAAGTATCCGTCTCTGGCTCACAGGTTCTCCTTACGGTAAGTCCGGATATTCCATCCGGTTCATCCGTAAAAGTGTCTTATTCCAAGTTATACACAGCCGTAGCTGATTTGTCCGGCAATGAAGCGGCAGCATTTACGAATGCGACTGCTTCGGTAGGAAACGGTTCGTCATCGGATAACGGGTTATACGGGGCGGTAGTCAAAGGAACCAAATTGACCTTATCCTTCTGGAAAACGCTCAACTCTTCCTATGCGCCTTCCTCCGCCTACTTCTCGGTGAAGGTTAATAATTCGGCAGACCCGGCTACTAACGTGACCATTAGCGGCAATAGCGTTGTACTGACCCTTGCCAAAGCACCGAGTGTTGGAGATGCGGTTACCGTTACTTATTACGCGACTTCTACTAACAGCTTGCGTACGTCTGACGGCACTGTTATCAACAGCTTTACTAATGTGACGGTAGCCAATCAGACGACGCTTATTGATTCGCTGCCCGGCGGTTATGAAGAAGCAAGCGGTGGAGGTATTGGATTAACGACATCGATGGCAACGCAGACATCGGATATTTCGCCTGCTGGCTATACGACTACCCGTTATACCATCCAAGCCGATAAGCTGTCTACCGCTTATACGGCAGCAAAAAGCGCGGGAATCAGCAATGCGCGCGTTGTTTTTGAAGTGCCAAGCTCCGAGAGAGCGGCGGTTGTAGCCGTTCCGTTAACCGTATTGGAGACGGCTTACCGCTCAAGCAACGGATCGTCTTTTGTCGTACAGTACGGAACAAGCTCTTATGAGATTCCGCTAAGCGCACTTGCCTTCAAGAGTATGGCTTCTCTGATTGGATCCAGCTCGACAACAGGCAACCTTTTGATCAAAATTGAAAAAGGTTCTAACTCGAATACCAGCGGTCTGACTTCGGCTATCAGCAAAGCAGGGGCATCCCTCTTGTCGACGCCAATCACGTTCGAGACCTCGGTAGTTAACGGAACGACCGAAAAGAATCTTTCGGAGTTTGGCGGTTATGTCAAACGTAGCTTCGAGTCTCTGACCTCCGTGAATGCTACTAATAGTGCAGTGGTATGGCTGGATCCGCAAACCGGCAAGTTGTCGTACGTACCAACGGCATTCTCCACGGAAAACGGTACGAATATAGTATCGTTCAAGCGGAAGGGTAATAGCTCTTACGCTTTGGTCAGCGGTTCATCGAAGTTTACCGATATCGGCTCGCATTGGGCGGGTTCAACGATCAAGATGATGTCGAATAAATTCATTATCGAAGGTCGTTCGGGATCCACAACGAAGTTTGATCCGCAAAGCTCCATTACCCGCGCGGAATTCGCAGCGTATATTGTTCGCGGCCTCGGTTTGTCCGGAAGCCGGAGCGATGCTTCGAAGTACAAGGATGTAACAGGAGGAACCGTTACAGCCGCTTATATCGGCGCTGCTTCCAAAGCAGGCATCGTAACGGGCAATACGGACGGTACGTTTAAGCCTAACAGCCCGATTACCCGTCAGGAGATGGCGGTAATGATGTCTCGTGCGACAAAGGCTGCTGCGGTGACGATCTCGCTGCCACAGTCGGACGCGACCTACCTGTCGAAATTCAGCGACCGGACGAAAGTAGCGTCTTGGGCGAAGAGCGACTTGGCTAAAGCCGTATATATGGGCGTTATCACCGGCCAAACCGAAACCACCTTTGGTCCAACCAAAAACGCTACTCGCGCCGAAGCGATCGTTATGATCAAACGCTTGCTCGACTATGTGGATTTGCTCGACTAATTTAATTTCTCAAGCCCCGTCGCTGCGACGGGGCTTTTTTATGTGCAGAAGTAGCAGTGGACGCTCGAAATGGGTGGTGGCGTAGAAGTTAAGGTCCCCAAGGGGCCTTAAGCGTGGAAAAAGAGTAGCTAGAAAGTAGGTTAAGGTCCCTAAGGGACCTTAAGAAGGCGAAAGTGGCAGTCTAGGCGGTTGAAGTGGGCGGTGGCGTAGAAGTTAAGGTCCCCAAGCGGCCTTAAGCGTGGAAAAAGAGTAGCTAGAAAGTAGGTTAAGGTCCCTAAGGGGCCTTAAGCGTAGAAAAGTAGTAACGGTCCCTCAGGTACCTTAAGATTCAAATGCTGCGGGTCATCAGTGGGCGGCACTAGGCCCACGCGATGACCTGCTTCTTTCGTCCGCCCTCCCAAGTGCTGAGGGAGGAGGCGGGTAGAGGGGTGGAGAGGAAAGGTCATTCTGGAGAAAAGCATATGCTTACGGAGTAGCTTTCTTTCAGAAAGCTTTCAAGCGTTCGCCTTTGCAGACGAAATCTAACGATAGCATCGTTATAATTCAAGGAATTCGTCTGCAACAGCGATCGGAAGAATGGCCTTTTCTCGCAGCCCTGCCCCACCATTCCACCAGACCACAGCCCTATCATCACCCAGCACTTCCCTCCCATTTTTATTAAGAAATTTTTATACTCGGAACTTTTCTCCCCTTCTAATAGTCTATAATAGATAGATTAATAGATTAGGAGAGTTGCTATAACGATGAGTAAGGTACATAACAGCAAAGTCCGGCAGACGGGAAGTCTAGGCAAAAAGATCGCGGTTGTCGTAATCGGTGGCACATTGCTGGCTCAGCCAGTCTCGTCAGCTATTTCTTTTGACTTAAATCCGTTCCAAGCAGGTACAGCGGCTGCTGCTACGGCAGAGCCATCCCTCAAGCTTCTCCAGCAGTCGTATATTACGGCTGGCGCGCAACGAATGGACTATCTCTGGACGACAACACGCAGCGGCAAAGCTGCTAAAGCAAATATTCATGTTATTCAAGTCGATCTGACCAATCCTTATGTTAACTTGAACACGATGAGCGGCAAGAACGATACCGTTGGCAAGCTGAATACGGTTATGAATATGACGAAAGAGAACGGCGCGGTTGCAGGCATCAACGCCGACGTGTTCATCACAACAACGGAAGGCTCGCCAATGGGCGCGCAGGTTACAAGCGGAACGCTTATGACAAGCCCGATGCAAATTAAGGGCATGTACGCTTTTGCCGTGACCAAGGACCGCAAGCCGGTCATCGACAGCTATACCTTCGACGGTAAAGTAACGTCCGCAGACGGCTCCAGCTTTACGCTGGCAGGGCTGAACCAGTCTGCTTACATTCCGGAGGGCGGTTCCTCGAACTACAGCCACCTTAATGCTCTCTTTATTTATAACAGCGCCTGGGGCGGTGCAGAGCGCCCTAAGAACTCGTCTACAACTCCAACGGAAGCACTTGTCGTAAACGGGGTTGTTCAGCAAATCTCTGACGGCAAGCCGTTAACCGGGACAATCCCGGCAGACGGTTATATTCTGCGCGGTCACGGGACTGCGGCACAATTTATTCTCGAGCATTTGCAGGTTGGCCAGTCCGTAACATCCGATTACTCGCTCGTATCCGCTACATCCGGGCAAAAGGTAGATCCTACTTCCTTTGAAATGCTGGTAGGCGGACACACGATTCTCGTAAACAACGGTGCGGCTGCGACTTTCTCCCGCGATATTACTGGCGTAAGCGGCTCTTCCTACGTATCCCGTACGGCGGTTGGTTATTCCAAAGACGGTACAAAGGTTTATCTGATTACAAGCGAGGACTACGGTGACAGCACGGGCCTTAATCTGAAAGAATTGCAGCAGGTTATGGTGAAGCTTGGCGTGTACAAAGGGATTAACCTCGACGGCGGCGGTTCAACAACAATGATTGAGCGTCCGCTTGGCGAGACTTCGCTTCGTCTGGCCCATTCAACGCAATACGATACAACGCAGCGCAGCATTTCCAATTCGATTGGCGTATTCACAACGGCACCGCAAGGCAATCTGAAAGGGATTGCGATTAGCGGTTCAAACGTTCTTTTTGTCGGACAAAAGACAACCTTCTCGGTAAAAGGCTATGATACCTACTACAATCCCACTACGGTAGACGGAACGAATGCAAGCTGGAGCAGCGCAACGGGTGTTGGCTCGTTCAGCGGCAATACGTTTACGGCTTCCAAGCCGGGTTCAACTAACATCACTGTAAAATCCGGCTCCGTAACGGCAACCTATCCGGTTGAGGTTATCGGCAAAGACCAGATCGCGGAACTGAAGCTCGATACGGCGGCAGGAGTCTTGTCGAAGGGGGCAACGGTATCCATTCCGGTTAAAGTTACCCTGAAGAACGGTAAAACCTACAAGCTGACCGGCGACTCGCTGCAATGGGAGTTCACTGGTTTTACCGCAACGACAAGCGGTGATACGCTTACGGTTAACTCCGTAAATTCGGGCACGACAACAGGCTACGCGATTGGCCGCTACGACGGATATGCGACCATGCTTCCATTTACGCAGGGCGGTTCCGAGAAGACGCTAGAGACATTCGAAAATGTAGCCTACGGGATTAATCCGCAAGTTACGCCTGCTGCTACAACAACGGGCAGCGTGAAGCTGGTGACGGACCTGCCGGGCCAAACGTCCGGCAAAGCGCTGCAAATTTCCTATGACTTTAGTGCCGGAACCGGTACAAAAGCGGTATACGCGCAGTTTAACGGCACCTCCGGGAAATCGATTGACGGCTCGCCGGTATCGATGACGATGGACGTATACGGCGATAAGAGCCTTAACTGGCTGCGTGCCGAATTTGTGGATGCCAACGGTACGGTCCACCTCGTGGATCTGGCGAAGCAGCTGGATTGGTCAGGCTGGAAATCGGTTAAGGCCGACTTGTCTGCCAAAGGAATGGCTTATCCGGTTAAGCTGAAGCGCGTTTACGTGGTTACAACGCCGGACGGTCAGGATGAGCGTGCCGCAACCGGCGCGGTGGGCATTGATAACATTAAGCTGCAATACGCGTCGTCAACGACAACACCGACCAAGGGTCATATCGAAATGACGATTGGCAAAAAGTCGGCCGTATCCAACGGCAAGACGATCGCCATGGAAGTAGCTCCGTTCGAGACGGGCGGTACGACTTATGTACCGATTCGGTTTGTTACCGATGCGATGGGCGTTACCCTGAAATGGGACAATAAGCTCAATCGCGTGACCGTTCTGAACGGTTCGAAAATGCTTGAAATGGTCATTGGCAAAAAGGAAATTAATATCAACGGCGCGCTCTCCCAGACGGAAGTAGCTCCAATGATCAAGAACGGAAGAACTTTAATTCCGATTCGTCTGGTTTCCGAAAAATTGGGTCTAAAGGTCACCTACGACAACAAAACGAAAAAGATTGCCATCGATTAATGGTGGACGAGCGGCAACCAACCTGTGTTATGATAAAGGGGAATAGCCTTTAACAAGGTGAAACGGCCTCGCTTTCCTTGGGGAGCGGGTGTGTTTCATTCCGAGAATTCTAAGCGCTATTTATAAGGTGAAACTTATATATTCTTAGAATTTAAGAAAGGTTGCCGATTGTTTTGGACCAGCACATAGTCGATATTAATAGAGTGATTACGAATGCGATCTCCGTCATGGAGGACAGCAAACTGCAAATTTACGAAATATGCGAATCAGCGCGCCAGGAGTTGGAATCCCTTGGTCAAGAGCTTGAGATTGTTCTCGCGGAAACGCTAACGACAATCGAAAGAGTAGACCAACTGGAGCAGGACTACCGGCGCGCTCGCATTCGGCTGACTGAAGTTAGCAAAGACTTTGTTCGATATAAAGAAGAGGACATCAAAACCGCCTACGAGAAGGCGACTCAAATTCAGCTCGATCTGATGGTCTACCGGGAGAAGGAAGCGTATCTGAAAACTCGCCGGGACGATCTGCAGAAGCGGGTCCGCAATGTCGAGAAGTCAATCGAGCGGGCGGAGACGATTGCCTCTCAAATTAATGTGGTGCTCCAGTATTTGTCCGGTGACCTTAACCAGGTATCACGCATATTGGAGTCGGCGAAGACGAGACAGATGATAGGTCTAAAGATCATCGTGGCGCAAGAGGAAGAACGGAAGCGAATTTCTCGCGAAATTCATGACGGACCGGCTCAATCGCTTGCCAATATCGTGCTTCGGACAGAAATTGTGGAAAGAATGCTACTAAAGAAGGAATTTCAAATGGTGCAGGACGAATTATTAGATCTGAAAGGTCAGGTTCGTTCCGGACTGGAGGAAATAAGAAAAATTATTTTCAACCTGCGTCCGATGGCCTTGGATGATTTGGGTCTTGTACCTGCACTTCGCAAGTTCGCTCATGACTTTGAAGATAAGACAAAGATTCGGACAATCTTTGAGCTTAGCGGTAAAGAAGTCAGGATGCCGTCAGCCATGGAGGCTGGTGTTTTCCGTCTCGTTCAGGAAGCGTTCACCAATGCTCAGAAGCATGCAAGAGCATCCTTTGTTACGCTGGAGGTTGCTTTTACGACAGAGACGGTCACGATTGCGATCGTGGATAACGGTATTGGATTCCACAGCGAGCAGGCGGAAGCCCATGCGCAGAACAACTCTTCTTTCGGCTTGATTGGCATGCGCGAGCGTGTAGATCTTCTTGAAGGGAGGATGGAAATCGACTCAAAATTAGGACAAGGGACGAAGATTATAATCAACATCCCAATTACCGTAGAGAGTAGAAAGGAGTAAGATGACGATGAACCAGGCTGCGCCGGGAAGTAAGCGCAAGATAAAAGTATTGCTAGCGGATGATCACCAACTTTTCCGCGAAGGGCTTAAACGGATTTTGAACATGGAAGACGATCTCGAGGTCATTGGGGAATGCGGAGACGGCATACAAGTGCTCGAGTTTTGCAACCATACGATTCCGGAAATCGTGTTAATGGATATTAACATGCCAATCGAGAACGGCGTTGTAACGACCGAGAGGCTGAAGACGATTTTCCCTGATGTAAAAGTCATTATTCTGTCTATCCATGATGACGAAAGCTACGTATTCGAGACGCTCCGCAAAGGGGCTACCGGCTACTTGCTGAAGGACATGGAAGCGGAGTCGCTTATTAACGCGATCCGTTCCGTAGTGAACGGTCATGCTTATATCCATCCGAAGGTGACAGGCAAGCTGATCAATCAGCTGCGCCGCATGACTTACCTTGATGAGATGGGCGTGATTTCGGGCGCTGCGGCTGGCATGGAGCCAGGCGTGAAGTTCGTAGCGGGCGAAGACAATCCGCTTACCCGCCGCGAGGCGGAAGTGCTGCGTCTTATGGCTGAAGGCAAGAGCAATAAGATGATTGGCGAGTATTTGTTTATTAGCGAGAAAACCGTTAAAAACCATGTAAGCAGCATCTTGCAAAAGATGGAGGTTGACGACCGCACGCAAGCGGTTATTCAATCCATCAAATATGGCTGGGTAACGCTGTAGCCGGGCTAGCTTAATTCACACGCAAAGTGCGTTGGACTTAAAACCAACGCGCAGAAGGCGAGGGGCTCGATCGAAGGCAGACCAAAGCTGCATGCGAGAGGCAGGAACCCGGTGAAAAGCGGCCCGCCATCAGGCGGCCGAAGTCAGATCAGGTCTGGTTACAGGTGCATAATAGAGTCCCGTGTCGTAGACGCGGGATTTTTTGTGTTTTCTGGGGCAGGAGGAGAAGCTTAAGGTCCCTAGGGACCTTAAGGCTGGAAAAGTGGCGGTATAAGTTGTGGAAATGGGCAGTTGCGGGGGAGTTAAGCTCCCTAGGGGACCTTAAGGGCGAAAAAAGAGTAGCTAGTTTGGTGGTTAAGGTCCCTGAGGGACCTTAAGGTTGGCGAAGTAGCAGTATGGGGAACGGAAATGGGCAGTGGCGAGGGAGTTAAGGTCCCTAGGGGACCTTAAGGGCGAAAAAAAGAGTAGCTAGTTTGGTGGTTAAGGTCCCTAAGGGACCTTAAGGCTGGCGAAGTGGCGGTATGAGTTGTGGAAATGGGCAGTGGCGGGGGAGTTAAGGTCCCTAGGGGAGCTTAAGGACGAAAAAAGAGTAGCTAGTCAGGTGGTTAAGGGCCCTGAGGGACCTTAACGTTGGCGAAGTAGCAGTATGGGGCGCGGAAATGGGCATTGGCGTCCGAGTTAAGGTCCCTAGGGGAGCTTAAGGAAAAAAAAAGAGTAGCTAGTTAGGTGATTAAGGTCCCTGAGAGACCTTAACGTTGGCGAAGTGGCCGCTAGATGTGCCGATGTTGTGAGGTCAGAGAATAGAAACGAACTCTGGAGCTGCCCGTAGAGGCAGAAACGAGCAACTTCTTTTCTACTAACTCACGCAAACGCATGCGAGCTGCCTTATTTCCTACTTGGAGGAGTTCCTTCACCTCTTTTGGCGAGATAGGCTTCTGCGTAATGGACATATAGCGAAGGATCTCTTTTTGCTGCAGGGATAAATTTCTGTCGGGCGCAAGACTGAATAGCTTGCCGAACAACTGCTGGAGGAATTGCTGGCATTGGCGAGGCTTGCTCTTGACGTCGTCATAGGAGAAGCGGATCACCATCCAGCCGTCCAAGATGAGATGGTTCTGGCGCATAAGATTATCGGCGAACTGTCTTCGGTCAGCATCCCGAAAGTGTGGACCGTAGCCGTCAATTTCGATGCAGATTTTGTAGGGCTCGCGCAAATAGGCATAGTCGAGAAAACGTTGACCGTCTTTGTAATCATCAACCTCGTATTCCGCGTGCAAATGATCAAGCTGACCAATAGCCGGCCACCAAACCTGCTTGAGAAATAAGTCTTCGGCATGTCGTTCCTCGGATATTCTGCGTTTACGTTCACTCCCACCGGAGAGAAGCTGAGTTTGTAACCATTGCTCAAACGGAGCCTCGAGTACCTTAACCAGAAAAATCACTCCTTTGCAAAATAAAAAGCACACGGCTCTCTCCCTTTGGAAACGGGATCAGAGCGGTGTGCTTCACACGCATGATTGTATTTGTATGTATTTTACAATAGCCGCGTCGGCGTGTCGATCACACATTTTGTCCCCCTTGTCCTAATGTCCGTAACCACTGGGCTCATAACGGCATATATTGTCACAAAGAGGAGGTGGCCGACCTGATTACGATTTTTCTTCTTGTGATAGGCTGTTATGCTTTGGCCGCCGCGTCGGTGCATGTGGCTTATAGGCTCAGGCGGGGCAAAGTCCGCGAAAGCAAGCATTATGTTCTTATTGCTCATGATCAGCATATGAAGATGGAAATGTTTCTTCGCCAGTTTTCTTCCTATTCGCGCAGAATGGGGACGGATGTTCAGCTTACGGTTGTTGATAATGATTCGGCCGACCAGACCGCTCAGATTGTAGATCGTCTCAGGCGGGAGAACGGGAATATTACGGTTTTTGCGGATGAAGGTTTGAAGGATCGAAAGCGCTCACAATCGGACGAAGATTCAGCAGGTCTTATATGGATGCTTAGAAACGAGGGGATTGTAAGTAAGCCGGACCAGGCTATCCTTGTTGATTTGCAGAATCCATCGGATTTGTCGAAAATGCCGTTTTGAGCTATAATGGAAGTTAATTGGAAGCACGGAGTGAAGCACACCCCGATGATGCAATGGCATCATTGAGGTGTGCTTTTTTGCGTGCGCGGGGAGGGGAACGGTTGAAAGCCTTTGTGTATGTCGTTCGTGTTGGCGGTGCATGGTCTGCTCAGATGACGATCGCTCCAGAAGTGGATCAGTTGTTCTGGATGGAGGAGGGGTTAGCGGAAGCTGCTAGATTAGCAGATGGTCGATATGGAGGGATGAGAAATAAGGATAAAGGACGGAATGAAGCGGTCGAAATGAGATTAAAAGGGGAGAGAGCGGAAGAAGGATGGTTGTGGCAGGAGGCATTGCCTTTAGGGGATGCGATTCGGTGCGTGGAGCTTTGGGAGCGTGAAGCTGGGAGCCGTGCCTCGCGGGATAGTAGCGGTGTCGGTAGTGCACAGAGGCGGGGAATTGCAGGGAGTTTAGGGAGTACTGCCAACAGTGACGGCGGGCCGCTGGCTTCGCTCGCGGCCTGCGTGGCGCAGGCGCGCCGCGAAGCTGGCGCGCCAATGAACGGGCCGGGCCCGCAGGCTGCTGGCGATGCCAGCCTGCTGGCCCGGCGGTGGGCGCGAGCCGCCGCTGCCGCGGGCGGCTCCAGCCCCGGCACCGCGCGCGCTGCTGCTCGCGCGCGGGAGGCCCTGGCGGCCGCTGCGCAGCAGGCCGCCGCGGCCATGCAGGGCCGTGCGCTGCTTCGCAGCGAAGCGCACGCCCTGCTCGAGGGCGCCGCCGCCGATATGGGCGGCGCACTGCAGTTGGCGCAGCTGCTAGGCTGGCTGCGCCTTGCGGGCGCTGTCGCCGCCGAGCACGGCCGGCGGCGGCGCGAGTGCCGCTGCAGGCGATGCGGCAGCGGCGAAGCGCACATGCACCGCACGCAATGCGCAGCGTGCGGGCGCATGTGCGCCTATTGCTCGGCATGCCTCACCATGGGGCGCAGCCGCGAATGCGAGCTGCTGGTGCTTGGCATGCCTGCGCTTCCATTAGAGTCCGGCTCAATCTCGGCCGACCTGAGCAAGTGGCAGCTAAGCCCCGCGCAAGCTGCCGCCACAGCGTCGGCGCT
The DNA here is from genome assembly GCF_000023585.1 of Paenibacillus sp. JDR-2. Classification (NCBI taxonomy): domain Bacteria; kingdom Bacillati; phylum Bacillota; class Bacilli; order Caryophanales; family Paenibacillaceae; genus Paenibacillus; species Paenibacillus sp. JDR-2. The sequence goes on along the minus strand of NC_012914.1, from coordinate 6,609,615 downwards.
TCAGTTCATCGAAGCGCCAACTACGCCATACCAGCCGGAGAAGAACAAAGAGTTCCTCCTCTGGGCCGTCACCGGAGCCGGCAAGACGGAGATGATATTCCCTCTAGTTGAGTCGGTCATCTTTCGCGGCGGGCGGGCGCTGATCGCCACTCCGCGGCGCGATGTTGTCATTGAGCTTGATCCCCGTATCCGCAGGGCGTTCCCGCAAGCACGGGTCGTTACTTTATACGGCGGCAGCGAGCAGCGCTGGGAAGCGGGAGACATTACGCTGGCAACTACGCATCAGTTGATGCGGTTCCATCAAGCTTTTGATCTCGTCATTATCGACGAGCTTGATGCGTTTCCCTATCACGGCGATCCGATCTTGCATTACGCAGCGGAAAAAAGCCGTGCGCCGCACGCCCCAAAGCTGCTGCTTTCGGCAACGCCGCCAACCGAGCTGCAGCGGCGGGTTAAATCCGGCCAACTGTCCCATGCCAGGGTACCCGTCCGTTATCATCGTCATCCGCTGCCCGTTCCGGTCCTGCTTCGCACGCCAACTGTCGCAAAGCTCCTTCAGACGAGAAAAATACCGAGAGCACTGCTAGCGGCACTTAATCATTCCCTGGACCGTGACGCTCAACTCTTTATATTCGTTCAGCGGATCTCCCAGGTCGAGCCGATGGCCAAGCTGCTGAGCGTGCTGCTTAAGTTGTCTGCCGTCGAAGGGACCTCGTCTCAGGATCCGGATCGGGCCGACAAGGTAAGCCGATTCCGCAAAAGCGAAATCCGCGTATTAGTCACCACGACCATCCTGGAGCGGGGAGTAACCATTCCGCGCAGCGATGTTTATATTCTGGACGCAGACGGGCGGTTGTTTGACGAGGCCTCGCTGGTACAGATGGCGGGAAGGGCCGGACGCTCGGGAGATGATCCGAATGGTTTTGTTTATTTTTGCGGCAGGGAGCGTACCGGCGCTCAAGCTGCAGCCGTCAGTCAAATCCGCGCAATGAACCGGATTGCCCGCAAACGGGGATACCTGCTCCCGGAAGGGCAGGTTAGCTCAGGGTGGTGGAGCAGCCTCTTCAAGCGTTCCAACAAAACTTCTTTTGACCGGCCATCATCATACGAATGACTAGCCATCCTTGTACGAATCCAGCGTCAAGCAGTAGCCCGTATTCCTTTTTCTCATAGCTCGTTGCCATACACCTGTCCACTAGCTGCTCTTTCATCAAATTTCTAGAACACCGGCAAAGGAGGCACACATATCCATGCGGCAATTCCTCAAACATCTATTCCAACGCCCCACCTCCGAGCTGCGCGATACTTTACATTTTTTGAATCCCGGTTCGGGAGAATGCCCTTTTTGCGGAAAAGGATTAAAGCAGGCATCTCCAAGCTCATCAACGCTTCAATCCGATAGCAGGAGAACATATTTATCCTATCTTCCAACCTCTTTTACCCGTTCAGTCTGCTCCTCCTGCCTTGCGGTTATCCCGTGGCTTACTCCAATCAAATGCCGCATTTGCGGCAGGGGTATATCTTGTCCAGACTGCATTCGCCGCACGGATGCCATGTTTATCGCGAACCGAAGCGCCGTCCAGTACAGCAGCGAGATGAGAGAGTGGCTGGCTCAATATAAGTACCGCGGCAATGAGAGGCTGGAGCCGCTCCTTGCCCAAATGATGCTCCCGGCATTTGAAGCCATCACGAAGGAGGCTGAAAAACAAAGCTTCTCTACTCAGCCATCCTCAAGCCCCATATGGGATGCCGTTACCTTCGTGCCAGTCAGCATGGAGCGGGCAGAAGAGAGGGGCTTTAACCAAGCCGAGCGGTTTGCCTCTATTTTGGCCAAGCATCATCAGCTTCCTCTGTACGACCTGCTTGTCCGGGAACGGCATACCGAAAAGCAAAGCTTTAAGTCCCGTTTGGAGCGAATGAAGGATACCAAGCGATTGTTCCATGCCAGAACGGATACGATGGCTCTTTTACAGAGCAATGTCCATAAGTCCCCTATGAACGCCCAATCTATCCGAATTCTACTTGTTGATGACATCTACACAACCGGCAGTACGATTGGGGCTTGCGCGGCAGCGCTGCACCAGCATTCGGAGGTTCCGCTCGACATTTATGCCCTCACATGGGCCAGATCCTAGCAGCCGAAAGATCTTTTGCAAGATTACTAGTGAAAAAACTCCCAATATCCGTTAAAATAACCGTAACAACCTTTGATTGCTGGAATGGGGAATCGATGATGAATGTAGATAATTGTCCTCGGTGCGGTAAGATTTTTGCGAAAAACTTTCGCGATGTCTGCCCTGCATGCATACGGGAGATTGATAAAGAATACGAATTATGCTCCACTTACTTGCGCGAGCAAAAAGGCGCGGTCATAACGGAACTGCACGACGCAACGGGCGTTTCGATCAAACAAATTACGAAGTTTATTAAAGAGGGCCGTATTTCACTCTTGAACGCCCCTAATCTTATGTACCCTTGCGAAGTATGTGGTACACTGATCCGTGAGAATAACATTTGCAGCAACTGCCGCGCGCGTCTGCTCAAGGACACCCAGCACATGCACGAGGATGAGGCAAGGAATGCCGCTCTTCGAGCGGAAGAGAGAGTTTCGTACAAAGGTATCGATAAGTATAATAAGCGGCAAAATTAATATTTAGTCCCATAACTTGGCCTATTCATTTTCCAACTAGCTGAACCGATAATACTTTTAAAGGTTATCGGTTTTTTCTATTGTGGAACCAAAGAGGTGATTATTCATGAAGATAAATGAAACGAATCGGATCGGCGCATACAACCCCTACCAGAAGCAGATGGAGCAACGCATAGATGGTGCAAACAAGAAGAAACAGAAGGATATCGTAGAGATCTCCGCGGAGGCGAAGGAAATGCTCTCTACCAGTCAAACGAACAGTCCTGAACGGCAGCAACGCCTCGAAGAATTGAAGCAATCCATTTCGGCGGGAACCTACAAGGTGGATGCCGGTAAAATCGCAGACAAGCTGCTTCCATACCTGAAGGGATGATCCGTAAATGAACGAACATATCAGGCAGATTTTAATCACCCTGCAGGAGCTGCTCGATGCGCATAAGGAACTTATCCGGCATGCCAACGAGAAAACGGAAGCCATCCGCTTGGAAAATGTGGAAGCGGTATCGCTAGTTACGAGCCGCGAGAAAAAAAGCGTGCAGCGTATCGTTGACCTGGAACAGACTCGCCTGCTTCTGGTTGGACGGTTTACGGTTGAACAAGGCCTTCGCAACATGCGCTCCCTGAAGATGGAGAAGCTGATTCAGATGGTCTACCATGCGGAGCAGAAGCTGGAGCTTCAGCAGATGTGGCGGGAGCTGTCCGCCGCGATCAAAGAGCTGCAGGACGTCAATACGTTTAACCAGCAGCTGATCCGGATGAATCTGGACTATCTGCAATTTACGCAGGACCTGCTGCTTGGTGCTCCGGAGGACGAGGTTACCTACCACCGCGCCGTACAAGGAATGAATGTGCAGCGTGCTAGTCGCTATAATCTCAAGACTTAAGAGAGAGGACAGATACGATGACATCAACATTTCATGGTCTGGAGACCGCGAAGCGAAGTATCTTCACGACGCAAACGGCGCTGAATACGACCGGTCATAATATTTCCAACGCCAATACATCCGGTTATTCCCGCCAGCGGGTTAACTTTACGGCAGCCCGTCCGATTGAGGCTTACGGCTATTCCCACTCCACGGCAGCCGGTCAACTGGGTACGGGTGTTGAAGCAAGCTCGATCACGCGGGTGAGAGACAAGTTCCTCGACAGCCAGTTTTACAGCGAGTATAAATGGCTTGGGAATTATACGGTTCAGTCGGATACGCTCGAGAAGCTGGAGACCATTGTCAATGAGCCAAGCGATACCGGCTTGCAGACCGTGATCTCAAACTTCTGGAACAGCTGGTCGGACCTCAGCAAGACGCCTGAGAGCGCGGATGGCCGCGCCGTACTGGTTGAACAGACGAAAGCGATGATGGACGCTTTTAACTATACAAGCAAACAGCTTGCCGATTTGAAGTCCGACTTGACGGAAAATGCGCAAATAAACCTCGACAATCTCAAATCGATCTCCAGCACCATTGCCAACCTGAACGGACAAATTCAGCGCATTGAAGGCATTGGCGATGACGCGAATGACCTGCGTGACCAACGCGATGCTCTGGTAGACGAACTGTCCGGACTGGCGAATATCAAGGTGTCTGATTTATCTGACGGTTATACGATTACAATGGGCAACGTATCTCTGGTCGCGGGTAAGTCCGCCGAAGGGTCGCAAGGATTAACGCTGGACGATATGACGGCTGCAATCGAGAACGGCGATCTGAATAACGGGGCTATTTACGGTACGATGCAGTCGCGCGATAAATATGTTCAAGGTTATATGGATCAGCTGAACCAAATGGCGAACACCATTGCTAATGGGGATATTCAAGTAACGATTCCTAAAGGCTCGGTTCTTCCTGAAGGTACCGTACTTAACGGAGTTACATACGCAGGCGCTAACCGTACGCTTGCAGAGGATTTGACTGTAACGGTTCAAGGTCTGAACGGCTTGCATCAGCTTGGCTATACGATGAACGGGGAACAAGGCGAACCGCTGTTTACCGATGCGAACGGCAATACGGATAATTTGACCGCTGCGAATATTCAGTTGAATCCAAAGATTGCAGCAGACCCTACGCTGCTTGCCACTTCCATGAAGGTGACCTTCAACGACGATGGTACGGAGACGGTTGTAGCGGGTAACAACTCGATGGCTGTCCTTATGTCTCAGGCACGTGACACGAAATTTGCTTTCGATGCGACGGACAACAATACGATTAGCGGATTCTTCCGTGCCGTTGTTGGCCAATTAGGCGTGCAATCCAAGGAAATGCAGCGGCTGCAGACGAATCAGCAAACGATCGTGGACCAGGTGGATTCCCGCCGTATGTCGGTAAGCGGAGTTTCTCTTGACGAAGAAATGTCCGATCTCGTGAAGTTCCAGCATGCCTATAACGCATCCGCACGCGTGATGACCGTTATTGACGAGACGCTGGACCGTATTATTAACAGCATGGGCCGCGTCGGCCTGTAATCTACTAGATAAAGCCGGAGGTGCAGCCACATGGCATTACGCGTAACGCAAAGAATGATGTCTTCCCAAATGCTTGGCAACATAACGAACAACCTTAACAGTATGAATAAGCTGCAAAATCAACTCGCTACAGGTAAAGCGATTAATAAACCTTCCGATGATCCAATCGGGATTACGTTCGCTTTGCGCTATCGCGGCGAGATTGCATCCAATGATCAATATACCGACAATTCCGATGCCGCATTGTCCTCCTTGGAATATATGGATACGACGATTGGACAGGCTACGGACATCGTTCAACGGTTCCGGGAGCTCATCGTCAAAGGCTCGAACGGCACGTTGGAACAAACCAGCATGACCGCTATTCAAACGGAAGTTTCCCAGCTGTACAACCAAATGGTAGAGATCGGCAACAGTCAGTTTAACGGGAAACAAATGTTTAACGGTGAGCAGACGGGCGTTAAGCCTTACTCCACCCTTGGCTTGGATCAGCAGTCCGATCCTTCTGCAGATCCTCCAATTCTGAAGGCTTTCAGCAATCAGACCGACACGGGAAGCATCCAATACGAGCTGTCTCCGGGAATGACGATGGATGTAAACATGACTGGCAATGATGTGTTTGGCGCTCCTGTTGCAGACGAATCCGATACGACAAGCGATAACTTGTTCCAGCTCATGCACCGTGCTTACGATATGCTGGGTTCTGGCGACCAGGAAGGTCTGACGGGTCTGCTTGGCCAGATTGATACGCGTATGAACACGATGCTGACGGCAAGAGCTCAGGTTGGAGCGCGGGTTAACCGTGTGGAGATCGTGCAAGGAAGGCTTTCCGATGTGGATATTAATCTTCAACAGATGCAGCAAAAGGTCGAGGACGTCGATATGGCCGAGGCTATCACGAATATTACGACCTTAGAGAACGTCTACCAAGCTTCTCTGTCGGCAGGCGCGAAGATCATTCAGCCAAGTCTTGTTGACTTCCTGAGATAGGGTGGTTCCATGGCTATCGGACAAATTCAGATTCACCAGCAGCCTGCCCTTATTGGAATTCAGGTAAGGCCGGCGGAGCAGCATATCGAGCAGCCGCAAGCTACGATCGACATGCGTCAGATCCCCGCGCAGCTGTCGATCGAGCAGCCTATGGGTGTCCTGGAGGTCGATCAGAGTCGGGCTTGGGATGCGCTTGGGCTGGCGAACAACCTGGAAGTATCGAGCAGAATTTATTCGCAAGCTAAAGAAATAGCGCTGCAAGGTGTGGCTCGTCGCATGGAAGAAGGGCGGCAGCTGGCAGATCTTGCGCATGTGAAGAGTAATCCTGTAGCAAGCTTGTCTAAGGACTGGCGGATCGAAGGACCGCCGATGCCCGTTACAGGTCCAGCGTCCATTGATAACGTGGATCTATCTTTTACGCCCGGAAAAGTGCAAATATCGGTTGAACAGGGCGGTGTCGAGCTAAATGTTACGCCTAACCGTCCCATCCATGAATATACGCCGGGTAAAGCGGAGATTTATATGAGGCAATATGCTTCCGTACAGATTACGCCGCCAAGCATCGACACGGTTTTATAGGATTTTACATTGCTCATAGAATTAGGTTTAATAACTATAGGCCTTATGCGTATCTTTATACGGGGCCTGTAGTTTTCTTTTTATATAATGAAGACGAAGAGGGGATTCGAGTGACTACATACCAGTTCGATAACGGAATACCGGGCTTTGAACATCTGCAGCAATTTGTGTTGTCCGAGGTTGAAGGGGAAATGCCGGTCAGGCTGATGCAATCCGTGGAGGATGGGAATATCACGTTTCTTATTGCCAGCCCCTTTTTCTTTTATAGCGATTACGAATGGGACTTGCCGGATTCGGTCGTACAAGAGCTGAAGCTGGATGACGAGAAGGATGTTGAGGTCTGGTCCGTCGTTACTCTCAATCAAGATCCGAATAAATCCACGATAAATTTGTTGGCGCCGATTGTATTAAACAAGACGACGAAACGCGGCAAGCAGCACATCATCCACGATCATGTTTATAGCTCAAGAGCGCCTTTATATCAAGCCTAAGGAGGAGCGTTATGCTCGTATTATCTCGTAAGACGGATGAATCGATTATGATTGGCGGCAATATTGAGATTGTCGTGCTTGGTGTCGAGGGCGAGACGGTAAAGCTGGGTATTCGCGCCCCTAAGGATATTGAAATATTCCGCAAAGAACTGTATATGAACATTCAAGCTTCTAACCGGGAAGCAGCGAGCAGTCTTCTAGCTATTAACGATGTTGTTCAGCTGCTCAAACAAAATCGCTCAGACAAATAAAAAAGAACAAATTAAAATAGAAAATTTTGTTTTTCCTCTATAAAAAATCCCGAATGCTGTCGATATAAATAATAAGCGCGGGGGAGGGGCGGCCGACCCTTTCACCGTAAGCTTCCGCAAGGATGCGGAACTAACAGACATTCAGGGAGGAAATAACAATGCGTATTAATCACAACATTGCAGCTCTTAACACTCTGAGCTCGCTGAACAACGCTTCTAGCGCTCAAAGCAAATCCATGGAAAAACTGTCTTCCGGTCTTCGTATCAACCGTGCTGGCGACGACGCTGCTGGTCTGGCAATTTCCGAAAAAATGCGTGGCCAAATCCGCGGTCTGGACATGGCTGCTAAAAACGGTCAAGACGGCATCTCTTTGATCCAAACAGCTGAGGGCGCTTTGAACGAAACTCATAGCATCCTGCAACGTATGCGCGAGCTGGCTACACAATCCGCGAACGGTACGAACACGGATACTGACCGCTCGGCTCTGCAAGACGAAATGAACCAATTGACTTCCGAAATCAACCGTATCGGCAACACAACTGAGTTCAATACTCAAAAATTGCTGAACGGTGGTATCGCTTCTACTGACGGTTCGAAAATTACTCAAGCTACAAACGCGAAAATGACACTGGCTAACGCGATTGCAACTGGAACAGTTGGAGCTGTAACAATCACTGTTGACAACCAGACGTTTGATCTTTCCGGTGCTACTATGGATACAACGCTTGGCAGCTCGACAACCGCTATCGATGCTGAAGACTACAATGAGTTCATCACTGAACTTGGGAACACTACTTCTGGTGGAGTAAAACTCTCCGATTTAGTAGATATTACCAAAGATGCTACTAATCATCTAGTGTTCACAGCTAAATCTGCAGGGTCAACGAGCACTATTCAAATCAATGCGGCAGCTGCTGACACATCTCTGGGTCTAACAACTGCTAGCACAGGTTCGGCTAACACGGCAAAAGGAGATCCAACAACAATTGAGCGAGCCGGTGTAGAAGCTACAGCAGCTATTGGTGCAACTGCAGATACAACTATTGCAGCAAACAGTACCTTTACAATTCAAGTTGGTACTGACAGTGCTGTAACAGTAGAACTCAACAAAGGTACAGATCCAAAAGTATATGACACAAATAATACAGATGTAAATGTTGCCAATGCGGCAAAACAAGATCTTATTAGAGATTTGAACGCAGCTCTGCAAGATGCAGGTCTTGATGGAAAAGTATCTGCTTCTCTATCCAAAGACGGTAACGTTCAATTCATCTCGGAAACTGGCAAAGACCTTAAACTGACTGATGGAACAAACGGACCACTGTCTAGTGCAACAGGCCTTGCATTTACAACTGCATCAGACCTGTCTACTGTTAAAAACGTTGAACAAATTGTTGGACCTGGCGCTCAAGGTTCCGGCTTCTCGACTAAATTCCAAATCGGTGCGAACTCGGGTCAATCGATGTCCCTGACAATCGGTGATATGCGTTCATCTGCACTAGGCATAACTGGTAATGCGGGCCAAGCTGGTTTTACTACATCTAACTCGGTTACTAACGGAACAAACGACGTGAAAGCTGAAGCTGCTCTTGATATCTCGACTAAAGAAGGCGCTTCTTCAGCAATTAAAGTTCTGGATAAAGCGATTAACTCTGTATCCAGCGAACGTTCCAAACTCGGTGCTGTTCAAAACCGTCTGGAGCACACGATCAACAACCTGGGTACAGCTTCCGAGAACTTGACTGCTGCTGAGTCCCGTATCCGTGACGTTGATATGGCGAAAGAAATGATGGAGCAAACGAAGAACTCGATTCTTGCACAAGCTGCTCAAGCTATGCTTGCTCAAGCTAATCAACAACCGCAAGGCGTTCTGCAACTTCTGCGTTAATACAATGAACTGTAAAAGGGTCAGGAACTTTCCTGGCCCTTTTTTAAATAATTATTGAGGTGCAAAATGAAAATTTCAGCTTGTTTAATCACAAAAAATGAAGAAGCAAATATCCGCAGATGTATTGATAGTTTTAAAGAAATAGTAAATGAGATTATTCTAGTGGATACTGGCTCTACTGATAACACTGTTGAAATTGCAAAAGAATTAGGAGCAAAGGTGTTTTTCTTTGAGTGGAATAATAGCTTTGCGGATGCAAGAAACTATGCCTTAGATCAAGCTTCAAGTGAATGGATTGTATTTTTGGATGCAGATGAATTCTTTTATAAAGATACAGCTAAAACAATTCCTCCAGTTTTACAAAAGATAAATAATAATAAAAATATTGATGCTTTATTATTAAAACACTTGAGTATTGATGGAAGAGAAGAAAAAGTAATTCAGACTAATTCTTTAGTAAGGGTATTCAGGGGAAATACTAATATTAGATATAAGGGAAACATTCATGAAAGTGTTTTTAAAGAAGGGGATACGGTTAAGTTATTTAATTCAACTAATCTCGACTTGAAGATCTATCACACGGGTTATTCAGGTGAAATAATTTCAACTAAGGCTGAAAGAAATCTTGAACTATTATTAATTGAACTGGCAAACAATAGTAAAAATAAACTTAATTACTTGTATTTATCGGATTGTTATATCACATTAGGACAATACGATGATGCTATTAAATATGGACAAATGTTTATTGAGTCAGGGGCTTCGGCTGTAGGGCTTAATTCCAAGCCATATCACAATATAATAAGGTCAATGAAACAGCTAGGTTATTCATATGAAGAAAAGAAACGGACAATATTCAAAGCAATCGATAGATTTCCTTCGCATCCGGATTTTTATAAATATCTGGCCGTAGAATATTTTAATAACAAGGAATACATTAGGGCACTAGAGGCATTTAACAAAGTTATTGAACTTCAATCTAAATATAAAGACATTGAACTTAATACAATACCCGGATTATTAACGGATATTTATTACTATATGGGTATTTTGTATGAATATAAGAATGATGCTGGATCAGCATTTGATCATTACTTTAACTCGTTATCTGAGAATAAATATAACGAAAATTCCTTTTACTCCTTAATAAATTTAATTAAAAAAGAAAATCCAGAAGATATTATTCTTCTACTAAATAGAATTTATCATAAGTCCGTTGAAGAAGATGTTAGGTTTCTAGTAACTAAATTGTCTACAGTGAAACTAGGAAAAGTTCTATTATTCTATTGGAAAATTTGGAACTCACAATATAGATACGAAGACAGCACACTTATGTTCGCGTTACTCTCTAATGGTAATTATGAAGCAGCCTATAGCTGTTTTTACAAATGTTATTTAGAAGAACGTACCGATTGGACAGCTCTGTTTACTGTTGTTTCTTCTATTTTAAGCAATTCTACAATAGAAGTAGATCAGACTGAGGATTTTCCAATATCGTATAAAAAAATCATTCTTTTATATACCGGACAAGCAACTGATCAAATACTTTTAAAGGAAGAATTGCTGGTTTACATGAACCTAATAACTGAAATGATTTTACTTGATAATAGACAAGTAGTTAACGCCTTGCTCAACTTAAAATCTAATTTTGAAATTGATATTTCAACAGCTATAGGCAGTACCCTTATGGATTATAGAATTTATGATCTTGCTATTGAGCATTTCGCCGAAGCTTTAGACAATACGAGTGAAGATATGCAAAAGTCAAAGCTATACTTTAACATAGGTTATTGCCATTTTAAATTAGTTAATTATAGCTTGGCGAAAGAATCTTTTATGATGGCTCAACGACACGGATACAATGCCAACAATGTTTATGATTATATGACATGGGTTAATAACCTAATTAAATAATTTAGGCAATTGCTGAAATTTGAATAGAAAGAAGTTGCTTCTATGCTAAGAGAGTCCATTCAAAAACTGAGGTCGCAGGAATATATTGACCGCGTAAAGCGCCTTATATGGGCTGAAAAACAACAGCTTAATAAAAAAACAAACTCCAGAAATAAACAAGAGCCAATACATGTTGTATATGTATTAAATCATGTTGGTGTTTGTGGTGGGGTCAAAATTATTTTTGAACATGCGAATGGATTGCAAAAACTCGGAGCCCGAGTGACCTTGGTGTCTCATTTTCCTAAGCCCGATTGGTTTCCTATAGAAACTGATTATATATGTGTTCCCTTTGAAATCGAATTAGCAAATGGTATTCCAGATTGCGATGTAATTGTTGCGACTTACTGGGAACACGTTAACGCATGTGTGGGAATGGGAATTGCACCTGTCGTTTATTTTGAACAAGGCGATTTCCATCTTTTTGAGGATGAAGGTGTTTCTAAAGAAATCTCAGTGATTGTTAAAAAACAATATCAAATGCCAGCCTATATTCTTGCTGTGTCTGGACAAATCTCTAAAATCATTCACCAAAAATATGAGCGGCAATCTACTGTGTGTCAAAATGCACTAAACAGCTCTTTATTTTATGGTAAAAAGACAGAAGCAACTAAAAAATCAATGATCATAGTTGGAAGTGAACAAGCCGCTTTTAAAGGGATCAAAGATTTGAAAGCTGTATATAAAGCTGTACTTTCAAAAGGCTATGATATTGAGCTGATTTGGATAACCCAACACCAGCCTGCTGAACCGCTTGGAAGAGTGTATGTTAGCCCATCTCAAGAACAGATAGCAGATCTGTATAGGGAGGCATTTGTCTATGTCTCAGGTTCTTATTATGAATCATTTCCACTCCCCCCTCTTGAAGCAATGGCATGTGGTACTCCAGTTGTCACAACTGAAAATGTTGGCGTAATGGAGTATGCAGAGGATGAGTACAATTGTCTAATTGCTCAGATAGGCGACATAGAGAAATTGACAGATAACATAGTGAGGCTGCTAGAGGATCAAGAGCTATATAGAGAGCTACAAGAAAACGGGTATCATACGAGCTCGAATTACGAATGGAATGCTATCTTAACGGAACTGTTGAATTATTATGAAGAGATTGCAGATTATGAGGTAGCTCCATTATATTCAAATGAGCACGACTGGAACAGAGTTTATGGTGGTACATTTCTTGCAGATAAGAATACCATTTTAAAAATAGATCGATTTTTATCCCATTCAATGGCTAATGAAGTTTTTATTCCGGTGGAATATGAGTTTATTCCTGGGATCTCAGTCGTAAGGTGGGAAATGTGGGCCAGCAGGAAAAGTCATATCGATAACGGCTATTCGGACAAACTCTACGTCAGAGTGAAGGGCCTTGGTCAACCTAAGGACGATAAATATAAAGAAATAGCAGATTTGTTTTTGATTAAGAAATACAAGGAAGCTCTTTATTTACTAAAGGACAAATTGCAAAGTATTTCATCGGATTCTATGGAGTATCCGATTTGTGTCCGATGGATTGTGCTGTGTTATATCGAGCTGGAGCTTGATAGTCAAGCACTGGCTTTATTGGAAAGTACGTTGCCCAACCATATGTTAAACACAGATTTAGTCTATTTATATGGAACGGTTCTTCAATTAATGGGAAATAGTGAGATGGCAAAGCAAGCCTATGATTATTGTCTTTATATCCAGGATGCGGCTTACTATCCAGAATACTTTGGTAACTTAAGAGAAAGAATTCTATTAACAAAAGATGAATTATAGTTTTGCTGGTAAAAGATCTAGGATTTTTAATTAGGAATCTTTTATGTGAAAGGATACTATATAAATTGATTACATTAAGAAACCTTGTAGCATCAACCGAAAACGCTATACTTTCCTATGATAGTCCACCCAATCGGAATTTTAGTTATGGAACAATTGGGAGATATAGTTATATTAATGAAATGACAGTTTATATGTTACACGGGGTTAAGAATGCAAACTTACAGATAGGAAATTTCTGTTCAATTGGATATCAAATTACTTCAATTCTTAATTTAGTTCATGACTATAAATCAGTGACAACATCTTACGCTCCGATTTTTAATTTCAATTTTTATGAAAAAAAGATGGAACAAAAGTATGAAATTCTTATTGGCAATGATGTATGGATTGGTAACAACGCAATCATTTTACCCGGTGTAAAAATCGGAGATGGGGCTGTTATTGCGGCAGGGGCTGTTGTTACAAAAGATGTTCCTGCTTATGCAATCGTAGCCGGTAACCCTGCTAGAATAATAAAGTATCGATTTAAAGAAGAACAAATAGAAAAACTATTAAAAATTAAATGGTGGAATTGGCCTAATGAGAAGATTCAACAATACAGAGAGTATTTCTCGTTAGAAATTGAAAATTTTGTTGATAGATTTTATTTACAGGAGCGACATATACCGAGCTTAGCTTTACAACTGAAATCAACTTCTGTGTTATTTTATCCTGATTTTGATGACCCTTATCCATTATGGGAAATGGTTATTGAGGAATTTATTGAAAAATTTTCTGCCAAAGATGACATAACATTGGTTTTAAGAATTGAAGATAATACCGAATTTTACACACAGTTGAATGCTATAAAAGGGCTTCTTGCTTCACATGAGGAGGACCTGCCAGATATACTAGTATTAAATGATAAAATCAAGGAAGAGAGTAGTATATTCCAAGAAATCAATTTTTATATTACAAGTAGGAGTGAAAATACGATTTTTCATATGGGAATTGCAAATGATTTTAATGTGAAAATTCTGTCTGGTGTTAATATTCCTGTATTTAATTTCAGTTTATAAAGCTTTAGCCAAGTTTGAATATGGCTGTTATCCATAAGGGGTGATTTATACTGAAGATATTAATGTATTCATTTGATCTACATCCTTGCCCTGGCGGTGTCAACACTTTTGTTTATCAATTGATGGGTGGACTACGCCGACGTGGGCACATAGTTGACTTCTTGTGCTCCTCACATATTAAATTCTTACCAAAGTCAGTTCAGGAGGATATTAATCGATATCGTCAAAGTATTCTTCAATTCCCCCGAGCCGTTAGAAATATAGAATTGTTAAAGTATTCCAATAAATTATTGGCGCAACACATTGACATGACTAATTATGATGTGATTCATTCCAATAACGCACTATCAAGCTACGTTTCAAGCTCGATTGCACCCTCCATACCATTATTAGGTACAATACACGGTGTTTATAAACAAGAAGGACTTTTAAATGGATCGGTATCCTCCAAAGAGGAGGAAGAGTGGTTGCGATCATATGATCAAATGGCAGTTCAGTGTCCAACACTTGTGCATACAGTGTCTCATGCAATCACCGAGTTAATGCCGGAAATTGCATTATCAAAGCATGTTGTTGTTCATAACGGGGTGTATCCAGATCAGTTTCAACCTAATTTTCGTATCAATAGTCCTCTGCGAATAGCAGGGGCTGGCCATTTTAATCGTCTGAAAGGATATGATCTGTTACTCAAGGCATTGGCTTTATTAAATGGACAAGATATAGGAGAGTTCGAGGTTGTACTTTATGGTGACGGACCCCAGAGGGCTGCGCTCGAAGCTGAATCAAAAATATTAAAGCTTCCGGTTACTTTTCGTGGGAATTTACCATCTAAACAATTACATGCGGAGCTAGCAGATTATGATATATTTGTCCATCCGTCGAGAATGGAGAGCTTTGGTTTATCAGTAACGGAAGCGTTGGCAAGTGGCTGTGCTGTAATTTGTAGTGATGTCGGAGGATTAAAAGAACAAGTAATTAATGGTGAGAATGGTTTACTCTTTGAGTTAGAAAACGTGTATGAATTAGCTCATTCAATTCGTTGTTTGGCTACAGATACTGAATTACGCCAACGTTTGCGTCGTCGGGCTGTCGAAACGGTTCGTGAAAAGTTTTCCTTTGATAATATTGTGGTAATGTTTGAACAAGCTTATAAAAAAACAATTCAAAATCATCTTTTTTAAAGAGGAGATACACATGAGAGGATGCTATATTGGTAATAATCGAGTTTTGGTGCACTTAACATGGGGTGGAAAGATGATTGTCAATTCAAATGACCTAAGTCTCGCACCAGACCTTATCATTCATGGTGTATATGATGTGCCATTGACCAATTACATTTTGAAAAACTTAAAGCGTGGTCAAGTTTTTGTAGATGTAGGAGCAAATATGGGGCTATTTACGATATTGGCTGGATATTTGGTTGGGAAGGAAGGCTATGTAGTTGCGTTTGAAGCAAACGTTAAGCATTATGAGATCATCAGAGAAAACCTCGCAATGAACTATTTAACTGAACAAACTCTTGTTTTTAATGCAGCCGTATATTCAGAAGAGACTAAATTGACATTCCATGCAACAGAGAAGTTTATGGGGAATGGATCTTTGATTGAACATGATGAAAATTATAAGAACCGTTATCACGTTGATACTTATAGTAGTTATGAGGTGGACGCAGTTGCCCTTGATCCGTTGTTTACAGATGTAGAGTATATCGATCTCGTAAAAATAGATATCGAGGGAGGGGAATATCATGCCTTTCTAGGTCTTGAAGAATCTCTGCGTACTAGGAAAGTAGGCACCGTAATTTTTGAATTGAACAAACAAATGTTACGAAACAAGTGGTTTACATTTATGAATCGATTAATGGAGTGTCGTGATGATTATGGTTATAAATTTTTTATTTTAGACCAAAAAGGAGAAACTATCCCGACCGACATCGACAACTTGTTCATGCAGGATGAGGTACATGCGGTTGTGATGTCAATCAAATAACGAAGTGTGATATCTCAAAAAACGTAGAGATCTTTCAGCATGGAGGAACTGCTAATGGTAATACTAGTAACTGGTGGGGCAGGTTATATTGGTAGCCATACCTGTCTCGAGTTGATAAATGCCGGTTATGAGTTAATAGTTTTAGATAATTTTTCAAATAGCAATATTGTTCCTCTACATCGAATATATGAGATCACTGGTAAGCATATAAAATTTTATCATGCAGACTTATTAAATAAGAATAGTATTGAAAAGATTTTTATGGAGAACAAGATTGATGCAGTTATACATCTAGCTGGATACAAATCAGTCGGACAGTCAGTACAATCTCCCTTGAGTTATTATCATAACAACGTTACAGGAACTCTTTTTCTTTGTCAAACTATGCAGAAATTTAATGTGACGAAGATGGTATTTAGTTCTTCTGCTACAGTATATTCCATTAATGAAGGAGCAATATCGGAGGACGCGCAACTTGGATCTTCTAATCCTTATGGGCGTACTAAGCTTATGATTGAGGAGATTTTAAAGGATCTATATGTCTCGGATAATAATTGGAGTATTTCGATTTTAAGATACTTTAATCCAGTGGGTGCTCACTCAAGCGGTCGACTCGGTGAGGAGTCCAACGGTATTCCAAATAATTTAATGCCCTATATTACTCAAGTAGCGATAGGAAAACTTGAACAACTTCAGATATTTGGTGGCGATTACCCAACTCCTGACGGAACAGGGATTAGAGACTATATTCACGTGATGGACTTAGCAGCAGGGCATATTAGGGCAATTGAGAGAGTAATGACATCTACTGGTGTCAAGGCGTACAATCTTGGGACAGGTAATGGTTATAGTGTCATGGAGATGATCATTATGTTTTCACAAGTATCGGGTAGAAAGATTCCATATACGATTGTTGATCGAAGACCAGGTGACGTTGCAGTATGTTACGCCGATCCATCTATGGCTAAAAGGGAATTATTTTGGGAAGCGGAAAGAGGAATCGAAGAGATGTGTGAGGATGCTTGGCGATGGCAGTTAATAAATCCGAGTGGTTATAAAGAAATAGTTAGAAAAATATAAAAGCAATAGAGATATAAGTGCTGAGTCTCCCTATAAATTAGAGGACCCGGCATTTTTGACGTTTATGGCAGGTTAATAGAAGTATTAGAGATTAAGTTTTTAGTGGACTAGGTTATCTATTGTCTCTCATTTTATCCCCATTACCTTGATTGAGCCTATAATATTTCCATTTTATTGTGCCGATATAATAAGTAATAAACATCAATCTGGCAGGAGGAAAATTCGGATGAGTTCAAATCTTTCTATCTCAGGGTCGAATTTTCCATCGGAACGAATTCCAGCATCGGATGCACCAAAGACTCCTAGCAAAGAAGTGTATGCGGAAACTTCGGTACAGATGGAAGCAGCTGTTCAAGGATCACGATCCTATACCAGCTTTGAAGATGTGAAGATAGCTGAGCTGCAGGGCGAGAAGATTAGCGTTGGAGAGCAGCAGTTATTCAAAAATATTGAGCAGGCCGTTAAGGCTATGCGCGGAAGACCAACGGAACTGCAATTTGACGTACACAAACAAACCCATCTTGTCGCAGTAAAGGTGAAGGATAAAGAAACGGGCGAAGTATTAAGAGAGATCCCGCCGGAGAAGTCTCTGGACTTTATCGCAAAACTATGGGAAATGGCAGGCTTAATTGTTGACGAGAAACGGTAACGATCAGGAGGGATAAGAGTGAGTACTTTACGTGTAACCGGGTTAGCATCGGGTATCGATTACGAGAGCATGATTAAACAGATCATGGATGCCCAGCGCGTACCACTAGACAAGCTCAACCAGAAGAAGCAGATTAACCAGTGGAAGCAGGACGATTATAGGGCGATTAACAACAAGGTTCTGGATTTTAAAAATGCCGCATTCGATATGAAGCTGCAATCCGCTTACTTGACGAAAACTGCTTCTTCCTCGAATACAAATGTAGCGACGGTAACAGGAACGGCAACGGCGATTGAAGGATCGTATTCCCTGCAGGTTGAACAGCTGGCTAAGTCCGCTACGCTTAAGAGCGGAACTTTGACGGGCGCAACCATCGGGAAGGATACGACGATTAGCGTCAATGGTGTTGACGTTGAGGTTAAGAGCGAGGATACTTATCAGGATCTTGCTAATAAAATCAACGCGCAGTCCGTAAAAACAGGTGTAAAGGTAGCCTATGACTCTACTTTGAAGACAATGTTCTTCTCTTCTTCCAAAACAGGCGCGGCTGCGGATATTGACCTTAGAGGCGCGGATGTAGGTAGCATTTTAGGCCTGACTACAAGCACAACGGCTGCAACTACAACGGGAACGGAGAAGCTGGCATCGGATACTTCTTTAGCTTCTTTTGCAGGCAAAGCTTTCTCCCTGAAAATCGGTGGCAAAGAGTACAAGGTTGATCTTACGGACAAATCCACCGTTGGAGATCTGGTTTCAAAGATGAATGATTCCCTTAAGAATACAGGTGTTTCTTTATCTTTGAATTCTACTGGCAATCTGGTTATTGATAATCCGGATAAAAGTAAAACGATTGATTTTACTACAGGTTCCGACGCTGGTGTAGTAGGTGCTCTTGGTTTGACAGGCGCTACGCCTACTGATACAGCACCTTCTATTTATACGCAAGGCCAAAACGCTAAAGTAAAGTTCAACGGAGTAGAGGGCGAATACGACTCAAATACTTTCACCATCGCCGGCCTCAGCATTACGGCTAAATCGGAAGGGTCCGATGTAACGAACATTGGCGTTACGCAAGACGTTGATTCTGTTTTTAACAAGATCAAAACCTTCGTAGATAAGTACAATGACCTGATCAGCTCGATCAACTCGGAATTGTCGGAAGAGAAATATCGCGACTACACTCCGCTGACTGATGCTCAGAAGAAAGAAATGACCGACGATCAGATTAAGCAATGGGAAGAAAAAGCAAAAAGTGGTATGCTTGCTAATGATTCCGTTCTTACATCAAGCCTGTATTCGATGAGACAGGCCTTGTCTTCCTCAATTAGCGGCTTGGCATCCGGACAATTGAAGAATCTGTCCGATATAGGGATTTCGAGTTCGTTAATTAGCGGAACGTCCGTTAGCGGCAGCTATTTGGATAAAGGCAAGCTGTACATTGACGAGACAAAGCTCAAACAAATGATTTCGGAGAAGCCGGATGAAGTAATGGCTTTGTTCACTGCAGACGATAAGGATAGCAAGACGACTGCGGGAGACGGTGTTGCCACTCGGCTGTACAATCAGGCGAGCTCCATTTTTAGTCAAATTGTTGATAAAGCGGGAACAAGCACATCCGTCAAAAACACTTATATACTCGGAAAAGAATCATTAGAATACGATAAGCAAATCTCGGCTCTCCAGACCCGTCTCGACGATATGGAGACCCGTTATTACAATCAATTCACCCAGATGGAAACCTACATCAGTCAGATGAATTCACGCAGCTCAAGCCTTGCATCGCTGCTTGGTTCCTAGGAGGCTAATAACCCATGCAATACCAACCGCGCAATCCATACATGCAGACATCGGTTCAGACGGCTAATCCGGCTGCTTTGCTTATCATGCTTTACGACGGGGCGATTCGTTTCTGCCGTCAGGGCATTGAGGCTCTCAAAGAGCAGCGGAATGCGGATGCGCATACGAGTCTCATGAAGACGCAGGAAATCATTAGCGAGTTCATTATTACCCTGGACCGTTCGAACCCGGTATCGGAAAGCTTGCTGCTGCTTTACGATTATTTCAACCATCGGTTAATCGAAGCCAATACCCGGAAGGATGCCGAACCGGCCGAAGAAGTGCTTGGGCACTTAATAGATCTGAAGGCAACGTGGGTGGAAGCGGCCAAGCAAGTCAATCAAATGGCGGGACAAGCTAATGGAAGCTCTTTTACAGCGACTCATTCTACTGTCGTCTAATTTGGTTGAGCGGTTGGACAGCGCCGATATGGAACAGTTCGACGAATACATGCAGCAGCGGGAAGAACTGTTCCTGGAACTGGAGCAGCTGGTTGTCCCGGCGGAGCAAATGGCCGTGCTCCGGCTGGAAGCCGACCGGTTAATTTCCATCGAGTCCGTTATCGTTGCGAGAATGGTTATCCTTCGTGACGAAGCAAGGCAGCAGTGGGATAAAATCCAGCAGGGACGCCGTTCCCAAGCTAGATACGACTCCGCTTACGGCGGCGGAGACAGCCTCTTTTTTGATACGAAAAGGTAGTCTTCAGGGATGTCTAAAAAAAATGTATTCGCTTACAAGGAAATATTGACAATAGTGTGTCACTGGTGGTATATTCGACTTGTGGGCCATAACATAACTTAGACGCCTCACAGTATTTGAAGATGAAGGGACTGTTTATGTATGCAAGGTAAAGTTAAATGGTTTAACGCAGAGAAAGGTTATGGATTTATCGAGACTGAACAAGGCGGCGACGTATTCGTTCATTTCTCCGCAATCCAAGCCGAAGGCTTCAAAACACTCGAAGAAGGCCAAGCGGTTGAATTCGACATCGTAGAAGGCGCTCGCGGTCCACAAGCTGCAAACGTAGTCAAACTGTAATCATCTAGGCTGACTCATTCAGCCACATTATATGGTTCGATTGACAAGTGCCTATTCTAAGCTCCGGGAAACCGGGGCTTTTCATTTTTATAGCCCCTTTTTCAACTGTCATGATCCATAGCTTATCCGCATATTAATGAAGAAACAGATTCAGGCCGATCCTCCGAAAATATTATCTGAAAATTCATAATAAATAAAAAACTATTTTGAAATAGGCGCTGGCATATGTTATAATAAGAACACGTAAAGGAGGAATGCCCCATGAAATACATCATTCGAGGTCATCGTATTCAAGTGACAGAAGCTTTACGAGAGTATGCTGTGAAGAAGATCAGTCGATTGGAAAAGTATTTTGAAGCTCCTGCCTCCGAAACAACCGTCACGTTGTCTGTTACCAAAGGCAAACATGCGGTGGAAGTAACAATCCCGCTGGTCGGCGTTATGCTGAGGGCGGAAGATAAGAGTGAGGACATGTATTCCTCCATTGATGTTGTGGTGGACAAACTGGAACGTCAAATTCGCAAACATAAGACTAAGATGAACCGTAAGTTCAGGCATGAAAGCGGCGTAAAAGCTCTGTTCAAGGAAGGCCTCAGCCAGACAGCCGTATCCGTTATGGATGAGGAAGATGAACTTGAGCTCGTTCGGACGAAGCGCTTCATGCTGAAGCCGATGGACGTTGAGGAAGCCATTTTGCAAATGAACATGGTAGGACATAACTTCTTTGTATTCTCCAATATTGATAATAAGGAAGTGAATGTTGTTTATAAACGCAGCGACGGGAAATATGGGCTGATCGAGCAAGAATAAAATCTGAAACCAGCAATTATTTCCGCATTCTTACTTATAAAATTGCCAATCACGGCCTTTTCTCCGACGGGGAAGAGGCCTTTTATATGAATGTATACCTGCTTATTGCTGGAAATGAACGCGATGCGTTGCGGGCGTCACGACAAACTGTTACAATTTAAGGCAAACAGGCGTATTTATGAAAGGGGAAGACCATGCTCGGACTAGTGAAAAAAATATTCGGTGATGCGAACGAGCGCGAGGTCAAGCGTCTCACGCGTACGGTAGAAGAAATTAACGGACTTGAGTCCAAGATATCGCCGCTGTCAGACGATGAGCTGCGTAATAAAACGGAAGAGTTCAAGGCACGCCTTGAGAAAGGCGAGGAGATTGACTCGATTCTGCCGGAAGCTTTCGCGGTTGTGCGCGAAGCGTCGAAGCGTACGCTTGGCATGCGCCATTTTGACGTACAGCTGATGGGTGGTATGGTACTGCACGAAGGCAAGATCGCAGAGATGAGAACCGGTGAAGGTAAAACGCTCGTTGCGACGCTTCCTACTTATCTGAATGCACTGCAAGGCAAAGGCGTACACGTTATTACGGTCAACGATTACCTTGCATCACGCGACAGCCAGATCATGGCTGAGCTTTATAATTTCCTTGGACTGACTGTCGGCTGTAACTTGCACGGCTTGACGCATGAAGAGAAGCAAGAGGCTTATGCTTGCGATATTACTTACGGAACCAATAATGAGTTCGGCTTTGACTATTTGCGCGATAACATGGTGCTCTACAAAGAGCAAATGGTTCAACGCCCGCTTTATTATGCAATCATAGACGAAGTGGACTCCATCCTGGTCGATGAGGCGCGTACGCCGCTGATCATCTCCGGACAAGCACAAAAATCGACGGAGCTGTATTATGCCGCAGACCGTTTCGTTACCCGTTTGAAGCAGGAAGAAGACTACACGGTCGACATCAAGCTTCGCAATGTTACGCTGACGGAAGCTGGCGTTGACAAGGCGGAGAAAGCATTCGGCATCGAGAACTTATTCGATCACGCGAACGTAACGCTGAACCACCACGTGCAACAAGCGCTCAAAGCCCATGTTATTATGCGTCGTGACGTTGATTACGTAGTTAATGAGGACGAAGTCGTTATCGTTGACGAATTCACCGGCCGGCTTATGGCTGGCCGCCGATATAGCGATGGTCTGCACCAAGCAATTGAAGCGAAAGAGCAGCTGAAGGTTCAGAACGAGAGCATGACGCTTGCAACGATTACGTTCCAGAACTACTTCCGTATGTACCGCAAGCTGTCCGGCATGACCGGTACGGCGAAGACGGAGGAAGAAGAGTTCAAACGGATCTACGGTCTTGAAGTAATTCAAATTCCGACGAACCGCTCGCTTATTCGTAAAGATATGCAGGACGTGGTCTACAAATCCGAGAACGGCAAGTTTAAAGCCGTTGTGGAAGAGATTGTAGAACGTCATAAAAATAATCAGCCTGTGCTTGTTGGTACGATCTCGATCGAGAACTCCGAGAGATTAGCCGAAATGCTGAAAAAACGCGGTGTTGCGCATAAAGTGCTAAACGCGAAGTTCCACGCGGAAGAAGCGGAAATTATTTCCCGCGCGGGTCAAGCGGGTTCGGTTACGATCGCAACGAATATGGCGGGACGCGGTACGGACATTTTGCTCGGAGAAGGTGTTCACGATGTGGGCGGCTTGCACATTATCGGTACGGAGCGTCATGAGAGCCGTCGTATCGACAACCAGCTGCGCGGTCGTGCCGGACGTCAAGGCGACCCGGGTTCCTCGCAGTTCTACCTCTCCCTGGAGGATGAGCTGATGCGCCGCTTTGGCGCGGAGAACATCATGGGCATGATGGACCGTCTGGGTCTTGAAGAAGACCAGCCGATCGAGAGCCGCCTGATTACTCGTGCCGTTGAGTCCGCTCAGAAGCGCGTAGAGGGCAGCAACTTCGATACCCGTAAAGTCGTCCTGCAATATGACGATGTCATGAACCAGCAGCGTGAAGTTATATACAAGCAGCGCCGTGACGTATTGTACTCGGAGAACATCCGCGAGATCGTTATGGAAATGATCGTGCCGGTCATCGAGCATGTGGTTGAAGCCCATACGGAAGGCGATATTCCGGAAGAGTGGGAACTGCAGGAAATTGCGGATTACGCGAACTCGAACCTTCTCCCTGACGAGACCTTCACGAAGGACGATCTGTGGGGCAAAGAGAAGGAAGATATTATCGAGCTTATCAAGGGTAAGGTTGTTGCTTATTATGATGAGCGCGAGGCTGAGCTTGGCGCCGAAACGATGCGTGAATTCGAGAAGGTTGTCGTATTGCGCGCGGTAGACAGCAAATGGATGGATCACATCGATGCGATGGATCAGCTCCGTCAAGGTATCCACCTCCGTGCATACGGCGGTACGGATCCGCTTCGCGAGTACCAATTCGAAGGCTTCGAGATGTTTAAGGAAATGATCTACAGCATCCAGGAAGAAGTCGCGAAGTACATCATGAAGGCACGCGTGGAGAGCAACCTGGAGCGTCAAGAGGTCGCACAAGGCCAGACGACGACCAATAGCCCTGCAGAAGCGGAGAAACGCCCTGCGAAGCGCGAAGAGCGTACGGGACGCAACGACCTTTGCCCATGCGGCAGCGGCAAGAAGTACAAAATGTGCCATGGCATGGGTAAGTAACACCTGACCTAAGCTATCCGCATAAGGTAACATACACGGTTAACGCGCCGGTCAGCCCTTAACGGGCGAACGGCGCGTTTTATGCGGTCTGCACGGATTTACCGTGGCCAGGCCGCGCATACTTAATTTTGAGGTGAAGCTACGCGATGATAGAAACAAACGTGAAACAGGATTTGCGTGAAGTGGCGAAGCGGCTCCAAGAACTCAGGGGGTCTCTTTGACTTAGATCTGAAGCTGGAGCATATCGCAAACTTTGAGGAGAAAATGACTGCCCCGGATTTCTGGGACGATAATACGAAAGCGCAGGGCATTATCTCGGAGCTGAATGCGATTAAGTCGGTCGTTGAGCATTATGAACGGCTGAATGCGGATTGCGAAGATCTACAGACATTGATTGAACTGGCTGATGAAGAAAGCGATGATTCGCTGGAGGCTGAAGTCATTGGAGGCATTGCTTCCCTGAACGAAAAGGTAAATGGCTTTGAATTGCAGCTGCTGCTGAATCAGCCTTACGATAAGCTGAATGCGATTCTCGAGCTTCATCCGGGTGCGGGAGGTACCGAGTCGCAGGACTGGGCGCAAATGCTGTACCGGATGTATACGCGCTGGGCCGAGAAGCGTGGTTTCAAGGTTGAGGTGCTGGATTATTTGGACGGCGATGAAGCGGGCATTAAGAGCGTAACGATAGCGGTCAAAGGTTATAATGCCTACGGCTATCTGAAAGCGGAGAAAGGCGTGCACCGTCTGGTTCGCATCTCGCCGTTCGACTCGTCCGGCCGCAGACATACCTCATTCGTATCCTGCGATGTGGTACCGGAGATTACGGAAGATATTGAAGTGGAGATCCGTACCGAGGATCTCAAGGTCGATACGTACCGCGCAAGCGGCGCCGGCGGCCAGCACGTCAACAAGACGGAATCTGCAATCCGGATTACGCATATTCCGACAGGGATTGTCGTAGCCTGCCAGCAGGAACGTTCTCAGATTCAGAACCGCGAGCGTGCGATGAACATGCTCCGTTCGAAGCTTTATGAACGCAAGATCGAAGAGCAGCAAAAGCATCTCGCCGAAATTCGCGGCGAGCAGTCGGATATCGCATGGGGCAGCCAGATTCGTTCGTACGTTTTCCATCCGTACAGCATGGTGAAGGATCACCGGACTTCGGTGGAAACAGGCAACGTTGGCGCTGTGATGGACGGCGACTTGGATGCATTTATCGACGGCTATTTGCGCAGTCAGATCCGTCACGACTAAGGAATCGGCAA
This sequence comes from Paenibacillus sp. JDR-2, assembly GCF_000023585.1. NCBI lineage: Bacteria > Bacillati > Bacillota > Bacilli > Caryophanales > Paenibacillaceae > Paenibacillus > Paenibacillus sp. JDR-2. The sequence goes on along the minus strand of NC_012914.1, from coordinate 6,584,163 downwards.
GTTTATATGCATAGCTTTGGGGAAGAGCTCCAACACTTATAAAGGTTGGAACTCTTCTTTTTTGTGCGTTATGAGAATTACATACGATGGAAAGTCATGCGCAGCATGAATAACATAACAGAGGTTGACATACAGAGAGGCGGCATGGTGATCCATGGACAGCAAGAATAACGGGGTAAAAATTTCAAAACGCAATCGACGGCCGGCAGGCAGGAAAGCAACGCGGCTTGATGTCTTCTGGAGCTTTTTTCAGGTTATTATTGGCTCGTTTGTAGTAGCGCTCAGCTTTAATCTTTTCCTTGCTCCGAATGGAATCGCTTCCGGCGGCGTATCGGGCATATCGATCCTTGTGCATAAAACGCTTGGCATCACGCCGGCTTATACCCAATGGGCGCTCAATATTCCGCTCTTCCTGGCGGGGTTGTTCCTGCTCGGCAAACGGTTTGCGCTCAAAACCCTGCTTGGCACCATCGTGCTTCCTTTATTCGTCCTGCTTACGGCAGACTGGTCGCCTCCTACCGACAATATGCTGCTTGCGGCAATCTATGGCGGCATTGGCGTAGGAATCGGGCTTGGCATCGTATTCCGCGGGCGGGCTTCAACCGGAGGGCTTGATTTGGCCGCGCAGATCCTGCACCGTTACACCGGCATTCCGCTTGGGCTTGCCGTGGCATGCTTTGACGGATGCGTGATTGCGGCGTCGGGTATTTTTATTTCTCCGGAGGCGGCTTTGTATGCCTTGATCGGACTGTTCGTAACCAGCAAGACGATTGATATTATTCAGAGCGGCATTCCGCTGTCGAAGGTTGCTTTTATTATCAGCGATCATGCCGATCTGCTTGTGAATGCGATCCTGCATGACCTGGACCGTGGAGTTACGAAGCTGGACGCGCATGGCGGCTACACGAACGAGAAGCGTCAGGTGCTGATGGTCGTTGTCGGGCAGATGGAAGTAGCCAAGCTTAAGCAGCTGGTAAGAGCGGTGGATCCCGGTGCTTTCGTCATCATTAGCAACACGGCGGAGGTTGTGGGGCAGGGTTTCAAATCGGAATAAATTGTACGGAAAATGACATCTTTTTAACATTGTATTAATATGAATACGACTGTATAATAATACGAAACAACGTAATATTTCCATGTGAACCTGATTCATGTACAATATAGATTTAGATGATCTAGGTAGGTTGAATCCATGCTTCGGGTTCAACTTATTTCAAGGGAGAGAACGTGTATGAGCGAGAAATTGAAGGTTGCGATCGTTGGCTCTACCGGCTATGGCGGTATTGAGCTTATTCGTTTGTTGGCTAGCCACCCGTTGGTGGAGATTACGTCGGTTATTTCCTCGTCCAGCGCGGGGATGCCGATTGCGGAATGGTTCCCGCATTTGACGGACATTCAGACGGCTTTGCTTGATGACGTGGATCCGCAAGGGATCAAAGCGAAGGCTGACGTCGTCTTTACGGCAACTCCGGCAGGAGTTGCGGCTAAGCTTGCTCCGCAGCTGCTGGATGCAGGCCTGAAGGTTATTGACCTGTCCGGCGATTTCCGTCTGCAGGATACGGCTGTATACGAGGAATGGTATAAAAAAACACCGGCGGATGAGCACTACCTGAAGCAGGCTCTTTATGCTCTCCCTGAGATTAACGGCGACAAAGTGCAAGGTGCTTCGTTTATTTCCAACCCGGGCTGTTTCGTAACGTCCGCGCTGCTTGGTCTTGTTCCTGCCGTGAAGGCAGGCTGGATTGATCCGGCGACGATTATTATCGATTCGAAATCGGGCGTGTCCGGCGCAGGCCGCGGCGCAAGCCTTGGCACGCATTACTCCGAGCTGAACGAGAACTTCAAAGCATACAAGGTAAATCAGCATCAGCATGTCCCTGAAATCGAGATGGTGCTGTCGGAAGCAGCTGGCCAGGAGGTAGTGACAACGTTCACGCCGCATCTAGTGCCAATGACGAGAGGGATCCTGTCGACCATGTACGCTACGGTGAAGGGCGAGCATAACGCCGCTGATTTTATTGAACTCTATAAGCAATCCTATGAAGGCCGCCAATTCGTCCGTATCCGCAAGGAAGGCGTTCTGCCGCAGACGAAGGAAGTTTGGGGCTCCAATTATTGCGATATTGCTTTTAACTACGATGCGAGAACGGGCCGCATTACGATTATTTCGGTCATTGATAACCTTGTTAAAGGCGCGTCGGGACAAGCGATTCAGAACCTCAACCTGATGATGGGCTGGGATGAAGGCCTTGGTCTGCAGTTCGTGCCGGTATATCCGTGATCTTGAAAACATTGCAGTAAGAATATTCTTTATACTTATAAAGTTTTAAATGGAGCAATTATTCGTACAAGGTGAAGGAGAAACGAGGAGAAATGGGACAGGTGCAACAAGCTAAAGCGCTGTATTCGGTCGTCTCGGACGGATCGATTACGACTCCTAAAGGATTCAGAGCCGGTGGTCTCCACTGCGGCCTGAAGAAGACAACCCGCCATGATCTTGGCGCAATCGTATGCGAAGTACCGGCGGCATCCGCTGGCGTCTATACCACTAACGTGTTCCAGGCTGCGCCAATCAAGGTGACGCGCGAGAGCATTGAATCGGATGGCTTCCTGCGCGCCGTTATCGTGAACAGCGGCAATGCCAACGCTGTAACGGGCAAGCAAGGCGAAGACGATGCTTACGAGATGCGTTCGCGCTTTGCCGAGTCTATTGGCGTGTCTGCAGATCAGGTTGCGGTCGCTTCGACGGGCGTTATCGGCGAGAATCTGAAGATGGATAAGGTACGTGCGGGTATCGACGCGCTTCCAGCCAAGCTGGAGAATGACCGCGATGCAGCGGACGGCTTCTGTCAAGCGATCCTGACCACGGACCTTGTGCAAAAAATGGTATGCGTCTCGGTTGAGATCGACGGCCAGACGGTACATATTGCCGGCGCGGCCAAAGGCTCCGGCATGATTCATCCGAACATGGCTACTATGCTTGGCTTTGTGACTACGGATGCGGCAATCGGAAGCGTTGCGCTTCAAACGCTGCTTCGCGAAGCGACAAACTATACGTTTAATATGATTACGGTTGACGGCGATACAAGCACCAACGATATGCTGGTAGCCATGGCGAGCGGTCTTGCCGGCAACAGCGAACTGACTTCGGAGCATGAAGGCTGGGCGGCTTTCTCGGCAGGTCTTCGTTATGTATGCGAAGTGCTGGCAAAAGCGATTGCCCGCGACGGAGAAGGCGCAACAAAGTTGGTTGAAGTGCAAGTGCACGGCGCTGTGAACGACGAAGCTGCTAATGCGATTGCGAAGACGGTTATCGGCTCCTCCCTGGTGAAGTCCGCGGTATTTGGCGCTGACGCGAACTGGGGCCGGATTATTGCCGCGGTGGGCCGCGCTGGCCAGCCGGTGAACCCGGATACGGTAGACGTGCGCATCGGCGATATCGTGACTCTCGAAGGCTCCCGTCCGGTTGCTTTTGACGAAGATGCGGCACTCGAATACTTGAAGGGCGATACGGTAGTGATCCGCGTCGACCTGCATATGGACAATGGCACGGCAACGGCTTGGGGCTGTGACCTGACTTACGATTATGTCCGCATTAACGCGGCATACCGTACGTAACGCTAGGGCAGAGGAGAACGGATTAACTTATGGCACAACGTTTTGTAATGAAATGCGGCGGCAGCACGCTGGCGGCGCTTCCCGATTCCTTCTTCGGCGAGCTGCGTGAGCTTCAGCAGTCCGGCGTTCATCCGGTTATCGTCCATGGCGGCGGTCCGGCGATCTCCGAGACGCTGACGAAGCTTGGTATTGAGACGGAATTCGTAAACGGCCTGCGCAAGACCAATGACGCTGTACTCGACGTTGTCGAGATGGTGCTTGCGGGCCGAATCAATAAAGAAATTGTCCGCAAAATCCAGACAAACGGCGCGAAAGCGCTAGGCCTCTCCGGTGTAGACGGTTTGCTGATCCAAGCAAAGCCGGTAGCTAACACCGCGGAAATCGGTTTTGTCGGGGATGTAACGGATGTGAATGCGGAAGTGATTGAAGGCGTAATGGCTATGGGCTATATGCCGGTTATCGCTCCGATTGGGATTGATGCAAGCGGTCAGCGCTACAACATCAATGCGGATACGGCGGCAGGCGCCGTTGCTTCCCGTCTTGGCGCTCCGCAGATGATCGTCGTGACGGACGTACCGGGCATAATGCGTACGGTAGACGGCGAGAAGAAGGTACTGCCTTCCGTTACCGTAGCCGAGATCGAAGAGATGATTGCAAGCGGCGAGATTTACGGCGGCATGATTCCGAAGGTGCGCGCGGCGGTGCAATGCATTCAAGGACGCGTTCGCGAGGTTGTTATTGTCAGCGGCGAAGAGCCGGGTGTTCTTAGCCGGGCCGTGCGAGAAGGCGGCGTAGGCACAAGAATCGTACAGGAGTAGAGAAAGGCGGTTATAGTCGATGAGCGAAACGAAAGTAGCGGCAGCGCCCGAGCAATCCTTGCTGCCAACGTATGCGAGATATCCAATCGCGCTTGTGAAGGGCGAAGGAAGCTGGCTTTGGGATGATCAAGGCAATAAATACCTCGATTTCATGAGCGGTATTGCCGTAACCAACCTTGGCCATGCGCCTCAAAAAGTAAAAGAAGCGTTGATGAAGCAGCTGGATGAGCTGTGGCATGTGTCCAACCTGTTCCGCATTCCGAATCAGGAAGAGGCAGCGCATCTGATCACTTCGAACAGCAGCGGCGATGCCGTCTTCTTCTGCAACTCCGGCGCGGAGGCGAATGAAGCAGCGATCAAGCTGGCTCGCCGCTACCAGCAGAAGGTGCTGAACAACGGAAGGTACGAAATTATTACGTTTGAATCCTCCTTCCACGGCCGTACGCTGGCAACCTTGACAGCTACCGGACAAGAGAAGGTGAAGGAAGGCTTTGCGCCTTTGCCGGAAGGTTTCAAATATATCCCTTATAACGATATCGAAGCTTTAAAAGCGGCGATCTCCGATAAAACAGCGGCAGTTATGCTCGAATTGATCCAAGCGGAAGGCGGTATCTTCCCGGCGAATCAGGCGTTTGTAGACGACTTGGTGAAGCTGTGCGAAGAGAACGGAATTCTGGTCATCATCGACGAGATCCAGACCGGTATGGGCCGTACGGGCAAATTGTTCGCATATGAGCATTACGGCATAGAGCCGGATATTTTCACGCTGGCAAAAGGTCTCGGAAGCGGGTTCCCGGTTGGCGCGGCGGTTGCGAAGGAAAAGCTTCGCGAAGCTTTTGGCCCGGGCAGCCACGGCTCTACCTTTGGCGGTACGCCGATTGCGACGGCAGCGGTAAAAGCAACGGTGGAGACGATTGTAGGCGAGAACCTGCCGCAGCGTGCGGCTGAGATGGGTGCTTATCTGATGGATGAGCTGAAGAAGGAACTCGCGGGCAATTCGTTCGTGAAGGAAGTTCGCGGCCAAGGTCTGATCGTTGGAATCGAATGCGCGGAACCGATTGGATCCGTTTTGACGGCGGCGCAAGAGCAAGGTTTGCTCGTCATCTCCGCAGGACCAAACGTTGTGCGTCTTCTGCCTAACCTTCTGGTGACGAAGGAAGAGATCGATCAGGCTGTGGCAACACTAAAGCAATTGCTGGCTAACGCGGTTAAAGCCTAAGGGCTAGAAATTGAAATATAGGTTTTAGGAGGGTTACGCAATGGTAGATACAGTAAAGGAAGATTTGGCGGCAAGCCTAAAAGGCCGGGATTTTCTTATGCTTCTGGATTACACGCCGGAAGAAATCAGGTACCTGATCGATCTTGCGATCGATTTGAAGAAGAAGCAGAAGGCTGGCGAGGTATATCAACCGCTGAAGGGCAAAACTTTGGGCATGATTTTTGAAAAATCGTCCACCCGTACCCGCGTATCGTTCGAGGTTGGCATCTACCAGCTGGGCGGCCAAGGGCTGTTCCTGAGCGGTAATGACCTGCAAATCGGCCGCGGCGAGCCGATTCTGGATACGGCGCAAGTGCTGTCTCGTTACCTTGACGGCATCATGATCCGTACGTTTGCTCACCGCAACGTGGTTGAGCTGGCGCGCGGAGCAACAATCCCGGTTATTAACGGCCTTACGGATCTGTCTCATCCATGCCAGGCGCTGGCGGATTACCAGACAATCCTCGAGCACAAAGGACGTCTTGAAGGGCTGAAGCTGGCTTACATCGGCGATGGCAACAATGTTGTTCACTCCCTGATGATGGGCGCTGCGAAGCTGGGCGTTGATATCTCCATCGCGACACCGGAAGGCTACGAGCCGGACGCGGATCTTCTGAAGCAATCGATCGACAACGCGAAGGAAACCGGCGCTCGCATTCACCTGTGCCGCGATCCGAAGGAAGCGATTGCCGATGCGGACGTGGTATACTCGGACGTTTGGGCGAGCATGGGTCAAGAGTCGGAGCAGAAGGATCGCGAGCTTGCTTTTGCCAACTTCCAGGTGAACGAAGCTTTGGCGAAATACGCGAAAAAGGATTACCTGTTCATGCACTGCCTGCCTGCACACCGCGGCGAGGAAGTAAGCGAAGGCGTTATCGACGGCCCTCATTCGATTATTTTCGACCAGGCGGAAAACCGTCTGCACGCGCAAAAAGCGATTATGGCAGCAATCATGTAGCATTGAAATAGTGTTTAATAACTTAAAGGGGTGCTAGGAGAAATTATGGCGAAGGAAAAAATTGTACTGGCCTATTCCGGCGGTCTGGATACGTCCATCATCTTGAAATGGTTGAAAGAAACTTACGATGCGGAGATCATTGCTTTTACGGCTGACATCGGTCAAAAAGAAGAGCTCGACGGCCTTGAGGCAAAAGCTCTGGCAACCGGAGCATCGAAGGTATACATCGATGACCTGCGCGCTGAGTTTGCAAGCGACTTTATTTTCCCAATGTTCCAAGCGGCAGCACTGTATGAAGGCCAATACCTGCTTGGTACATCCATTGCCCGTCCTCTGATCGCGAAGCGTATGGTTGAGATCGCCCGCGCGGAAGGCGCTACGATGATCGCGCACGGCGCAACAGGCAAAGGCAATGACCAAGTGCGTTTCGAGCTTGGCGTAGCCGCTCTTGCTCCGGACATCAAAGTTGTCGCGCCTTGGCGTGAAGAGCGCTTCCGGGAAGAGTTCCCTGGCCGCGCGGAAATGATCGCTTTTGCCGAGAAGCATGGCATTCCGGTAACCGCATCGGCTTCCAAGCCTTACTCGACGGACCGCAACCTGCTGCACATCAGCTTTGAGTCCGGCATGCTCGAGGATCCTTGGTTCGATCCAAGCGCAGAGTCCAACGAAGAGATGTACGTGCTGAGCGTATCCCCGGAGAGAGCTCCGGATCAAGCGGAATACGTAGAGCTTACTTTCGAAGCAGGCAACTGTATCGCGATCAACGGCGAACAGCTGAGTCCGCTGCAAGTGATGGATAAATTGAACGAACTAGGCGGCAAGCATGGCGTAGGCCGCGTGGACATGGTGGAAAACCGCTTCGTTGGCATGAAGAGCCGCGGCGTGTATGAGACGCCGGGCGGTACAATCCTGTTCACGGCACACCGCAAAATGGAATCCCTGACCATGGACCGCGAGGTTATGAACCTTCGCGACTCCCTGATCTCGAAATACGCGCAGCTCGTGTACAACGGCTTCTGGTTCGCGCCTGAGCGTCTTGCGCTTCAAACGCTTGTAGCCGAGTCGCAAAAGAACGTAACGGGCGTTGTCCGCCTGAAGCTGTACAAAGGTAATGTGATCGGCGCCGGCGTGAAGAGCCCGGTGAGCTTGTACAACCCGGATATCGCGACAATGGAAGCTGATCCATCCCAAGCGTACGATCAAGGCGACGCTACTGGCTTTATCCGCCTGAACGCTCTTCGTCTGAAAGTATCGTCCGGCGTAGAACAAAGCAAGAAATAATATAACCGAATATTCATCTAGGCCGTTATGTGCGATGCATCTAGCGGCCTTTATGGCAATTTCGGGAGGGAGTGTACCAAGTGAGCAAATTGTGGGGCGGACGGTTTACGAAAAAGACCGACCAATTGGTAGAGGAATATACGGCATCCATTATGTTCGATAAAGAGCTTGCCGAAGAGGATATCCAAGGCAGTCTGGCGCATGTAACGATGCTTGGCAAGCAAGGCATCTTGCCTGCGGACGACGTAGAGGCGATCAAGGACGGCCTGCACCGCGTGCTGCAGCGCATTAAACGCAATGATATCGAGTTCTCCATTTCCGATGAAGACATTCATATGAATATCGAAAAAACGCTGATCGACGATGTTGGCCCGGTAGGCGGCAAGCTTCACACCGGCCGCAGCCGTAACGACCAAGTAGCAACGGACATGCACTTGTACCTGCGCAAGCGCGTCGTTGAGTTCGTGGACATGCTGCATAAGCTGCAATCCGCGCTGATCGAGCAAGCGAAAGCCAACATCGATACCATCGTACCGGGCTACACGCATTTGCAGCGTGCGCAGCCGATTCTGTTCGCTCATCATCTGATGGCGTACGTTTCGATGTTTGGCCGCGATCTGGAGCGTCTGCAGGACAGCTACAAGCGCATCAACATGCTGCCGCTGGGCGCTGGCGCTTTGGCGGGAACAACGTTCCCGATCGACCGCCATTTCGTAGCTAGCCAACTGAAGTTCGACCGCGTATACGAGAACAGCCTGGATGCGGTAAGCGACCGCGACTTCATCCTTGAGTTCCTCTCCCACGCTTCTATTATTATGATGCACCTGTCGCGTCTGAGCGAAGAGCTGATCCTGTGGTCGAGCACGGAATTCCGCTTCGTTGAGCTGGATGACGCGTTCTGTACGGGCAGCAGCATTATGCCGCAGAAGAAGAATCCGGACGTTCCGGAACTTGTCCGCGGTAAAACAGGCCGTGTCTACGGCAACCTTGTCGGCCTCCTGACGGTACTCAAATCTCTGCCGCTTGCTTACAACAAGGATATGCAGGAAGACAAGGAAGGCATGTTTGATACGGTGAAAACGATGCAGGGCGCGCTTCAGCTGTTCGCTCCGATGATCGCGACAATGAAAGTGAACAAAGAGCAGATGCGCCAAGCCGTTAACCAGGACTTCTCGAACGCAACGGACATCGCCGACTTCCTCGTTGGCAAAGGCCTGCCGTTCCGTCAAGCGCATGAGGTAATCGGCAAGACGGTATTGTACTGCATCGAGCAGAACAAATACCTGCTTGACCTGACTTTGGAAGAGTTCAAGCAATTCTCGCAGCTGTTTGACGACCGCATCTACAACGTGCTTCAGCCGGAGCAAGTCGTAAATGCCCGCAACGTCTACGGCGGCACGGCGAAAGTACAGGTCGAGGCGGCAATCGCCCGCGCCGAGCAGGTGCTGGAGCAAACCGCTGCCTGGGTAACCGAGTACGCCGAGAAGAGCCGTTAATTCGCATTATAGTTAGCAAGCTCCTGACCCCGCCATCATGGCAGGGTCAGGAGCTTTTTTGGCGTCCGCGCCAAGTGCCCGCGCCCTCGTGAGGCGGTTACATTGGATTCACTCCAGTATAATTGGACCGGAAAGAATAGAGGGACACGCTACGTTGGATTGGCTCCAGTAAATTTCGTCTGAATGAGCTCTAATCGTCCAAATCAGCAGATTTAATTGTATAGAATCCAACGTAGCCCAAATTCCAGGCTAAAATGCCGCTATACGCTGTATGAAATCCAACGAAGAAAGTTTTTATCCATGACCCCTTCTACAACAAAGAACTAAGTGCTCTCTCAGTTATTTCATAACGCCTGATTTGCGTTCCGCTTATGATTGGCTTAAGTAATCCTTTGTTAGAGAGGGTCTGCAGCTTATTGCGAGCCGTCCGAAAATCAACCTGTAAATAGTCGATAATATCTTTAGGACGAATTGGTCTGCTTAGCTGAAAGGCATATCGCAATATTTCTTTTTCAAGTAATTGAACGGGATCGGGAGAAGGAGCGCTATGTATGAGACGTGGATTAATAATACCCTGGAGCAGCATTCTGCAAATCTCGGGTCGATTCTGAACATCATCAAAGGAAAAATGGATCATAGTCCAGCCCATTCCCTTTAAGAACGTATCCCGATTCAGCGAATAACTGAACTTCTCCCGATCCATATCTTTGACGTGGCTTTGAAAACCGTCGCATTCGATGCCGAATTTACCGTAAGGCGGAAGAAAAGCAAAGTCCAAGAATTGTGACTTCCGATTCCAATCGTACACCTCATATTCGGGATGCAGGTGCTCAAAGCTGCCGAACAACGGCCACCATACGTTTTGCAGAATCAGCTTCTCCGCAAAGTTATGTCCGCGTACCAAGCGTCCCTTTCTTTCACCGCCTCTCAATTCCAAATGTTTCGTAAGAAATTGCTGATGTGCTTCTTCAAATTCAATCATCCTTTCCCCTCCTTAAAACATAAAAAAACGCCCTCAGCCAAAAGGCTAAGGACGTTCTTCGTCTGCCAATAGTTTACCATATCATTTCCAATGTGAACAGTCGCCCCTCTATGGTAGTTCTTACGGTGGATTCACTCCATTAAAATAAGCAGAAAACGATGGCAGGATACTGCTACGCTGGATTCTCTACAGTAAAAGTAGCTAGAATAAGCCCGATTGGTCCTAAAAAGCAGTATTTTACTGTATCCAATCCAACGTAGCTTAATCCCCGATCGAAATCGACGCTCTATACAGTACGAATTCCAACGTAGCCCATAAGAGGGGCGATGCTAAGACCTAAGCGGGGACCAGCCCGTGGTCAAGGAAAAGCAGAGGCCAAGAGTAGAGGCTAAAGCCAGTTAAGGAGGCCAACAAACTCAGAACCAATGCCAGCAGCTAAGTCAAGGCAAAGGCCGAATGCAGCGCACGGCCATTCGGCCTTACCCAACCTAATCAAATCCCGTCCTCAACCGCGCCGCCCGAGCTTTGCGAACCGGAGGAACCGCCGGCGCCTGCGGCGACGTGAACTACGATTGGCTGCGCTCTGTACGTATCATGCGAGATTTTCTCGCGGGAGACCTGTTTGCCGTCTTTGTACATGGTGCGGTAGGTATCCACTACATAGCCGATTGAGCCGTTCTGAACGGTAACGCTTTGACCGGCGCCGAGCGATTTGTCCGTTACCTTTTGTACGGCAGGCTGCACCGTCTTGACGATGCTCGACTCAATGTCGTAGCGGATATTCTCCGGCATCGTGCCGAACAGCTTCACCGTCAGCTTGCGGTTCTCCACCACCGTGCGGATGATTAATTGCTTGCCGGTCGAGTTGCGGAAGCGGAAATCGATCGAACCGGATGCGAAAGTGGCGTCCTGGCCTTTCGGCAAATAAGCGACAGGAAGGGAGTGATTGCGCCGTTCTACGATATCAATCCCTGCCGTTCGGATAATCGCATTGTACAGCGTGCTGGATACCTGGCAGATCCCGCCTCCAATACCCGGCACAAGCTTGCCGTTCGAGATAACGGGCGCTTCCTTATAGCCGTATTCCTTTTCGGTCTTCGCGACAACGTCTCCGTAAGAGAACACTTCGCCGGGTTCGAGCACCCAATCGTTTAACGCCTTGGCTGTCGACGTTACGTTGAAGGCCCTGCCTTCGGCGCTTGTAGCAAAGTTGGTTGTAAACTCCATGATTTTGCGGTCGATGCCTTCATCCTTCAGCTTCTCAAGCGTGATCTCCGGATGAACGGTCTTTACGCCCAGCTGGACGGTCAGAACCTGCTCCGGCTGTCCGCCCAGCTGGCTGTCGGGCACGGTAATCCACGAAGCGACCTTTTCCTCGAGTGGAGCGACGTCGATCCGGTAAGCGTCGGTATGGGACGTATAGACGACCTCGTCATTGTCCGTTATTTTGCGCGTGGCATTTACAGGCTTATTGGAGTCAATCCAGTCGAACTCCGCGAGGACAAGCTTGTCAAAGACGGCCGGATCATAGCTTTGCTTCAGCTCAAAGGAAGTAGTGAAATGATAGCGGAATTTCGAACGGGTCCATACGTTTCCGGTACGAAGCTTTTTAAGCTCCTCCTTCACCCCGACGAACTCGGCGTTATAGCCGATCTCTGCTGCCTTCCACGTTTGGCTGCCTTCCGCTTTGGCTTCGGCATTTCCCTCGACGGTTACCGTTCGGCTCTCCAGCATCTGTTCGTATTGGTCCAGCTTTTTCAGCGCATCGTCAATGGACAGCCCCCCGATGTCTACTCCTCCGGCCGTAACCTTCTCGGGTACGGTATCCTGCCCGGAATAATAGGATAGGGCGCCGTAGCCGACAGATGCGACCAAGAGCAGCGCAAACACGATAATGACCCACAAGTGCAGCTTTTTCCACATGATAAGACCACCCTTTCCGTTCAAAAATGGCAATGTTTCATGTATATGCAGGAGTTGAAAGGTACTTGTCATTTACTCGTTATTGTTCATTTTCGCCAATAGACGACAAGCACTGCTTGTCGAAAAACAGGCATATTTCCAGGGAAATCAACGATCTAAACGTTTATGAGAATTGTGAAAAATGAGGAAATAAGACCCAATATGAAGGATTTCGTATATCCCTGTCGAATTAGTAAGGCCGAGGTGAAATGGCTTCCGCCGTTTTTAGGTGGCGGGGAATGTTTCATTCCGGAGAATTCTAAGCCCTATTTATAAGACGACAACTTAGAAATGCTTAGAATTTGATAAAAAACAGGATGTGATAATGTTGATAGAGATGCAAGACATATGGAAGACTTACACCGACGGTACTCACGCCCTGCGCGGCGTATCTGTTCGCATAGATCGCAATGAATTCGTTTACCTCGTCGGCCCGTCCGGCGCCGGCAAATCTACCTTCATGAAGCTGATCTACCGTGAGGAAGTGCCAACGAAAGGCCAAATCTCCGTCAACGGTTTCAATATTGGCAAGCTTAAACCTCGCAAAATCCCGTACGTTAGACGCAATATCGGCGTTATATTCCAAGATTTCCGGCTGCTTCCGAAGCTGACGGTCTACGAAAACGTAGCCTTTGCCATGGAAGTTATCGAAGCGCCGCGCCGCCTCATCAAGAAGCGGACGATGGAAGTGCTCGACCTGGTCGGACTTAAACATAAGCATTCCAGCCTGCCGGCCCAGTTGTCCGGCGGTGAGCAGCAACGTGTCGCTATTGCGCGCGCAATCGTTAATAATCCAACCGTTATCGTCGCGGATGAGCCGACCGGTAACCTTGATCCGGAGACCTCATGGGGCATTATGAATCTGCTCGAGGAAATTAACTTCCGCGGCGCAACAATCGTAATGGCTACTCACAACAAAGAAATCGTAAATACGATGCGCAAACGCGTCATCGCCATCGAGAACGGCAACATTGCCCGTGACGAAGCAAGAGGGGAGTACGGGTATGAGAATTAGTACGCTCCTCCGCCACTTCCGCGAAGGCTTCAAGAACATCATCCGCAACGGGTGGATGTCCTTCGCCTCGATCAGCTCAATCTTTTTCTCGCTGTTCCTGCTTGGCGTATTCGTCTTGTTGGCACTGAACATTAACAACATGACCTCGAATATCGAGAGCCAGGTGCAAATCCGCGTTTACCTGCAGACCGATATCGATCAGCAGAAGGCCAATGAGCTGGAGAACAAGATCCGCAAGCTCACCGACGTCAGCAAAGTCGAGTTTGTGTCCAAGGAAGAAGGACTTGAGCTGCTCCGCAAAAATCTCGGCAAAGACGGCGACGCTCTCTTGGACGGTTACGATAAGGACAGCAACCCGCTGCCGGATTCCTTTACCGTCGAGGTGTTTGACCCTCAGAACATAGCTGTCACGGCAAACGAGATTACGGCACTGAACAACAGTGATGAAACAAAGCCGATTACAAGCGTCAAATACGGCCAAGGCACAGTAGAGAAGATGTTCAAGATTACGAATGCGATCCGCAACATCGGTCTTATCATCGTTATTGGTTTAGGCGTAACCGCGATGTTCCTGATTTCCACAACGATCAAAATGACGATTCTGGCAAGACGGCGCGAGATTGGCATCATGAAGCTGGTAGGGGCGACGAATTCGTTCATCCGCTGGCCCTTCTTTGTAGAAGGCGCCTTGATTGGGATTGTGGCTTCGGGCATTACAACGCTTGTTGTTCTGCTTGCCTACTCCAAGCTAGTTAGCATGAATGAAATGGAATTGGGACTGCTGATGATCAAGCTTATTCCGATAGAGGAATGCGGATGGAAAATCACTGTCCTGCTTATGGGTCTCGGTACCTTGCTTGGCGTCTGGGGAAGTGTTTTATCCGTACGAAAATATTTGAAAGTGTAGGTGACCGCGCAGGTGAGTGTGAAAAAAGGGTTTATCGTCATAACGATGTTGACTGTATTTTTGTTGCAGCCTGTTGGCGGAAATGCCGCATCCTCAATGGATAAAATCAACAAGGATCTTGCCGCGGCAAAGAAACAGATTGAAGAGGCGCAGAAAATCGCCAAGAATGCCGATGTAAAGAAAGCGGATATTGCCGGGAAAAAGGAAGATGCCCAGCAGGCTATCCTCAAATTAAACGCACAATTGGATCAGGTTGCGGACAATCTTAATTATGTGCAAGATCAGGTGGATACCAAGGAAGCCGAGCTTCAGAAGGCCGGCAAAGAGCTGGACACGGCTATAGAACAGGTGAAGGAGCGGGACGAGCTGCTTCAATCCCGCCTGAAGCTGATGTATGAGAACGGCGCGGTTTCTTATCTGGAGGTGCTATTCAGCGCCACCAGCTTCTCGGATTTTCTTGACCGATTTGATTCGCTTCACTCCATTTTGAGCCAGGACCGCTCGATTCTTGAGCAGCACAAGAAGGATCAAGCGATGGTAGAGGAGAAGAAAGCACACGTTGAAACGGCTCTCGGAGAAGTAAAGACGATGTACACCAAGCTTCAGAAGTACAAAGGCGAGCTGGATGAAAAAGAGGGAGAAAAAGAAGTGCTGATCGCGAGCTACAACAAGGAAATGGAAGAGCTCGAGGATATCAGCGAGGAGCAGGAGCAGCAGCTGCTTGCCCTTGCGAAGAAAGTATCCGATCTGAATAAGAAGAAAAACGCGATCAAAAAGCCATACTCCGGCGGCAAGCTGGGGATGCCGCTTCGCAGCAATTACCGGATCAGCTCGAACTTCGGTTACCGGATCCATCCGATCACCCATGTGAAGAAGCTGCATGCCGGCATTGACTTTGCAGTCCCGCAAGGCACTGATGTTTACGCGGCTGAATCGGGTGTTGTAATCGTTGCTCAAGTATGGAGCGGTTACGGCAATACCATTATTATCGATCATGGCAACGGTCTATGGACGTTGTACGGCCATCTCCGCAACGGCGGCATTATGGTTGAGAAAGGCCAAAGCGTGAAGAAGGGCGAGAAAATCGCGGAGTCCGGCAATACCGGCGATTCGACTGGACCGCATCTTCACTTCGAAGTCCGGAAAAACCAAGTAGCGGTTGATCCGGCGGGCTATTTGAAATAACTTTTGCTTGGAAGGCATACCGGGAATGCGGAACTGTTCCGTATATTCACGAGTATGCCTTCTCCTGCATTAGGAAGAGTTGTAAATAAATACGGACAACTTATCATATACTAATGAGGTTCACTTCAAAACAGGTTAGGGTTAAGGATAGGGTGGTGTCGAACGTGTACTTTAAAGGAAGAACCGTATTTGTCCTTCTGCTGATGACGATGGTGGCATCAGTGCTCGTAACATTAACGATAGGCGACCAGGTCTTCTGGGCGGCTAACGGGAAACAGGCTTCCGTGTCGGCTGCTGCGGCAAGCGAAGGAAACGGGCTCAACAAGAAGGAAGAGTCGAAGATTAATGCGGTTCTGGGGTTAATCGAAACCAAATATTTTAAGGATATTGACCGGGACGAGCTGTTGGACGGGGCGGTCAGAGGGATGATGGAATCGCTTGACGATCCTTATTCCGTCTATATGGAGAAGGATGTCGCCAAGCAGTTTTCCGAGTCTATTGAAGGGTCGTTCTCCGGCATTGGAGCCGAGGTTACGCTCGAAAAAGGCAAAGTCGTGGTTGTCGCGCCAATCAAAGGCTCACCGGCAGAACGCGCCGGGCTGCTCGCCAAGGATGTCGTTTTATCGGTCAACGGCGAGAAGCTGGACGGCTTAACCTTGAATGACGCAGTCGCCAAGATCCGCGGTCCCAGAGGGACAAAAGCGAAGCTTCGGATTGAGCGTGCAGGCAATACCCAGCCGATTGATCTCATCCTTGTCCGCGACGACATTGATGTAGAGACGGTGTACGCGAATCTGCGCAGCGATGGCGTAGGCGTGATTGAAATCCGCCAGTTCTCCCTTAACACGGCAGACCGTTTCAAGGAAGAACTCGCCAAGCTTGAGAAGCAAGGCATGAAAGGACTTGTTATCGACGTCAGGAACGATCCGGGCGGCATCCTGCCGGTTGTGGTGGAGATCGCGCAGCAGTTCATTCCGAAGGGCGAAACGATCGTGCAGGTCGAAGACCGCGACGGCCACCGCGAGAAAACAAACTCGCAAGGCGGCGGCAAAACGTATCCGATTGCCGTGCTGATGAACAAAGGCAGCGCAAGTGCCTCCGAGATTCTCGCCGGCGCTCTGCAGGAGCGGGCAGCGGCTATTCTAGTCGGGGAAACCTCATACGGAAAAGGAACGGTGCAGGTCAGCTATAACAAGACGCTTGGGGATGGCAGCCTGGTGAAAATGACCATTGCGAAATGGCTCACGCCGGACGGCAATTGGATTCATCAGAAGGGCATCAAGCCAACCGTGGAAGTACAGCCGCCGAAGCTGTATACGGTAGCAAGGCTTACATTGACGGAGACCCTGCGCAAGGATATGCTGGGCGAGCAGATTCGGAACGCGCAGGTAATGCTGTCCGGCCTTGGTTACGCGACGCAACGGGAGGACGGCTATTATAACGCTTCGACTGAACAGGCCGTTAAGGATTTCCAGAACGCTTCCGGACTTCCCGTTACAGGCGAGATCGACACGAAGACAGCGGCTTCTTTGGAGCAGGCCGTAGTGAAATGGATTAAAGATCAGAAGAACGATAAACAGCTGCTGGAAGCAATCCAGGCGGTCAGCAGGAAATAAAGAGGAAACGGCGAATTTATAAAAGGCTGGCTCTTAAGCGGAGTCAGCCTTTTATTTTGGATCAGGATGGGAGTGTGGCGATTGGATGCAGCCAATGCTTTACTAGAACAGTTCGGCAAGGCGTTTGTACATTTGCTGGCGCAGCCTTTTTATTATATTGCGGTATTATTTATTATTCTTCAGTATACGAGACAGATCAGTCTGGAAAGACGGATGTTTGCCGTAAGGCTGCACATCTGGCCGCGATTGGTGGCCAAAGCGATGCTGGCCGGGCTTGCAGCCGGGGTGCTTGCCTCCGTTGCCGGCGCCTTTATCGGCATAACCTTAACCGGCGACGCTGTCTTATGGCTATGGGGTTCGGCGGTTGTGCTGCTTTTGTTCCGAATCCGCTATCTGTGCTTTGCCTACGGAGCGGGAGCACTGGCGCTTCTGCAATGGATCGTTGGTTTTACTTCGCTCGAAAATAGTGACGGATGGCTTGGAGACGCGGCGAATTCGCTAGCCGGACTCGATATGCCGGGGGTTTTCGTATTGGTAGCGCTGCTCCATCTGGTAGAAGCTTTCCTTGTCAGGAGACAGGGGAACAAGCTTGCAACTCCGCTCTTCCTGGAAGGGAAGCGGGGGAAGCTTGTGGGAGGCTATATGCTGCAGGGCTTCTGGCCGGTTCCGATGCTGCTTCTTGTACCGGCAGCCGGAGGAACATCGGTTGTTGATCTGCCTTGGACGCCTTTATTCGGCGGCGACTGGACGCAAGGCTGGACGGTTGTGGCTTTGCCGATGATTATCGGTTTCAGCGAGATGACGCGCGCGATGCTGCCTGAGGCCAAAGCGCGACATGCGGCAAAAGGGCTCATGTGGTACAGCCTGCTGCTGACCGGCGCGGCGCTTCTCGCTTGGTGGCAGCCGGCTCTGCTGCCGGTAGCTGCCTTATGTTCGCTGCTGCTGCACGAAGCGATCATCTGGCGCAGCCGTGCGGTGGAGTCCACGCAAAGCCCGCTGTACGTGAATGATCAGCGCGGCTTGCGTATTCTGGGTATCGTGCCGGGTACGCCGGCTGAGGCGATGAAGCTGTATGCCGGCGAGATTATTTCGAAGGTGAATGGCGCCAGGGTGTACACGAAAGAAGATCTTCATGAGGCGCTGCAGAACAACTCGGCGATGTACAAGCTGGAGGTGCTGAACAGAGAAGGCGAGATCAAGTTTGTTCAGCGGGCCCGTTATGAAGGGGAGCATCATCAGCTCGGGGTTATCTTATCTCCTGATGAGCGGGCGACCTATTATGCTTCGGCAGAACCAGCCACGCTGATGGATCTTTTGCGCCGCGCAAGGACGGCAAAGCGCAGCGGCCGCGTTTATACGGAAGACGAAGAGCGTCCGGGTACTTTGAATGTTTAAATAGAAACGGGGCTTTTCCTGGGCGGCTGCTTAGGGAAAGCCCTTTGATTTTATGTTTGCATCAGCCTCTCCGGACGTCTATAATAGAGGGGAACACACATTCGGATATGCTGTATGCTTAACGATTTCGAAGCGAGACGGTTGCTGCTTCTTCAAAGTTCCAGGAAGGGAGAAGCCGTTTACGCTTATATATATTGACTATAATGATTGATGAGTAAGGGAAACGGGGTGGATGACGCAAGTGAATGAGATATCAGAGCAATTATTCCAATTAAAGTCCGACTACACGCCGCAGGGCGATCAGCCGGGAGCTATCAGGAAACTTGTTGAAGGCGTGAATAACGGAGAAGCCAAACAGACTCTGCTTGGTGCGACAGGTACGGGCAAGACGTATACGATTGCCAACACGATAGCGGAGCTTAACCGGCCAACGCTGGTCATTGCGCATAACAAGACGCTCGCGGCACAACTGTGCAGCGAGTTTAAGGAGTTTTTTCCGGACAATGCGGTAAGTTATTTTGTCAGCTATTATGACTATTTTCAGCCTGAGGCTTATATTCCGTCTACAGACACCTACATTGAGAAGGATTCCAGCATTAATGATGAGATCGACAAGCTGCGCCACTCCGCGACCAGTTCATTGTTCGAACGCAGGGACGTCATTATCGTAGCGAGCGTATCCTGTATTTACGGCCTCGGTTCGCCTTCCGAGTACGGCAGTCTGGTCCTGTCGCTGCGGGTAGGCATGGAGAAGTCCCGAGATACGATTCTTCATAAGCTTGTGGATATTCAGTACCAGCGCAATGACATTAACTTTATCCGTGGTACGTTCCGCGTACGCGGTGATATAGTAGAGATTTTCCCGGTGGCCAATAATGAACGGGCGATCCGGGTCGAGTTGTTTGGCGATGAGATTGAACGGATTACGGAAATCGACGTGCTTACTGGCGAGATCGTAAGCGAACGCGATCATGTTGCTATATTCCCGGCATCTCACTTCGTTACCCATGAAGAAACGATGAAGGTTGCGCTTGGCAATATTGAGCGAGAGCTGGAGGAACGTCTTGCGGAGCTGCGGGAAGAAGGTAAGCTGCTGGAGGCGCAACGGCTGGAGCAGCGTACCCGTTATGACCTTGAGATGATGGCGGAGATGGGCTTCTGCTCTGGCATCGAGAACTATTCGGGGCCGCTGACCTTCCGGGAACGCGGGGCAACGCCGTATACCCTGATGGATTATTTTCCGGACGATATGCTGATCGTCATTGACGAATCACACGTTACCCTGCCGCAGATTAGGGCTATGTACAACGGTGACCGCGCGCGGAAGGAAATGCTCGTGAACCACGGCTTCCGTCTGCCGTCCGCGCTCGATAACCGTCCGCTGCGCTTCGAGGAATTCGAGGGGAAATCCAAACAGCAAATCTATGTGTCGGCGACACCTGGACCTTATGAGCTGGAACACTGTCCAACGATGGTTGAGCAGATTATCCGTCCGACAGGCCTGCTTGATCCGATTATTGAGGTGCGTCCGACGAAAGGGCAAATCGATGATTTGCTAGTCGAGATTCGAGACCGGATAGCCAAGGATGAACGTGTCCTTGTCACCACGCTGACGAAGAAGATGGCCGAGGATCTCACGGATTATTTCAAAGAGATTGGCATTAAAGTGCGTTATCTGCACTCTGATATCAAGACACTGGAACGGATTGCGATTCTTCGGGATTTGCGCCTTGGTACGTTCCATGTGCTGGTGGGTATTAACCTGCTAAGGGAAGGTCTCGATTTACCGGAGGTATCGCTTGTCTCCATACTGGATGCGGACAAAGAAGGCTTCCTTCGTTCCGAACGCTCTCTGATTCAGACGATTGGCAGGGCTGCGCGTAATAGTGATGGCCGAGTTATCATGTACGGGGATAAGATTACCGATTCCATGGATAAGGCACTTAAGGAGACGGAGCGCCGCCGGGCCATCCAGATTGCTTATAACGAAGAGCATGGGATTACGCCGCAGACGATCCGCAAGAAAGTGCATGATGATATAAAGGCAACGAAAGTGGCCGAGGAGAAGTCGGAATATCTGACTGGCGTAGGCTCCGAGAAGATGTCGAAGAAGGAACGCCAGGCTTTGCTGCAAAGGCTGGAAGCCGAGATGAAGGACGCGGCGAAGAACCTGCAGTTCGAGAGAGCCGCAGAGCTGCGTGACGCTTTGCTGGAACTGAAAGCGGAGATGGGCTAGAGACAAGGAATGGGAGGAACGTAAGAAGTGGCTAGTGACAAGATTGTAATCAAAGGGGCTAGAGCCCACAATTTGAAAAATATCGATGTTACCATACCCCGCGACAAATTTGTCGTGCTGACGGGACTAAGCGGCTCCGGTAAATCCTCGCTTGCTTTCGATACGATTTATGCCGAAGGCCAGCGCAGATACGTAGAGTCGTTGTCCGCTTATGCCCGGCAGTTTCTCGGGCAGATGGAGAAGCCGGATGTTGATTCCATTGACGGCTTGTCTCCGGCGATCTCCATTGACCAAAAGACAACAAGCCGTAACCCGCGGTCGACGGTTGGCACGGTAACGGAAATTTACGATTATTTGCGTTTGCTCTTTGCACGGGTCGGAAGACCGCATTGCCCGGATCATGGCATCGAGATTACTTCGCAGACCGTTGAGCAGATGGTTGACCGTATTATGGAATATCCGGAGAGGACGAAGCTGCAGATTCTGGCTCCGCTTATTTCAGGCAGGAAGGGCGAGCATACCAAGCTGTTTGCCGATATCCAGAAACAAGGTTATGTCCGCGTCCGGGTAAATGGCGAGCTTCGGGAGCTTAGCGAGAAAATCGAGCTTGAGAAGAACAAGAAGCATAATATTGAAGTGGTTATTGACCGTATCGTGGTGAAGGCGGATATTCAAGGCCGGTTGGCGGATTCCTTGGAAACCGCGCTGAAGCTGGCTGACGGTCGTGTTATTGTTGATATTATTGACCAAGAGGAGCTGCTGTTCAGCTCCAACCTGGCTTGTCCGGTATGCGGATTTAGCATTGAGGAGCTGGCTCCTCGTATGTTCTCTTTCAATAGTCCGTATGGTGCCTGCCCGGATTGTGACGGTCTTGGCGTGAAGATGATTGTTGACCCGGACCTGCTTGTTCCGGATCTGAGCAAAGCCATAAATGAAGGGGCGTTCGAAGCTTGGGCGGGAAGTACGTCGAATTATTACCCGCAATTCCTGAGCGCAGTGTGCCAGCACTACAATATTCCGCAGGATGTGCCGGTATCGGATCTGACAGCCGATCAGATGAAGACGCTGATGTTCGGTACGGGCGGAGAGCGTGTACGGTTCCTGTATGAGAACGACTTCGGCCACCGGAAGGAAGCTTATGTTCCTTTCGAGGGAATTGTTCATAATCTGGAGCGCCGCTACCGGGAGACGGCTTCCGAAGGTATCCGCGAATATATTGAAGCTTATATGAGCGCAAAGCCATGCGGGACCTGCAAAGGCCATCGTCTGAAGAAAGAAAGCCTTGCCGTTACGATTAACGAACAGAATATTTCCTTTGTGACTTCGTTATCTATTGGCGAGGCGCAGCGTTTCTTTGATTCCCTTACATTAAACGAAAAAGAGCTGAAGATCGCTCAACTCATTCTGAAAGAGATCAACAGCCGTCTAGGCTTCCTTGTGAACGTTGGCCTCGAATATTTGTCGATGAGCCGTGCCGCAGGCACCTTATCCGGCGGAGAGGCACAGCGGATTCGTCTCGCTACGCAGATTGGTTCCAGTCTGATGGGCGTTCTGTATATATTGGACGAGCCAAGCATTGGTCTGCATCAACGCGATAACGACCGTCTTATCGAGACTCTGGAACATATGCGCAACCTGGGCAATACGCTAATTGTCGTCGAGCATGATGAAGATACGATGCTTGCCGCCGATTATATTATTGATATCGGGCCTGGTGCAGGTATTCATGGGGGAATGGTAACCGCCGAGGGAAGTCCTGAGGAAATTATGAAGGACGATAACTCTCTGACCGGCCAGTATTTGAGCGGGAAGAAGTTTATCGAGGTTCCGCTTGAGCGCCGTAAGACTGGTGAAAAGTGGCTGGAGATCCGCGGCGCCAAGGAAAATAACCTGCGCGGCGTTAATGTGAAGATCCCGCTAGGTATCTTTACGGCTGTTACCGGCGTATCCGGTTCGGGTAAATCTACACTCGTGAATGAGATTCTGTATAAGACGCTGGCCCGTGACCTGAACAAGGCGAAGGTGCGTCCAGGCGAATACAAGGAATTACGCGGTCTTGAGCATTTGGAGAAGGTTATTGATATTGATCAATCTCCGATTGGCCGTACGCCTCGTTCCAATCCGGCTACTTACACGGGAGTATTTGATGATGTACGTGATCTCTACTCCACAACAAATGAAGCGAAGGTTCGCGGCTACAAGAAAGGCCGCTTCAGCTTCAATGTAAAGGGCGGCCGCTGTGAAGCATGCAGAGGCGACGGTATTATCAAGATTGAGATGCACTTCCTGCCGGATGTGTATGTCCCTTGCGAGATTTGCAAAGGCAAGCGATATAACCGTGAGACCCTGGAAGTGAAGTACAAGGGTAAAAACATTGCCGAGGTGCTGGAGATGACGATCGAAGACGCAACCAAGTTCTTCGAGAACATTCCTCGTATCCACCGGAAGCTGCAGACTCTGCTTGATGTCGGTCTAGGCTATATGACCTTGGGCCAACCGGCGACAACCTTGTCCGGCGGTGAAGCGCAGCGCGTGAAGCTGGCTTCCGAGCTGTACCGTCGCAGTACCGGTAAGACGTTGTACATTTTGGACGAACCAACAACAGGTCTTCACGTCGATGATATCGACCGTCTTCTTACAGTCTTGCATCGTCTCGTTGATTCCGGCGAATCCGTCCTTGTTATCGAGCATAACCTCGATGTGATCAAAACAGCCGATTATCTGATCGATCTTGGACCGGAAGGCGGTAATGGCGGAGGTACCATTGTTGCATCGGGTGCCCCTGAGGATGTTGTTAAGGTAACAGGCTCCTATACAGGCAAGTATCTGAAGCCAATTATGGAACGCGACCGCGAACGTACGGTGAACAGGCATCGTGCAGTCGAAGAAAGCGTAGCGGCAGGCGCCGTGGAGTAAGCGTAAGGCAAAGAGAGACTCTTCTTATCCGACATGAGAAGAGTCTCTCTTTGTATGTTTAGTAATAAATAAGGGCAGAATTGGACAAATTAACTTGCAGAGTATACTTGGTAAGACACGTTTTTAAGAACAAATGTGGGAAAACGTGACAAACTTGTTACGAAATCTGAATCGGACTTGCATGATTTGCCACTTGAAGATAACATAGAGGTAATATAGGCTACGTGCGAATAAAAGGGGGTCACTCGATGTTTTTGGCAGCAGAGGAAGCAGCTAAATCAACCAGCAACATCAATACATTTGACTGGTTTATGCTTGCGTTCACCATTTTAATCTTGATTGGCTTTGTACGTTTAGTAAAAGCTCGCTCTAAGAAAAATGTTTTTGCAATCGGATTCACGACGATCGCGTTGCTTTTGTTTCTTTACATAGACTACATTATGATTTTTAAAGTTTGGATGGCATAAATACAAGGCCTGCCGGCTCGCCGGCAGGCTTTATACATTTATAAGCGCCAGTTCATGATCCGAGAGGAAAATGGGCCGGTGCTTTTTAGTTTGCCAATTGACATTCGTCAGGTGATCCTTTATCATCTTATTTAATAATCATCTAATTAGATATTCGTTAAATTAGTTAAATGAAAGGAAGTGAAGATTCCATGCAATTAGATAAGGTAGTGAACTACCATAAAGCATTAGCGGATCCAACACGTATCCGCCTTCTCATCCTGCTGGCAGACGGAGAACTCAACGGGCAGGTATTGGCAGAGAAGCTTGGCGTAACACCGGCTACCGTCACACATCACGCGGCCAAGCTTCGTGAAGCAAGCTTAATTAATGAACGGAGAGAGAAGAACACCATTTATTTCTCGCTTAATGATTACTTCATTAAGAATGGCTCTAACGCTGCAGCTAATTTGATCTATCGGACATCTAATCAGAAAGGAGGAGAAGAACAAATGAACGAGGAATTTGAGCGTGTAAGGCAGTCCGTGATCAAGAACTTCTTCGCTGCTACGGGTCAACTGAAGTCCATTCCGGCGCAGCTTAAGAAGAAGCTTATCGTACTCGAGTATATGGTCTCCAAGCTGGAGAAGGGGCGCAAATACACGGAGAAGGAGCTCAATGAATTCATTAAAGGCTTCCACCAGGATTTCGCGACAATCCGCCGTGAATTTATTATGCACCAGTTCATGTTCCGGGAGAACGAAATCTACGAGCTTAATCCACCGGAGATGTGGGCCAAGTGGGAGACGCTTTCCTAGCCTTTATCTTTATCGCATGCAAAAACAGCCTGCCCGGCATAAGCCAGGCAGGCTGTTTTACTGTTTTCCTCATTAATTCGATGGTTTTTGTATGAGCGGAGCGAAAGTATGATTCTGGAGAAACGGAGTGTTCGCCTTTGACCGGGGGATTTCAACCGCTAAGCGGTTATATTCGAAGAAATCCACGGTCAACAGCTCGGAAGAAACATACTTTTGCGCAGCGAATCTCAATTAACCAATCCGAATTATACCCACCACATATCGCCAACAGGCTCTTTAATCAGAACTTGCTGCAGGTTTTGAACAGCTTTCGAGAAGCCTTCTTCAACGGACATCAAGCCGTCTTCATGCTCGATGCTGACAACGTAGTCGTAGCCAACGAGACGCAAAGTGCTGATAATGTCTGCCCAAGTTTTCAGATCGTGGCCAAAGCCAACGGAGCGGAACTGCCAAGCGCGGTCCAGCATCAGTGTGTAAGACTGCATGTCCGTTACGCCGTGTTTGTTCACGTTGTTGAAATCAATCGAAGTATCCTTCGCATGGAAGTGATGGATCGCGTTTTCGCGGCCCAGGATTTTGATCGCTTCAACAGGGTCAATGCCTTGCCACCACATATGGGATGGGTCAAGGTTAGCGCCAATCGCTTTGCCAGCAGCTTCGCGAAGACGAAGCAGGGTAGCAGGCGTGTGAACGGAGAAGCCGCCATGCAGCTCGAGGCCGATTTTAACGCCGTTTTGCTCAGCGATACCGCCGATTTCAGACCAATATGGAATAACTTTTTTCTCCCATTGCCAAGCAAGGATTTCTTGGAAATCGTTTGGCCATGGAGCAACCGGCCAGTTTGGATATTTTGCATCCTCATGGTCGCCAGGGCAGCCGGAGAAAGTATTTACAACCGGTACTTCAAGGCGGTTAGCCAGCTCAATTGTTTTACGGATAGTAGCGTCATCCGCGCTGGAAATCGCTTTTTGCGGGTGAAGCGGGTTAGCATGGCAGCTAAGTGCGCTGATCATCAGTCCACGCGATTCTACCGCATGTTTAAACGCTTTCAATTTGCCTGCGTCGGCAAGCAATGTATCTGGATCGCAATGCGCGTTGCCAGGGTAGCCGCCTGTACCAAGCTCTACCGCCTCAAGACCTTTGGCAGCGATATAGTCGAGTGCTTCTTCAAATGGTTTTTGCGAGAAAAGTACGGCAAATACGCCTAATTTCATTAATATTACCTCCTAAGGTTTGGCTGTCCCTATTATAGCATTCTAGTTGTGCGTATACCTCATTTTTGCGAAAGAAAAACCAAAATCGCATACAAACTAGGCAATTCAAATGAAAGCATTCTCCCCGCCCGACAAGATTGTGCATTCCGCTTGCGATAAGCCTTGAAAATCACGTCAAATTTAATTGAATAAAGCGTTAAATTTTGTCGTATTTTTGGATTTTTAATCATGAGAAAAGAAATGGTTTTATAGCCTGTTTTTTTACTTTATATTTAGATTTATATTTTACAAATTCTTCTTGTTGTCTAGTGCTTTGGCATGATACATTTAGAACGTGTTTCCTATAAATGGATTCTCGTTTTTGATTGGATCTGGGAGAGTGATAGAGTGAAACGTAGTATGCTTCGCGCAGGCGCCATCGTCCTAACGGGAGGGCTGTTGGTAGCCGGTTCAGCGTTTGCAGCGGGAACGGCAACAAGTCCCGGAACAATGAAAATGAGCGCGACCAAGATTAACGGAGAGGTGTACGTCAAGGCATCGTCGCTGACGGGTACTTTGGGAGGTACGGGTGCTTACGATGCATCATCCAAGACCTATACCTACACTCCTCCGGCAGATGTACCGTCTGTCGTCAGCAAAGTCTCACCTTCCGTTGTAGGAATCATCGGCAAGCCGGCGGATGGCGGCGACCAGCGCTATGTTTTGGCACATGGGACAGGCGTTATTATGAAAGCGGACGGCTGGATTTTGACCAATGCCCATGTTGTAAAAGACTTGACCAACATTACGGTTGTAACCGCGGACGGCAAGCAGTATAGCGGGAAAAGAAGCAATGTCGACGAAGTAAGCGACCTGGCGCTCGTCAAAATCAACGCGACCAAGCTGCCGGTAGCGAAGTTTGCGGCATCGCCGCTGCAAGCAAAAGTCGGCGAGACGGTTATTGCAATCGGCACGCCTGTCTCTTTCTCGCTTCGCAACACGGCAACAACCGGCGTACTAAGCGGCATGAACCGTTCAGTATCTTCTTATTACCGTCTGCTGCAGACGGATGCCGCGATTAACCCGGGGAACAGCGGCGGTCCGCTCGTGAATATGAAGGGCGAAGTGATCGGCATCAATTCCATGAAATTCGTGGATGAGGGCATCGATAACATGGGCTTCTCGATTCCGGTGGATACCGTATCGTACGTAACGGGACATTTCTTCAAGTACGGCTACGTGAAGCGCTCCTCCCTTGGAATAGGGCTGGAAGAGAGCTACGCGGCCATCGTTGGATTGCCAACCGATGACGGTTTAACCGTTACCTCAATCAAATCGGATTCGGCCAAGAAGCTTGGCATTCAGGTTGGCGATGTGCTGTATTCCGTAGCAGGCCATCAGATTTCTTCTATTGTAGAAGTGAACGAGCTTTTGAAATCGTATTTACCCGGCCAACAGATTGAAGTAACAATGATGATGGATGGCGATTTGGTTACCCGTAAACTGACGCTAACAACGGCTTAATCTTTTATTCCGTTATAAATAGGGAGAGTAGAGAGAATGAAGATGAAAAGATTTATGTTTATGCTGTTAGCGGTACTGCTGGTCGTAACGATCGTGCCGGCAGCGGCTTTTGCAGCAGACTCTGCGAGCGGTAACGTAGAAATCCGCCTCAAAACAAACAGCTCAACCGTTACGATTAACGGTAAACAATCATCTGTAGTGGCTCCATTCGAGAAAGCAGGCACAACCATGGTGCCGCTCAGCATTATTACGAAGGCATTTGGAGCTAAGCTGAAGCTGCAAGACAACAAAATTATAACGCTGACTTATAACAATAAGACCGTAGTCGTAACGATTGGCAGCAAAACCGTAAAAGTAAACGGTAAAGACCAGACGGTTGCGGTTGCTCCAGTTGTAATCAAAGGTACAACGATGGTTCCAGTACGCGTAATCGTTGAGGCCTTTGGCGCGAAGATCGGCAAAGATAAGAAAACCAATGAAATCGTAATCACCGGTACTCTTGCTCAATCCGGCAATAGTAATTCGGGCGGTGGTTCGACTAACCTGGACCCTGACTATGGCAAAACCAAATTCGGCGACAGCTACTACGGCTGGACAATGAATTATCCGCCAGGTCTTGTGCTTATTCAACAAAGCGATGACGGAACTTATGCGGAATGGGGCAGCACTACCAGCAAATCCAGCGTCATTGTATCGACGGAGCATTCGTCGGATGTTCTGACCACCAATGAAATCCGCGATAAAATTACCGTGGACTGGATGTACAGCGATGAAGTAGTTGTCGACAAACGCAGCATCACGGTTAACGGCCAAAGCTTCGAAAAAATGGTAACAAGATCATCGAAGCAAGGTATGCTGTTCGAATACCGGGCTATTCAAAAAGGCGAAACGCTTTATTTCGTAATGGTAGGCGTAGTTGGAACCGAAAAGACTGCCCTTGATCCGTATCAGTCGTTGTTGGACAGCTTTACGCCATCCTTCAACAAAGCGGATAACGCGATTAAAGATATCACTAAAGTTAAAGATGGCCTTATGTCCATCAATAACAAGGAATTTGGCCTTTCGCTTAAGCTGCCAGCTGGATGGTACGGCGTGAAAGACAGCTCGACCCCTCTGTATGTAAGCGAAGACGGCTACTTCTCCTTCGCAATCTCCTCTCTGCAGACGGGAGATACAGTAGACCAGTGGCTTTCCCGCATGCAACAGCAGCTTCATAATGACTTCCTGCCGAATTATATTAAGAACGAAAAGGTTTCTTCTATTACTATGAAAGACGGCAATGCGCAAGTTTTGACTTACGATTACAGCTATGACTTGAAGACTTGGGTTACCGTTAATGAAGTTTACCTGGTTGCAGGCAACTATCGTTATTCGGTTCATTTTACCTATGATACGAATCTTGGCGCTAAAGGCGATGCGTTGTTCAAGTCTACGATGGCTACAGTAGATATCGACACGGCTTACGTAGAAAAGAATTACGGCCAAATCGAAGATGAGTACGATAACATCGACCGTACGCAAGTCGTTACAAAAACAAGCAGTAAATATGGCTACTCGATTGACCTGCCTTCATATTGGTTAGGCGTCGACACTGACTTTAACCAAGAGACGGTAACGTATCTTGGCGACTATGGCAGCATGAATATTCAAGCATACGAGGATACAGATGCCGGCGTAGCGAACAGAGCGGTTCAACAAGGGCTGCAGCAGCAGGGAATCACGGTTTCCAATAGTTCCTCCATCTATGTGGGCAACTTATCCGTTGGTAAATTTACCGTTCATGAAGTAACAGAATCCGGACTGCCGATTACCGAAGTGTTATACTTTGTCCAAAGCAAAGGGAACACGCTGTTGTTCGTGTTTGCTATCAATGACTCGAATGCAACAACCAGTGCTTTGAATGGCTTTGATAAGATCGTCCAATCGATCAAATTCCAATAATCAGGACTTATAAGTGAAAGAAGCCGGTTCTCATCCAAGAGAATCGGCTTCTTTTCTCTTCCCTGCCAGTATTGGGTGGTGGCATCTGATGCCGCGGTTTGATAAACTAGCAATAGCAGGTTTACAAATGGAGGAATGAATGTCGTATGACGATTGATATAAAACGAGGGGATATCGAGCTGCTGGCTCCTGCCGGTGACTGGGATTGCATGCGCGCAGCAGTGGCCAACGGCGCGGATGCCATTTTTTTTGGCGTAGAAAAGTTTAATGCCCGTGCACGCGCAAACAATTTCCGGAGCGAAGAACTGCCGGAGATTATGGCGTTTCTTCATACCTATGGCGTAAAAGGTTTCCTGACCTTTAATATTCTCGTATTTGAAGACGAGCTTCGCGATGCGAAGCAATTGATAGAGATGTGTATTAATGCCGGCGTGGATGCGGTAATCGTGCAGGACTTGGGTCTTGTGAAAATGATTCGCGAGCTGTCTCCGGATTTCCCGATTCACGGTTCGACGCAAATGACGATTACATCGCCTGAGGCGGTAGAATTCACGAAGCCTTTTGGCATGGAACGCGTCGTTCTTGGCCGTGAGAATAACCTGAAGCAAATTCAAAAGATCGGTGAGCAGGCGAAGCTTCCGATGGAAGTATTCGTGCATGGTGCGCTTTGCGTATCGTACTCGGGCCAATGCTTGACCTCGGAAATGTGGGGCGGCCGTTCCGCGAACCGCGGGGAATGCGCACAGGCCTGCCGACTTCCTTATGATCTGATGGTAGACGGAGAGCATAAGCCGATGGGCGATGTCGCTTATTTATTATCTCCGAAAGATCTGGCGGCTATCGA
This sequence comes from Paenibacillus sp. JDR-2, assembly GCF_000023585.1. Taxonomy (NCBI): domain Bacteria; kingdom Bacillati; phylum Bacillota; class Bacilli; order Caryophanales; family Paenibacillaceae; genus Paenibacillus; species Paenibacillus sp. JDR-2. The sequence goes on along the minus strand of NC_012914.1, from coordinate 6,553,754 downwards.
CCTGATACCGGAATTGATACAAGCGGGCGTAACTTCTTTTAAAATTGAGGGACGTCTGAAAAGCCCGGAATATGTAGCTAACGTAGTGAGCAAATACCGCCGCGCGATTGACAGCTATTTTGCCGGTGACCTGACGGGTCCTTCGAAGGAGGAAGTTCGCGAGCTTCAGCAAAGCTTCTCCCGCGGCTTCACCCATGGCTTCTTGAAAGGAACAAACAACAAGCAGCTGGTAGACGGAACCTTCCCGAAAAGCCGCGGCGTTTATCTGGGCCGCGTAGAACGGATATTGCGCGATGCGGTAACGATTCGCCTGGAAGCCCCGCTGAAGCGCGGTGACGGTATCGTATTTGACGCTGGCGATCCAACCAAGAAGGAAGAGGGCGGACGTGTCTACGACCTGCGCCGTCATGGCCAGAAGATCGATGGCGAAGCGATGGAAGGTACTCTTCTTGAGCTGGTTGCCGGACGTAATGACGTAGACCTGCGAAAGGTTCATGTCGGCGATAAGATCTGGAAGACCAATGACCCTGCGCTCGACAAGAGACTGCGTACGACATTCGAGACCGAGAAGCCGTACCGCGTATTCCCTCTGCATCTGAAAGTAACGGGTGCCGTCGGCGAACCGCTTCGTACCTGGTGGACGGATGTCCAAAAAGGAGTCACCATTGCAGTTGAATCCGAGCTTATGCTGGAACAGGCGAATAAACGTCCAATGGACGCTGCGCTGCTTGAAGACCAGCTTGGCCGTCTTGGCGGCTCGCTCTATCAGCTGGATCAACTGGAGGTTGCGCTTGAGGGCGATGTTATCGTGCCTGTACGCGAACTGAACCGGATGCGCCGTGAAGCAGTCGAGAAGCTGTCAGGCGAACGTCCAAAACCGCCGGTATACGTGAAGCATATGATCGATCCGCTTGACGATGCGCCAAACGCAATCGCAAAAGCGAAGACATCCAAAGAACAGGTATCCAATCCGAGGTTAACGGCTCTCTGCCGCAATCTGGAGCAGGTTGAAGCAGCTGTTCAAATGAATGTCGAGATGATTTATGCGGATTTTGAATTTATTAAGCAGTTCCCTGCGGCAATTGAAGTGGCTAGACGTGCGGGCAAGCCGATTGCGCTGGCTACGCCGCGTATTCATATGCCGGGGGAGAACGGCTACCATGCGAATATATTGAAGCTCCAGCCGGATGCCGTGCTTATCCGCAATACAGGTGCTTTATACTACTACCTGCGTGCGCGCGCGGAGAACCCGGGCAAGCCGTTTCCTAAGCTGATCGGCGATTTCTCGCTTAACGTAGCGAATCATAAAGCCGTTGAAGTCTTTGCGGAATCGGGTCTGGATCTTATTACCCCGTCCTATGACCTGAACATTCAGCAGATGGTCGATATGCTCGAACAATCCGACACATCGCGTCTGGAAGTCGTTATTCAGCAGCATCTGCCGATGTTCCATACCGAGCATTGCGTATATTGCACGTTCATGAGCGAAGGTACCGACTATACAAACTGCGGACGTCCTTGCGAGGATCATCGCGCATCCCTGCAGGACCGGATCGGGATGTCCCATCCGGTACGCGTAGACGAAGGCTGCCGCAATACGGTGTACAACGCAATCGAGCAATCGGGCGCCGAATATATCCGTAACTTTATGGAGCTTGGCGTACCTTCCTACCGCGTTGAGTTCTTGGAAGAGACCGGGGACAAAGTGCGCGAAGTGCTTGGCTTGTACCGTGACGCGCTGGATGGCCGCATTAGCGGCACAAAGGTATGGAAAACGTTAAAAGCAACGAATCAGCTCGGCGTTACGCGCGGGCAGCTCGTGAAATAAGGAGAACCGCCTTTATGAGTGGAGCATGGTACAGCGGCTGGAGACATGTGTTCAAATTAGATCCGGAGAAGGAAATATCGGATGAAGCATTAGATGCCATCTGTATGTCCGGAACCGATGCGATCATAGTTGGCGGCTCCAGCGGCGTTACGTTTGAAAATACGGTTGACCTCATGGCGCGCATCCGCCGCTATGAGGTTGATTGCGCCCTCGAGGTTTCGACCCTAGACGGGGCCGTTCCCGGCTTTGACGGTTATTTTGTCCCGATTGTCCTCAATACGGACAAGTCGGAATGGATCATAGGCCGGCAGATCGAAGGGCTTAAGGAATACGGCTCCTTTGTACCGTGGGAAGAGACCGCTTCGCAGGGCTATATTATCCTAAACAGCGAAGCGACGGCTGCTGCTGTAACAGGCGCCGACACAGAGCTGGACGAGACGGCTTTGGTAGCCCATGTCCGAATGGGCGCAAGGCTGATGCATCTTCCGGTCATTTATATCGAGTACAGCGGACGGTTCGGCGATATGGCCTTGGTCCGCGCGGCGAAGGATGCGGCTCAAGGGGCGCAGCTCTTTTACGGCGGAGGCATTCATAATGCCGATACCGCTGAGCAGGCTGCTCAGGTTGCCGATACGATTGTGGTTGGCAATGTCATCTATACCGATCTGGAAGCGGCGCTGTCGACGGTGGAGGCTGTCCGTGCCGCAGCGCGGGGATGAATGAACAAAGCTTGCGCGAAGCAAGCTGAAGATAGAAGCTTTTCCAAGAGATGCAGGGCATCGCAGAGCTATTCCGAGAGCGTAATAACAAGCTTTAGGAATAGCTTTTTATTTGCAAATTGACACATTACTGGCCGTTGTCTACACTATCAGTAAGAAGCGAACAAATGCGAACAGAACTTATAAATAAGGAGTACATTTATGTTTAATCCGATAAATATTGATCAAGCCGTACAGAAGCTGAACCCTCCGCAGAGGGATGCCGTTCAGGCGACGGATGGACCATTGCTTATCATGGCGGGAGCGGGATCCGGCAAGACCCGCGTGCTTACTCACCGTATCGCCTATTTAATCGAGAAGAAGCGGGTTGCGCCTTGGAGTATTCTAGCCATTACCTTTACCAACAAAGCGGCCAGGGAGATGCAAGCGAGGGTGGCGGCGCTGATCGGCCCTACCGGTCAGGATATTTGGGTCTCTACTTTCCACTCCATGTGCGTTCGGATTCTTCGCAGAGATATCGATCGTATCGGCTTTACTTCTAATTTCTCGATTCTGGATTCAGCAGACCAGCTGTCGGTTATCCGCAATTGCATGAAAGAGCTTAATATCGACGTGAAAAAGTTTGAGCCTAAAGCTGTTCAGGCTGAAATCAGCGGCGCGAAAAACGAGCTGATTACGCCGGAGCGTTACGAGCAGAAGACAGGCGACTATTTTACCGATATTGTGGCGAAAGTATTTAAGATGTACCAGAAGCGGCTGAAAAGCAACAACTCGCTGGACTTTGACGATCTCATCATGACGACGATTCAACTGTTCAAGGAAATGCCGGAAGTGCTGGAGTTCTACCAGAACAAATTCCGTTATATCCATGTGGATGAGTATCAGGATACGAACCGTGCGCAATACATGCTTTGCCGTATGCTGGCTGACAAGCATCATAACATTTGCGTTGTCGGCGACAGCGACCAGTCGATCTACCGCTGGCGCGGAGCGGACATTACGAACATCCTGAACTTTGAGGATGACTATCCGGAAGCCCGTACCATTATGCTCGAGCAGAACTATCGTTCTTCGGCAAACATTCTGGAAGCGGCAAATGCCGTCATCAAGCTGAACACGGGCCGCAAGCCGAAGAAGCTGTGGACCGATCAGGGGGAAGGCGACATGATTACCTTGTACCAGGCCGACTCCGAGCATGATGAAGGGTATTTCGTAACCGGCACGATCAGCAAAAACGTGAAAAGCGGCCGCAGGTACGATGACCATGCGATTCTGTACCGCACCAACGCCCAGTCCCGGGTAATCGAGGAAATTCTGATCAAGTCGGACATTCCTTATCAGATTGTCGGCGGCATCAAGTTCTATGACCGCAAAGAGATTAAGGATTTGCTCGCATATCTAAGACTGATCTCGAATCCTGACGACGATATCAGCTTGCAGCGGATTATTAACGTTCCGAAGCGGGGGATTGGCGATACAACGGTAGCGAAGCTGGCGGAAGAAGCGGTTCGTCAAGGCACGTCTATCTTTAGCGTGCTTGGCAATTTGCAAGGGATAGATCTAAACGCCCGTGCCCAGGGTCTGCTGCACGAGTTCCGGGATATGATCGATAATTTAACGCAAATGGTCGACTATCTGTCCGTAACCGAGCTGACGGAGAAGGTTTTGGAAATGTCGCAATACCGCATTGAGCTGCAGCGCGAGAAGACGCTTGAATCGACTGCCCGCCTCGAAAATATCGACGAGTTCCTGTCCGTTACGATGGACTTCGAGAAGCGCAATGAAGACAAGACGTTAGTCGCTTTCCTGACGGATCTTGCCCTTATCGCGGATATTGATTCCATGGACAAAGATGATGACGGGAAGCCGGCGGACAATAATTCCGTTGTTCTCATGACGATGCATAGCGCCAAAGGCTTGGAGTTCCCGGTTGTCTTTATTATCGGGATGGAGGAGAGCATCTTCCCGCATAGCCGAGCATTGAATGACAACGAAGAGCTTGAGGAAGAGCGCCGCCTTGCTTACGTAGGCATAACGCGCGCGGAGAAGCAGCTTTACCTGACCTGCGCGCGCAGCCGGACTCTTTTCGGCCGCATCAGTGCCAACCTGCCTTCGCGTTTCCTGCAGGAAGTGCCGGACAACGTGAAGACATTGGCTTCGCCGGGCGGGACGATTGGCCGCTCCGGCAGCTTTGCCGGCGGAGCAAGCCGCGCAAGCTATGGAAGCAGCAGCGGCAGCAGCTTTGGCGGAGGGCGCGCGCCGTCCTTCGGCGCGTCTGGCGCCGGAGCCCGCACGGCGGGACCATCGGGTGCGGGAGTGCGCGTGAGCACGCCGCTTGACGCAGCAGCGAAAGCGGCGACTAACGCCGGAGCCGCCGCGGGGAATGCCGCGGACCGGAACTTCGTTGCCGGCGACAAGGTTGCGCACGGCAAATGGGGCGAAGGCGTCATCGTTTCCGTCAAAGGAACGGGCAACGATATGGAGCTGCAAATCGCTTTCCCTGCGCCGGTTGGCGTCAAACGGCTTTTGGCCGGATTTGCACCAATAACAAAAGTCTAAATGGATGGAAGGATGGGACCCTCCCATGGAAAACCAGACGGCAACGCCTGAGCAGTTGACCCGCATGCAAGAGCTGGCGGCGGAAATCTCCGCCCATAATTATTCGTATTACACGCTTGACCAGCCTACTATTAATGACGCGGACTACGACAAGCTGTACGACGAGCTGGTAGCGCTGGAAGCAGATACTGGCGTTGTACTGCCCGATTCGCCCACGCAGCGTGTTGGAGGAGAACTGCTTAAAGGCTTTGAGCCCCACCGTCACCGGGCCCGTCTATGGAGCCTCGACAAGGCGCAGGATACCGAAGATCTCCTGGCCTGGAATCAGCGGGTTCTTAAAGCGATTAATGACTATAACGCGAAGCATCCGGAAGAGGAGCCTCTTCCGCAGCCCAACTATGTCATTGAGCTGAAATTCGACGGCTTAACCCTTAACCTGACCTATGAGAACGGCCAGCTTATCCAGGCATCCACCCGCGGCAACGGCACCGTCGGCGAGGGAATTCTGGCACAGGTGAAGACCATTCGTTCCGTACCGCTGACTATTCCTTTCGGAGACGGAATTATCGAAGTGCAAGGGGAAGGCATAATGAACCTGTCCGTTCTGGAGCGATATAACCAGACGGCGGCAGAACCGCTTAAGAATGCCCGCAATGCAGCTGCGGGCGCTCTTCGCAACTTGAATCCGAAAACAACGGCGGAGCGTAAACTGAATGCTTTCTTCTATAATGTCGGGTTTGCGGAAGGCGTTTCGTTCTCGAACCACCGGGAGATGCAGCAGTTTTTGAAGGATAACTTGTTCAAAGTGAATCCGTACGCCTTGTATCTCAATTCAATTGAAGAAGTGCAGGAGGAATTGCTGCGGATTGCCGAGAAGCGCCTGGAGCTCGACTTCCTAATCGATGGCGCTGTCGTTAAACTTACCGATATGCGCACGCGCGAAGCGCTTGGCTATACGGATAAGTTCCCTCGTTGGGCGGTAGCCTTCAAGTTTGAAGCGGAAGAAGCGGCAACGGTGCTGGAGTCTGTCTCTTGGGAAGTTGGCCGTACGGGCAAAATCACGCCGGTAGCACGTGTCGAAGCAGTAGAACTTGCGGGAGTTACGGTACAGAACTGTACGCTTAACAATATCGGAGACATTGAGCGGA